>DAIPYU010000108.1:0-17703 GCA_036782635.1 Nodosilinea sp. CTOTU7353
CAGAAGTAGCAGGAAAAGTGGTCGCAACTATCCCAGCATAATCAACACCCTAGCCACCGGGTTAAGGTGAATGTAGCGCGATAGGTGCAGCAAATAGCGCTCGCTGTCCACATGAATTGCCCGAAACCTGCCCTGAAACAAACTCCCACAGCGCTCGTAGCGACGATTGATCGCCTTCGTGTATGACAGCGAAAATGCGTGCATTGGCTTAGATAAATCGTGCGATCGCAGACAAACCAAAAAATGATAGTGGTTTGGCATCAAGCAATAGGCCAAAACCTGTAGCGTTTCACCCAAGAGGTAGTGGCGAAACTGCTGCAAAAAATACAGATAGTTTTCTCGCTCAAAGAAGATATTTTGCCTATTGTTGCCTCGGTTATAGAGGTGGTAGTAGCACCCAGGCGAAAAGGTAACGCTGCGCCGCGGCATCGCTCAGCCATCCGTAGAGAACACGCCTTTAAAGTGCCCGCAGAAAGAAACCCGGTTTCTTTGAGAAACCGGGTTTCTGGCCCCTACAGCAACCCTTCTAGCTGCTCGATCAGCCGATCGCACTCCTCCACCGTGTTGTAGTGCACCAGGCTCACCCGCACCACCCCCTACTGGGGCAGCAGCCCCAAATCTTCGATCAGCCGCAGGGCGTAAAAATGCCCGTAGCGAATGCCAATTTTATGGGCATCCAGCAGCGGCGGAATTTTGTCGCTGCTCACCCCCTCCACCACAAACGAAATCGTCGAAACTCGCTGAGTCGGGTCAGCCGTATCTCGACCAATGATTCGCACCTTGGGCCGACTGTGCAAAAACGACAGCAGCCGCTGGTTGAGTTCTCCTTCGTGGGCTTGAATCAGGGCAAAAGCCACCCCATCGACACACAGCAACGCCCCGTGGGCGTGGACTAGATCGGCGATCGCTATTCGGGTTGTGTCGCCTGAGCGTCTGAGCCAGGGGTTAAGCCGAGATGCCGACTCAATGGTCTCGTAGAGGGCTGGCAACTCGCTAACCAGACTTAGAGTATCCCAACTAAATACTTGTCCGGGATTTCACTGCGACCGGCCCAACGGGCCGAGTTCGCGTCCTAGAAATGGATACTTTTTTAGTTGGGATACTCTTAGCAGAAAAAGTCAGCTCCCAGGAGGGGATAGCTGTAATCACACTCGCGTCAATAGTAAATTCTGTTGTCCCCTCACCTAAGCGGCGAAGTTGGTCGGGTCTTGGTCGCGGCGGTGGCGGGTGGGTAGGGGTTCTGGCTGAGCATTTCCCGCTAGGGCAGCAGTGGCTTCCAGCGCCTCCCGCAGGCGTTTGGCGGCGTAGATCGACATATCGCGGGGTACATTGATGCGATCGCGCAAATACCGCAGTCCCAAGTCACTCCCCGCTGGCGGCTGGCAGACATCCCCCGTGATCAAATAAGTCAACGCACAGCGCAGCGCCGGGTCGATCACCGCTTCATCCGCCGGATTCACCTTCACAATGTTCTCCCAATGCTTCACTACGCGAGCTAGCGCCTCCACCCGAGCAGTCTCTGGTTCTGGATAGGCCACATCGGGCAGGCCCAGCCAGGGGCCCAGGTCTACCTGGGCCTGGTTACGTTTCGTCTCGGGCAGGTCATTCTCGTAGCAGCCACCCATCTGCGGTGGCAGATCGTGGACGTGGGTGTGAAAGTCGCTCTGGGTGCCGCGATAGGTGGGGCGGCTCTCCAGCCCGTCAAACCACGCTCCCAAACGGGGGTTCTCCTCGCGCAGCGAATAGCCCTTGTAGTAGTAGAGGCTGGCGTTCATGCGTTCCACGTAGGGCACAAACACCACATCGCCGGTGCTAAACTCCGGCAAAAAGAAGGGGCCATGGGTGCTGGCGAGAGCTTGCTCGACCCGCTGCACAATGCCCACGAATTGTTCGCCCGCCCGCTGGTCAGCCGCCGCCGATCGCGCGGGCTGACACAGCCACATACACCAGGCCCGAAACAGCAGCCGCTCCAGCTGGCGCAGGGGCACCACCTGCGGGTCTTTCATGCCCCGCACCAGGGGGCCAAAGGCATTCTCTAGGGCCAGCAAAATGTCGTCGCTTTCGGTAATCATGCGCCCGTCTAGTTCCAGGGCGGGCAGCATCCCCGAAGGCACCTTGCGCTTATACCAGGTTTCCTTCTCGCCGTAGCAAAACATGGTGACCTTTTCGATCCGGTAGGGCACCTGCTTTTCTTCGAGCCACAGCCACACCTTTTGGCAGTAGGGGCACCAGGCGTGGTTGTCGCGATAGAGCGTCACGCGAACGGCAGACTCTGGCTGGCCAAACAGGCGCAGCCGCGACTGGGCGTTGGTGGGGCCATTCACCAGGTCAACGGAAAAATCGGCCATTTCTTCTAGGGCCGACCAGCTCAGGGGGGCAGAGGTCATAGGTTGAGAACACGGTGGGGTAACTTCCCTGATTGTGCCAGGAAAGAAGGGTTTACGGTAAAGCAGGGTTTACGGTGTGCGGTGCACGGTCTAAGGCTGCCCCGTGAACCGTACACCGTACACCGTATCTCCCCCCTATGCCTTATTGTTTTCGATCGCCCACCGGGCTAGCTCCGTGCGGTTATTCAGCCCGGTCTTGCCCAGCATATTGCTCACGTGGCTCTCAATGGTGCGCTGGCTGACCTGTAGCTCGTTGGCGATCTCGCGGTTGGCCATGCCTCGGGCGACAAACTGCACCACCCGCAGCTCGGTGGGGGTCAGCTCCACGTCAAAGGGCACCTGAATCGCCGGGCTGCCGCTGCCCTTGATCTGCTGCTTGATCAGTCGCGAGGCCTGCTTCAGGGATGACTCGACCTGGGCGACCAGCTCTTCTGGCTCAAAGGGCTTGACCATATACACGTCGGCCCCAGTGTTGAGGCCTTTGACGCGGTCCTGGCTCTGGCCTTTGGCCGATAGAAACAAAATTGGAATCCACTCCGTAGATGGGCTTTCTCGCACGTGGCGGACGAAGGCATGACCATCCATCTCAGGCATCATCACGTCGCAGATGATCATGTCTGGGCTAGTATTTTCCAGTACTTCTAGGGCTTCTCGACCGTTGCCCGCTGTGATCACCTCGTAGCCACGGAACTCAAGATAGTCCTTGACTAGCAAAATCAGGTTGGGGTCGTCATCGATCAACAGAAGCTGCTTCTGGTCGCCGGGGGTGGAATCCTTCATGCTCTGACAATCACCGCGATTAGCTCTTACGTTTAGCTTGTGCTTTTTGTCTTGTACTTTTTTTGTCTTGTACTTAAGTATGCCCCTGGGGTCGGTAGCACTCACACGGCAGGCCGCATCAAAATATCTTATCTTAAGCACTCCTAACCCTACAGTTATTGAGGCTGGCGCTCATTGCTGATGATACTTCAACAATTTGATATCAGCGTGTGATCTGATCCCCGGGGAAGAGACTGCGGTGGTGGCAATCGCTTTCTTCACGGCCAAAACGGGCAATCACCCTGTAGTCAGAGCGATCGCTCTAACTACAGGGTGATCGCCCGTTGCCCACTGCCTAGGTGCGTAGCTAGCAGCCTAGGACCAATCTGCTAAAAAGAGGTCTACTGAGGCAGCAGCACAGCGTCGATCACGTGGATGACACCATTGCTGGCTTCGATATCGGCGGTTACCACGTTGGCTTGGTTGATGGTGACGGTTTCACCCCCCACTTCCACGGTTACAGAATCGCCAGACAGGGTTTCTACTTCACCAGAGGCCAAGTCGGTGGAGAACACTTCGCCATCGACCACGTGGTAGGTCAAAATTTGGGTCAGCTGATCGAGATTTTCGGGCAGTAGCAGTTCATCGACGGTGCCTTCGGGCAGGGCGGCAAAGGCCTCGTCAGTGGGGGCAAACACCGTGATCGACAGGTCACCGTTGCTGAGGGCTTCGGTTAGGCCAGCGGCCTCAATCGCAGCGGTC
Source organism: Nodosilinea sp. CTOTU7353 (assembly GCA_036782635.1). Lineage (GTDB taxonomy): Bacteria > Cyanobacteriota > Cyanobacteriia > Phormidesmidales > Phormidesmidaceae > Nodosilinea. The sequence goes on from DAIPYU010000108.1 coordinate 3,909, forward strand.
AAAATTTCAAAGTCGCCGTCGGCAGCGGCGATCTCGGCGATGGATAGCTCAGCGGCAATGGGCTGATCAGCAGGCTCAAGCTCACCAGCAGCAGGCTGCTCAACTTCGGCAGCAGGGGCCGAGTCCATTTCGACCTGTTGTTCAACGGCGGGCTTGTGGCTGTCAGAGAAAGCCTGCTGAGGGAAAGCGGTGACCGCAGCCGGGGCAGCCCCAAACAGCAGTAGACCCATAGCAATACGAAGAGTGTTCGGAGTCATTGAAGATACGTCCTAACTAACAAATGTTGCTAATGTGTCGGCGAAGTTGATTCATGCATCTGATTCATGCAGTTCGTACAACTTCATCAGACTTGAAGAGTTGTAGCATTCCCGCCAGGGTTGTCTATCTTCCCAAAGGCATAGTTGCTTTGTTCCCAAAGTTGTCAACAAAAGCTGATTATTGCTGACATCAGGGGCGTTGGGGCTGCTCGGGCATGCTGATTACATTAAGTAATTGATCAGTTTGGCCAGACCTACCGCCGTTAGCCTGCCAATCACTCGTTGCGCTGATCAATCAGTTGCTCTCGCCCTGGCACAGCTTCTAGGGCCGCGATTACCGCCTGCCGAGCGGCCAAAATGTCGCGTTCTTCGCCCCCCAGGTAAAGGCGACCAAAGCTGCCCACTGAGCTAATTTGCAGAATGTTGATCAGGGCCGCTTTCTCGGCTTCGTTAGCGGCTAAGGAGGCATAGGCGGCAGGCTCTACTTCAAATACGTAGAGGGTTTGACCCGCTACGATCATGTTGCCCCGGCGGCTGCGGTTAATCAGCTGAACGTGGTGGGGGTCGAGGTTGCGAATCACCTGACTCGAAATAATCCGGGGTTTAAGGCGCTCGCGGTAGGTGACACCCAGGGCATCGAGCATGGCCCCCCCTGCCGCATGCACTTCTCCCTGGTTGCTGGCGTGAATCTCGAGCAGGCCGTATAGACGCTCGACGATCAGCGTGCCGGGGCGCACCACCGCTGACTTGAGACCAATATCGAGAATGCGGTTGATCTCAATGCCGGGAGAAATCTCTATCCACAGAGAGGCGTCGCCGGGCAGCGGTAAAAACCCCAGCGACACAGTGCCCATATAGGCCGCGTGCTGGGGTTGAAGATTATCAATATAGACATAGCTGCGAAGATCGACGCCCAAGGCCTGTTATCCCACTTTCCTTCCTTGGTAGTATACCGGGCCTGGGCTAAAACCTATTGCCCTACCCTAGGCAACCGATCCGCAATAGGCTCATCTAAAAGTTGGTGCCAAACCCCACAGAGGTGGTGCCCATGGCGTCGTAGACGGTCAAACCCAGGGGCAGACGTAGTTCTCCCGACTCGTCTAGCAGGTCGTTGAGCAGAGGTATATTTAGCGACTCGAGGAAGTCAGAGTTTTTACTGCCTGATTGGGGGCCAACCTGCTGGCCTACTTCGTTGGCCAAACCGGTAAGGCGATCTTGGCTGTGTTGCTCAACAGCCAGGGCATCGGCCATGGTTAAGGGCGTAGTTTGCAGCACCTGGGGCGAAGCCACAGCTTGGGTAGGCAGGCCACAAACCCCTAGGGCCGCTGCCGCTATGAGCCATCGTGAGATATTCATAGTGATTACTGTATGAGGGTGATCAAAGAATGACGACTAGGAACTCAGACCCTTTGGCCCTGACAAAAAGGCGACGAGTTTCTCTAGGTATAGCCTGTCGATTTAAAATGTCAAAGCAAACGTATCTTCAGTTCATGAAGCTGCATATCGGTGGCCAGTGCATAGAGCAAGCGGCCAACGAACCAGCGGTCAACGAACCAGCGGTCAACGAACCAGAGCGATGCCAATAAACTACTGGTAGTGAAGGGTTGTGGGCATCGGCCTCTGGGGATAGCTTACCCAGGCCGCAGATCGCTAGGGTTTCTATCCCAGGATCTAGGCCCGTGGATATAAGAGCACGCCATTTTGGTAAAGATGATTGGGATAGAGGTTTAAAGTAGTTGCGTCTACGCCCCAGCCCCAAAGCTAACGGTATGGTTGGGAGGGTAGCTTTTAGGATGACGCTGAAATGACAAAAGCTAACAGCATTAGCTCCGACGAGAAAAAGGCTAAAAAAAAGTCAAAGTCAAAGCACTCTAAGGCCAAGCAGGCCAAGCAGGCCAAGCAGGATCAGAACCTAGGCCAATTGGCCATCGACCATATTTCTGAAGCTGAGGGCAGCTCTAAGCTGCCGAAAAAATTCTACGAGAAGGAACTGGCTCGATTGCAGGTGGAGCTGGTAAAAATGCAGTACTGGGTCAAGCACACTGGCCACCGCATTGTGATTATTTTCGAAGGCCGCGACGCGGCGGGCAAGGGCGGCACCATTAAGCGTATTACCGAACCCCTGAATCCGCGCGGTTGCCGGGTGGTGGCGCTGGGGACTCCCAGCGATCGCGAAAAAACCGAGTGGTACTTTCAGCGCTATGTGGCCCACCTGCCCGCCGCCGGAGAAATTGTCTGCTTTGACCGTAGCTGGTATAACCGGGCGGGGGTCGAGCGGGTGATGGGCTTTTGCACCGACGATCAGTACAACGAGTTTATGCACACCTGCCCTGAGTTTGAGCGCATGCTGGTGCGCTCGGGGATCATTTTGCTGAAGTATTGGTTTTCGGTCAGCGACGATGAGCAGGAGCGGCGGTTTCAGTCGCGCATTACCGACCCGGCCCGGCGCTGGAAGCTCAGCCCCATGGACCTGGAGTCGCGCGATCGCTGGGTGGAATATTCCCAGGCCAAAGACGTCATGTTTGCCCACACCAACATTCCTGAGGCCCCGTGGTTTACCGTCGAGGCCGACGACAAAAAGCGGGCGCGGCTCAACTGCATCAGTCACGTTCTCAGCAAGCTCGACTATGTGGATATGACCCCAGACCCGCTGGAGCTATCGCCCCGCAAGAGCGCTCCGATCGACTACGTGCGGCCCCCCATCAATGAGCAGTTTTTTGTGCCCCAGCGCTATTGATTGGGCTTGATTGATGGGGTTTGCTGGGCCAGTAGCTACAGCTCACTGAGCAGGTTTCTGATATCGGGCACCTCAAAGAAGTCGAGGGTGGAGTCGATCAGGCGATCGCCCCAGAGATTGAGGCGCAAGAAATCGAGGTCGGCGTAGCGGCTGTCTTGTTCTAGGGCTTCTACCCCGAGGCGCAGGGCCTCTTGGCAGCTAGCGTTGGCGGCCCTGACCACGGGCACGCCACAGTTTTCTTGGGCGTGGAGGGCAACGGCGATCGCCAGCTTAGGCTCAGGCTCGTTGGCCGCCAGATCGAGGCTGGCCCGCCAGTATTCCACCGCCCCAGGGGCATCGCCCTGCTCGTAGAGCACCAGGCCAATGTTGTTGATCGGGGGCCAAAACTCAGGCTCCGCCGCCGCCGATTGCTCAAAGCTGGCGATCGCCTTGGGGTACTCCCCCAGCTTGAAGTAGGCATTGCCCAAATCAAACAGGGCGTTGGGGTTTTCAGCTTCTAGCCGCAGCCCCTGCTCTAGGTAGCCAGAGGCCAGCTGGGGATTGTCTTGCTGTAGATAGGCTGACCCCAGGGCAAACAGCACCCGAGCATTGTCGGGCAGCAGCACTCGAGCGCGGTCTAGCAGCGGCAGGGCCTGCTCAAAATCGCTATTTTGCAGGTAGAGGCCCCCCAGCAGCGCCAGCACCTGGCCTTCGTTGGGGGCCAGCTGGACCGCCAGCTGGGCCAGGGCCAACGCCCGACCAAATTGCTGAAACTCCGCCAGCTGCTGGGCTTCGTTGGCCAAAAACAGCCCCTGCTCGGCCATCAGATCGTAGTCAAGGGGCAGCACGTAGGGAGTGAGCGCCTGGGCGCGGACGGGCAGTGAGGTGCCCAGCAGACCACAGAGCGTCAGCAGCGGCAGGAGAGAGAGGCGTTTTAGCACAGCAGCGATTTAAGGGTAGTTAGCAAAAGAATATATAGAGTGTACTGCGGTTGTGGGCGGCTGATGTTAGTCAGGGCAATTCACGATGATTCTGCTGGGCGGCCTGGGCATTGCGCCGCCACATGGCCGGTTTGATCCGTCGCAGGGCCGACGCTCGAAACCGTTGATCCCACTCGGCTTCCGTTAGGTTAGCTAAGTCGTTTAGATTCGGCGCTAGGTTCTCTGGGTAGGGCTGAAATTCTGCTGCGGGGGTGGGCTGGGCAAAGCGCTGGTTCCAGGGGCAGACGTCTTGGCAAATGTCGCAGCCCGCCACCCAGTTTTGCAGGTGCGGCACAATCGTCTCTGGCAGGGTCTCGGCCCGGTTTTCGATGGTGTGGTAGGCAATGCAGCGGTTGGCGTCAACCACGTAGGGCTGGGTAATGGCGGCGGTGGGGCAGGCCTCTAGGCAGCGGGTGCAGGTGCCGCAGTGAGATGCATGGGGCGGATCGGGAGCCAGGGCAAGGGTCGTCACCAGCTCGCCTAAAAATACCCAGGAGCCGTACTGGCGGGTAATTAAATTGCCGTTTTTGGCCACCCAGCCCAGCCCCGCCTGCTGGGCCCAGGCCTTGTCTTGCACCGGGCCGGTGTCGGCGTAGTAGCGCACCTGAATTGTGCCTTCCCCGGCGGCGGTGAGCCAGTCGGCCAGGGCCTTGAGCCGCTTGTGCAGCACCCGGTGATAGTCGCGCCCCCAGGCGTAGCGGGAGATTTTGCCGTGGCGGGGGTCGGCGGAGTGGCGGTGGGGCGTGTAGTAGTTGAGGGCAACGCAAATCAGCGATCGCACTCCCGGTAGCACCTGGCGAATATCCTGCCGGCGGGGGTTATCCATCCACCCCATATCGGCCTGGTGGCCCTGGTTGAGCCAGGTCTGCAGGTGCGCTACCACTGTCGCCTCGGCGTCGCTGGGGTCGGTCTCCACCGTCGCAATGCCCACCAGGTCAAACCCCAGCCCCAGGGCTTGGTCAATTACCGCCTGGCGATCGGGTAAGGAAACCGGTGGGGCCATAACCCAGATCCTCTTATATCCTTATGAGCGGCATTCTTTGACGACTGCCCTAGCCTAGCCTACTAATGCTGATTGAAGTTGCAAATCAAGAACTTCCCTTGACAGGGCGACGGACAGCGCATAGCTTAGACCATGCTGTGGTTAGCGCCATAATTAACCCCATGTTTAGTGTTTGAATCGGGTGCAAACCACTATATCTATCACTATCAGCCCCACATACCCAGGCAAGGGCACTATGTTCAAGCTTCTAACTAAGTCTGACTATCTGCTGCGCGAGACTTTTTTGGGCCTGCGGCGCGGCGGCTGGATGAACTGGGCGGCCATCAGCACCATCACCGTGCTGCTGTTTTTGTTTGGCATTAGCCTGCAATCGACCTGGCAGCTAGAGCGGCTGCTCAACCAGTTTGGCAGTCAGCTAGAGGTGTCGGCCTATCTCCAGAGCGGCTTTCAGGCCAGCGATCTGAAACCCGTAGTTGAGGCATTTCCCGACGTGGTGGGGGTGACACCGGTAACTAAGGAGTCGGCCTGGGCCAGTTTGGTCAACGACCTGGGCATGTCTGAGATCGCCGGAGCCACCGACCAGCTCAAGGGCAACCCCCTGGTGGACGAGCTCAAGGTCAAGGCCAGAGATTCTGAGGCGGTACCGGCGATCGCCGCCCAGCTCCAGCAACTCGACGGCGTCGACGAGGTGCGCTACGTTGACGAAGCCGTCACTCGCCTGGCCCAGCTCAACGACGGCCTCAAGTGGACCAGCCTGTTTGTGATCACCATTCTTACCATGACCGCCACCGCCGTCATCACCACCACCATTCGTCTAATTGTGCTGGCCCGCAAGCGCGAAATCGAGGTGATGCAGCTGGTCGGTGCCACCCGAGTGTGGATCTATTTGCCCTTCATTTTACAGGGGGCCGTCTTTGGTCTGGCCGGGGCCACCGTCGCCTGGGGCCTGCTGCTGGCCATTCAGCGCTTTTTAACCGAGCTGGCCACCCAGCAGGCCGACTTCATTCAGTTTGTGGTGGAAGGGCTGCGCCTTACCCCCCAGCAGTTGATTTTACTGCCCGCCGCCCTGCTGGGGCTGGGCACCCTAGTAGGGCTGATCGGCAGCCTGCTAGCGGTGCGCAAATTCTCCCTGCGATAGCAGGCGTTTACAACCTCCCCGAGCCCAAGACAGCTGGATGGGTAAAGGGGCTACCACAGGGCAGAAATTAAAGTGTTAGAGTTCGCCCAAATTGGCCATAATAGCTACGGAGCAACGGACGGTCTGCTTACCGTCAGCGAGGCATCAGTATGAGTACAGTGCTAATTGTCGACGATAGCTCAACCCTGCGAGAAATGATTGCGGGGCTGCTGCTCAAGGCTGGCCTGACGGTGGTAGAAGCCAAAGACGGCGTAGAAGCCCAGGATATGATTCAGGCGACGCCCCCCGATCTGGTGGTGCTCGATATTGTCATGCCCAACATGAACGGCTACGAACTCTGTCGGTGGATCAAAAGCACCGTCGTCACCCAAAATATTCCCGTGATTATCTGCTCCAGCAAGGCCGAAGAGTTTGACCGCTACTGGGGCATGAAGCAGGGGGCCGATGCCTACATCACCAAACCCTTTCGCCCCGCGGATATGATCAGCACCGTCAAACAGCTACTGCGATAGTGGGTTGCCCAGCTAAAAATGACAGGTCAGTGGGGTGTACGGTGTACGGTTTGCCGTGAACCGCACACCGTATACCGTAAACCCTGATTCCTAAACGGCTGGCCTCCGTCAAAATTAGCTTGGCCAACTGCTAGAGCACGGGTTCAGTATTCGCGACTCCTCGTTCCAGTGCTCTGCATTGGAATGCTCGTCGGAGGCTCTGCCTCCTCAACGGCGCGGCAGAGCCGCAAGAGCAGGATGCCCAGGCGGAGCCAGGGCACCAGGGTGAGTGCTGTGATTTAGATACTGTACCGGTGCTCTAGTGCAACGTCAAAACTAAAAGTTAGGGTTCGCGTAGGTTGGGTGAAACGAAGTGGAACCCAACAGCGGCAAGACTTGCTGGGTTCTGATATCGCGCCACTCAACCTATAAATTAAAGCTTGACAGACCACTAGGTTTTTTCTTGCTCCTCTGGGGATACTTCCGGGGAGAGTTCTTCTTCTAGGTTTTCTTTGAGGGCTTCTAGCAGGGCCAGGGGGTCGGTGGAGACCTGCATGACGGCGGCCTCGTGGTCGTAGCGCTGCTCCATATTGGGCAGGTCTTCCCGCAGCTCTTCCATCAGGGCAATGATCTTGGCAATTTTTTTCTCAGACAGCAGGTTGAGCTGAAGCATGAGCTGGGTGCGCTGTTCGGCAAAGCCCTCCTGGCGGTTTTGGCGAATCAGCACCCCGGTGGAAATCAGCAAGGCCGCTGCGTCAAGCCCCTGATCGGCCCAGTGAAAGGTGGGTAGGTCAAAGGGCAGCAGCCCCGTTTGATTGAGGGCATCGCCCCCCAGCCCAAGCCCCAAGCCCAGCAGCAGCAGGTATAAAAAGCCCGGCTGACTAAACCAAGCCGCCACCACTTCTAAGACTTTCTCGGCGGCGGTGGCATCCTCAGCCTCCTGCCGGTGAATGGCAATAATGGCCTCAATGTTTTCGGCAATGGGGTCAGGCAGCGGTGCGGTTAAGATGCGTCGTCGGGGGCGACGACCAAACCATGACTTAGATGAAGACGTCAAGGACGCAGACGGCGAGTCTGACGGGGTGGGGTTAGCCATGGGCACCCGGCTCAGCGGCGCGGGCGGCGATCGCCTGGCAGGCTGTTTGGGACGTTTCTATCTCAGCGGGGCGATTTTGCAGCCAGGCGAAGAATGCCGCTGCCCCGGTGAGTATCAGGGTGGTGGCGACAACCAGTTGCAGCATGATGCTATAGCGCATGAGTTCTGAGTTGGGTTGGGTCGCCTGTATTCTATCAGGGGGGTGGGCCAGAGAGATGGCCAGGGAGATGGGGCGGCGGGGGGCGGATTGGGCAAATCTGGATATGTCGTTTGGGCCACCATGCAGTACCATTCCGAAGGCTGTGGCGATCACCCTGGGCGCGCCAGACGCTGCCCCTCAAAAATTCGACCGTCCTGAGGAGGACTGACCTTGGCTGGCCCGATTGTGTTAGCGGTGTTTAACGGCAAGGGCGGTGTCGGCAAAACGACCACCGCCGTCAACCTGGCGGCGGTGTTTGCCCAGACCCAGTCGGTGCTGCTGGTGGATGCTGACCCCCAGGGGTCGGCCCTGTGGTGGACGGGGCGCAGCCCGGTAGATCTGGGCTTTGAGGTCAAGCAAGAAATCAACCCGGCCCGGCTGGGGCGACTCAAGCAGGGGCACGGCCACGACCTGATCGTAGTAGACACCCCGCCCGCGCTGGGGTCAGCCACCCTAGCCGCGGTGATTTCAGCGGCAGATTACCTGCTGCTGCCCACCCCGCCCGCGCCGATGGATCTAGCCGTACTGATTACTACAGTGAATGAAGCGGTATCGCCCAGCGGGGTATCCCATCGAGTATTGTTGACGAAGGTGGATTCCCGCAGCGTCGGCGAAGCCATTGAAGCTCAGAACACGCTGCTAGAGCTAAAAATTCCCGCCTGTAATGCGTTTATTCGCGCCTATAAAGCCCACGAGCGGGCCGCATTAGAGGGGCTGCCGGTGCTCAAGTGGCGGGGCAAAAACAGCCAGGAGGCGCGTTCTGACTACTGCCGAGTTGCCGAAGAACTACAGCGAGACTGGACCCAGCCATGACCAAAAAAAGCCTCTCCGACCTGCTTAAAGAAGAAGTGAGCAAAGCTGACGCCCCAGCCCCGAAGGCGACTCCAGCGGCAGCAGCTGAGGAAAAAGAGGCTGCCAAGGCCGCCCCCAAAGCCGCCGCCAAGCCCCCCGCCAAGGCCGCCCCCAAGGCCACCGCCAGCCGTCGCTCTCGGACAGGGGCTGGTCGCCGCACCGCCACCAGCCGCCAAGCCGCCAAGCCAGAGGAGAAGCTAAAGGAGGAAGCAGCGGAAAAGCCAGAGGACAAAGCGGCAGCGCCTGTTAACGCAGTGGCGGGGATACCCACTCCGGCGGCATCAGAGACTGAGGCAGCCGCCGGGGCGGCTGCCCTGGCCCAGCGGCTGAGCGCCCTAGAGAAAGACCTGGCGGCCGCGCAGAAAGACAAAACCCAGCTCGAAAAAACCGTCGCCGGGCTGCAAAAAGATTTGGCTACCCAGCAGGAGCGGCTGTTTGAGCTAAAGGACAGTCTCAGCCAGGCAGAGACGGCCACCAAAGCCAAGGCCGAGGCTCTGACCAAAACCCAGGCGGAACTAGACGAGGCGAAGCAAACCATTCTGAAACTGGCGGAGGCCCCGGCCCCGACTCCAGTTCAGGCCTCCCGCCGCATCTCTGGGGTAGACATCACCCGCCGCCGCCCTGTAGAGGCCAACCCAGCCAAGCCCACCTACCACCGGGGAGTGCCCGAGACCAGCCTGGAGAAGGGGCAGCCTAACCCCATGCTGACCGATGCCGATATTGGCTGGGTAGACTAGGGCAGCGTCAAAACTAAAAATTAGGGTTTGCGTAGGTTGGGTGCAACGAAGTGAAACCCAACAGCAGCAAGCCTTTGTTGGGTTCCGCTGGCGCTCCATCCAACCTACAAATTAAAGATTGACAAAGCACTAGAAAGCTTATCTAAAGCCCAGTTAAGGGGTGTAGTCAAACAGGGCGTCGAGGTAGATGCGATTGACATCGCGATCGCACTGACTATCCTGCATTAAGAACAGCGATAGCGCGGCGCAAAAGACACGGTGCTGATTCCAGGCGGGGTTGCCCTCCAGATAGACCTGAAGTGCGTTGTAGAGTTCTTCAGGCACTTCGGCCATCAGGCTGACTTTGGGGGTGGTGGTATTTAGGGTCATGGATGCTGCCTTCTCAATGGGAAATAGGGTGCAGACGGGCGGTTATGAGGGGTAAATAAGGTTTGGCTACAGGGCAATACGATGGGCGTCTAGGGCCTAGCGCCTAGAATTGGTCGGCTAGAATCTAGCGCTAGAAGCTGGCGAGAGCCTGAGACTCTCGCTGACCTTAGATTCAGATGGGGAACATCGGGTAAAACTTCAGGCGAAACCACCTGGGCTGCGCTAGCCCAGGGCAAGGTAGCGAACTGTCCACTCTGCAACCGCTAATGACCTGAGGACAGGCTTTGTGAGCGCTAGAGGAAGACGATTCGCTGGACTAGTCGCACCATTCTGCCGAACTCTTCCGGGGCTGTCAATCTTGCTTTAAGGGTCAGTTTAGGCTAGCAAACCGATGGCTCTACGGAAACATAGGGGGTTGGGCGATCACCCCTGGGGGGTGAGACTCCCCAGGGGCAAAAAAGCAACCTGGGGACGCAGCGTCTGGGTTTTCCCCAGGGGTGCCTAACCCTAAGTCACACCGTGGCAGCCTGGGGAAAACCTGGGGAAAACTTGAGCCAGCCTGGGGAAAACCTGGGGAAAACTGGGTTTGAACATTTCTTTTTGTAAATTATCCGCTGCTGCTGGTTTGACAGGGCAAGAAACACTCGCTTTTCGCCCTGTCAAAAGTTAAGCGGTTGAGTCAGGTGCCCCATCTGGACGATCCGCCCCGTCTAGAGCCAGGGGTGAGGGGGGCAGCGGGGGCCAGCGCAGATCCCACAGTGCCCAGCTGGCAACAGCCAGCAGCAGGGCAATGGTCAGGGTGCGCCAGGGCAGCCAGCGAGTGGTGCTCGACCAGATCAGCTGAGGGCTGCCTTCTCCAGCGATAAACTGGTGCAGCTGGTCGGTGATGGCCCTGGCCGACAGGGGAGTGCGCACTTCGGGCATGATGATTTGTCGCCCCGCCCCCAGCAGGGTAAGGCGGTGGCAAAACCGTACGCCGCCCTGGGGGTTGTTGTCGCACAGCTCTGAGGCAATGGTGAAATTTTGCAGTGTGAAGGTGCGGCTGGCCTGGGGCAGCCAAGCCCAGGGGCTGGGTAAGGTCGCCTGACAGTGGACATGTCCTGGCGCGGCGCGATCGCACACCACGCCTTGCGGCCCAGGCATTCTCAGCCCCCACAGCCCCAGCAGTAGGGCGCTAATCAGCACCACCACTGGCACCCGCCGCAGGCTTGGCCCAAATTTCTCGATTACTATTTTGATCATGGCGCTCAGGAGTTGCCGCTAGTATTGGCTGGCAGAAATACAACAACCCTTGCTGAGGGTTTCAGGTGCTAGGTTTCAGGTTTCAGGAACAGTTGACTGACTTCTGCCTCAGAGTACTAGTCGATTGGTTTTAAGGTTGTCAGCGTTCTGCCAGCCAGACCTAACCGTAGGTCTTCTGCTCTAATTACACTAACCACACCAACCACACTAACCACATTAATTACACCAACCACACCATGGGCAAGCACATCGTTATTACCGGCGTTAGTCAGGGTCTGGGCCGTGCCATGGTCGACGGCTTTGTCGCCGAGGGCCACACCGTGTCGGGCTGTGCCCGCAGTGCCGATGCGATCGCCGCCCTAGCGGCCCAGCACCCGGCCCCCCACCAGTTCACCACAGTGGATATCAGCGATGATGCAGCGGTGGCGGCCTGGGCAAAGGGGGCGATCGCCGCCAATGGCCTGCCTGACCTGGTGATCAACAATGCGGGTCTAGTCAACCATCCAGCCCCGCTGTGGCTCGTGCCCGCCGAAGAATTCGACGCTGTGATCGCCGTCAACCTCAACGGTACCGTCAACGTGATTCGCCACTTTGCGCCGTCCATGGTGGCGCAAAAATCAGGAATTTTTATTAACTTTAGCTCCGGCTGGGGACGCTCCACCTCGCCCGAGTTTGCCCCCTACTGTGCCACCAAGTGGGGCGTCGAGGGGCTGACCCAGGCGTTCTCGCAGGAGCTACCCACCGGCATGGCGGCAGTAGCCCTCAACCCCGGCATCATTCACACCGAAATGCTTGAGATCTGCTACGGCGACGATGCCGCAGCGTATACCCCCATCGCCACCTGGGCAAAGTCGGCGATCCCCTACATCCTTAGCCTTCAGCCGTCAGACAATGGCAGGGCATTGACAGTGCCAGCGTTAAAAAAACCAGAATGAGGAACACCAGAGTTTAAAGAACCGGAGTAAAGAACCCCAGAGTCAGGCAACTGAAGATCGCCCACTGTTTAGCCACTGCTCAACCTATGACATCGCCCCCAGAGAACCCTTTTTCGGTTTCAGACCCGGCGCCACCGCCCCGCCGCACGCCCTGGGTTTTAATCGGCCTGAGCCTGGGCTGTGGGTGTTTACTAGTGCCGTTAGTGCTAGTAGGGCTGGGGGTTACGGGTATAGTTTCCGCCGGTTGGCGCTGGTTTCAGGCCTCAGGGGCAAATCAAACCTACGAACTGGCGGTAGATCGCCTAGACAACGATCCCCAAGCCGCTGAAATCTTAGGAGACTCGGTCACCTCGGGCTGGATCCGTAAAGCCGTTAGTCGAGGTGGGTCGGAGGGGGCTGTGGCCTGTTTGCAGTTTCCGGTGTCGGGCCAGCAGGGACGTGGCCAGGCCTACGTCGAGGGCGCGCCCCGGGGTTCAACCTGGGAGCTGCATTACTTGACGGTGGTGGTGGAGGGGGGCGATCGCAGCTTTACCGTGGTAGAGCCTGCCCCCGGCGAGCCAGAGCGGCTGTGCCCTGACTTTGATCAAGAAGAAACCGATCCCCTGGAGCCAGGCCTAGAAGTCTAAATCAGGCCAGTCGATTGACAGCAAAGCAAAAGTCAAACTTGGCCATCTCTCCAGCTGGAGCAAAGCCCGCACTTTGACAGTGAAGCAAGCTGATAACAATGATGATCACTGGAACGCAGGCTGAAGGAAAAGGAGCCCCCGTAGGTTGATTGAGACGCTTAGGCTTGTCACAATAGAATCACAACTGCGGTATGACCCTTAAATCGGCAACTTCCTTCTCAAATGAATGTAACTACTGGTCTTGGCCTGCTTCTTGCGCTCCTGGCGGGGGGCATAGCGCTCTATCTGCTCACTCCCCGCCGCTACCAGTCGTCAAACACGGTGGCCAATTCCTACGACCAGTGGACTGAAGACGGCATTCTGGAGTTTTACTGGGGCGAGCATATTCATCTGGGTCACTACGGATCGCCGCCCCGCCGCAAAGACTTTCTCACCGCCAAGGCCGACTTTGTGCACGAAATGGTGCGCTGGGGTGGGTTAGACCGCCTGTCGGCGGGCTCTACGGTGCTTGATGTGGGCTGCGGCATTGGCGGCAGCAGCCGCATTTTGGCCCGCGACTACGACTTTGCGGTTACGGGTGTCACCATCAGCCCCAACCAGGTCAAGCGCGCCCAGCAGCTCACTCCCGAGGGCATGACCGCCCGCTTCCAGGTGGATGACGCCATGGCGCTGTCGTTTCCCGACGCTAGCTTTGACGTGGTCTGGTCGGTGGAGGCCGGCCCCCACATGCCCGACAAGGCCGTGTTTGCCCGCGAGCTGCTGCGGGTGCTGAAACCCGGCGGGGTGCTGGTCGTTGCCGACTGGAACCAGCGGGACGACCGCAAAGTGCCTCTCAACGCCTGGGAACAGCCAGTGATGCGCCAGCTGCTCGACCAGTGGTCGCACCCAGCCTTCGCCAGCATTGAGGGCTTTGCTGAGCAGCTGGAAGCAACCGGACTCGTCGAGGGACAGGTGGCGACTGCTGACTGGTCAAAGGAAACCCTACCCTCCTGGCTCGACTCAATTTGGCAGGGGGTGATTCGACCCCAGGGCATGGTGCGCTTTGGGCCAGCGGGCATCATCAAGTCGGTGCGAGAGGTGCCTACCCTGCTGCTGATGCGTCTGGCCTTTGGGGCCGGGCTGTGCCGCTTTGGCATGTTTCGCGCCGTGCGGGC
>DAIPYU010000109.1:0-4422 GCA_036782635.1 Nodosilinea sp. CTOTU7353
AGGGTATACGGTTTACGGTGCAGGGTGTTGGGTGTCAGGTATCAGGGAGTGAGGCTCAGTTCCGATACCCGATACCCGATATCCTATTCAGCAACTAGGCCTGCATTGACCAAAAACTCGCGGGCTACGTCGGCGGGTTCGCGCTGGTTGCCGCTGACCTCGTAGTTCAGCTCGCGCATCACCTCGTCGTTGAGCAGAGGGGACAGTGCGTTGAGGGCATCGGCAATGCCGGGGTTGGCGTCGAGCGCCGCCTGGCTGACAACCGGCGCAATCTGGTAGGGCGGAAACAGGGCCTCGTCGTCTTCGAGCACCACCAGGTTAAAGGCGTTGATTTCGCCGTCGGTGCCAAAGGCCACGGCCACATCGGCCTCGCCATCCACCAGGCCCCGGTAGCGCAGGCCCGCATCCACGGCCTTGTATTCTGCCAGTGAAAAATCGCCGTAGGCGGCTTTTAGCCCCGGCAGGCCGTCTTCTCGCACCTCAAACTCGGGTGGGCCAATCAGGGTGAGGCTGCTGGCCTGGGCCACAAAGTCAGAAATGGTGCGAATGTCGAGGGTGTCGGCCTGCGCTGCGGTCATGGCCAGGGCCTGGGTGTTGTTCATCGGCGAGGGGTCGAGCCACACCAGGTTAAATTGCTCTTGATAGGCTTGCTTGACGGTGTCAAAGACGGCCTGCTGATCGCTGCTGGCGGGCAGATTGAGCACCGTCAGCAGGGCGGTGCCGGTGTACTCGGGGTACAGATCAATTTCGCCGTTCACGATCGCCGCCTGGGCCACGGGGGTGCCGCCTAGATTTAGCTTGCGGTCGACGGTAAAACCATTCTCTTCGAGCACTAGAGCGTACATTTCGCCAATAATTAGCTGCTCGGTAAAGTCTTTGGAGCCAACACTGAGGGTGTCTTCGCCGCTGCCCCCACCGCAGGCCGCTGCTACCAGAGCCACCGCCACCCCCAGGCAAGCCTGGTTAAACCACCGTCGAGATAACGTCATAGGGTTAAAGTAAAGCCTAAAGCTTACGGCACTAACTGCGGCACTAAACCAAACCCGAGTCCGGAGCCTTACCTGGGGGAAATCTACCGATCCCTAGCTAGGCTTGGTACAGTGAGGCATTGGCGCGATCACAGCGCTGTTCTCCTGAGAATATCACAGGAGTTTTAGCGACGGTTTTTTAGCCCCAGCGATAAAGCGCTTCTAGAGACTATCTCTAGAAGCGCTTTATCGCTGGGGTCTGGTGGTGCTGGTTGACTAACTGGTTGGCTAAATTGAGGGGAAGTCTGGGTGAATGGCCGCCACGCGGGCCTCGCTGAGGGCCACATAGCTTGACTTTAGGTCATCCATAAGAGCGGCGGCACCGCGAGTGTCGCCCAGGGCACAGGCGATGGACAGGTGATGCTGGAGATGCACGATCGCCCGGTTGTGGTCGCCCATGGCGATGCTGGCCAGGGTGAGCTGGGTCAAAACGCGGCGGGTGGTGCGATTGTCTACGGCCCCCTCGCCAGCTCCTTCGCTACCCTCGCTGACGGTCAAAAACCGCTCATAGCAGCTGATGGCCTGGGGATATTCCCGCAGGGTGAGGTAGGTGTTGCCCAGGTTTTGAAAAATTTGGAGCTTGGTGCTGCGATCGCCCAGGGTCGTCGCCATCATCAGGCTGGCTTCGTAGAGAGTAGCGGCCTGGCGGGTGAGGCCCTTCGCCCGGTAGATCATGGCCAGGTTGTTGAGCGATCGCATTTCGCTGGGGCGATCGCCCATTTTCTTGGCCAGATTTAGGCTTTGGCCCATGTACTCTAGGGCGCGCTGTAGGTTGCCCAGGTGGCGATAGCTGTTGCCCAGGTGGCCTAGGGTCTGCTGAATCAGGGCGTCATCTTCTAGCTCGCTGGCAATGCGCAGGCACTGCCGCCCGTAGTCGGCCGCCCACAGATAGTCGGCCACCCGGTAGTAGAGGCTGGCCAGGGTGAGCATCACCTTGGCCTGGCGCTGTTTGTCGCCCAGGTTGCGATAGCTCTGTAGCGCCTGCTGAAACAGGGCCAAAGCCGTGGTGTATTGCCCCTTGCGCAGGTGAGCCAGCCCCTGCTTTAACCATTGAGCTGCCTCTGCGGCCTGACATTGGTGATAGCCCTCGGCGATGCGCTCGGCCTGGGCGAGCAGCGACGGGTTTCGGGGCACACGCACGGTGCTCTCGTCGGCGAGAATGTAGGTGGGGCGAATGGGGGGAGTTGGAGAAGTCATAGGCCGAAGTCGCAGAAACCACTGCGGTAGCATTTAACGGGTAGGCATAGCGGTTAAAACAGGTCAGGTAGAATGCTTTGTCTTTATCGTAGGTTCATGTTCCGTCGGTTGACACCGTGCATTCACGACATCTTGGTGGTAAGTAGCACGACTCTTGCGCAGATCAACTGATCTTTTGGTGAGCGTTTTGAGAATTCTGTGAGCAAAGGCTGCAGGTTTGGCAAAACGTTCGCAGTTCGCCGTCCCCTGCGGCCATAGCCTTGATGAAATCATTGGTGCCTCTTTAGGGATTATACCGAGGCTGGGGCGCCACCGCCCCTACCCTAGGTTGAGCCTGCTGCCACTGGTGGCAATTCCCTAGCTTACGCTCCACTGCTTACACTGGGAGAAGATTCTTTGTCGTTGTAGCTGTTGTACCCTGCCCGTGGCATCTCTTCCCCTCCAGGACGAAACTCTGCTGTTTGAGCCTACCCGCGCCCAGGTGGATGCCCTGGCGGTGGTGTTTGCCTTCCCCAATGAATACAGCGTGGGCATTACCAGCCTGGGCTACCAGGTGGTGTGGGCCACCCTGGCCCGCCGGGCCGATGTCGAGGTGAGCCGGTTGTTTACCGATGGGTCAGAACCGCTGCCCTCCACCATTGACGTGTTGGGGTTTTCGATTTCTTGGGAGCTAGACTACGTCAACCTGCTCACCCTCCTAGAGCAGCTCGATGTGCCGCTGAAGGGCTGCGATCGCACCGACGCCCACCCCCTGGTTTTTGGCGGCGGCCCGGTGCTCACCGCCAACCCCGAACCCTTCGCCGACTTCTTTGACGTGATTTTGTTGGGGGATGGCGAAACCCTGCTGGATGACTTCTTCGACGCCCTAGTCGAGCTAAAATCTGCCTCCCGGCCCGAAACCCTACGCCGCCTGGCCAGGGTGCCTGGGGTCTACGTCCCCACGCTCTACGACGTTACCTACGACGGCCCCACTGGCGGCGTGCGCGCCATTCACCCTATAGATGCCGATATCCCCGCCACGGTGCAAAAGCAGACCTACCGGGGCAACGTGCTCTCGGCCTCCACCGTCGTCACCCCCCACGCCGCCTGGGAAAATATCTACATGGTCGAGGTGGTGCGCAGCTGCCCAGAGATGTGCCGCTTTTGCCTCGCCAGCTATCTCACCCTGCCCTTTCGCCCCGCCAGTTTAGAAGACTCGCTCATGCCCGCCATCGAGCAAGGCTTAGCGGCCACCCGTCGCCTGGGGTTACTCGGCGCGTCCGTCACCCAGCATCCCGAGTTTGACACCCTGCTCGACTATTTAAATCGGCCCCAGTTCGACGATGTGCGGGTCAGCCTGTCGTCGGTGCGCACCAACACCGTCACCCCCAAGCTGGCCGAAACCCTCACCCGCCACGACAGCCGCTCGATCACGATTGCGATCGAAAGTGGTTCAGAACGGGTGCGCAACATCGTCAACAAAAAACTTGCCACCGACGACATTGAGCGGGCCGCCGTCAACGCCAAAGCGGGCGGTCTCAGCGCCATGAAGCTCTACGGCATGGCCGGAGTGCCCGGCGAAACCATGGACGATCTGGAGCAAACCGTCGCCCTGATGCTGCGGCTCAAAAAGGCCGCCCCCGGCCTGCGGCTCACCTTTGGGTGCAGCACCTTTGTGCCCAAGGCCCACACCCCCTTCCAGTGGTACGGGGTGAATAAGTCAGCCGAGAAACGGCTCAAGTATCTGCAAAAGCACCTGCGCTCCCAGGGCATCGACTTTCGCCCCGAGAGCTACAACTGGTCGGTGATTCAGGCGCTGATCTCGCGTGGCGATCGCCGCCTCGGCCCGGTGCTAGAGCGCGTGCGTCACTACGGCGACACCCTCGGCAGCTACCGCCGCGCTTTCAAAGATTTCCAGGGCCAGATTCCACCCTTGGAATACTATGTCCACGCCGACTGGGATTTGGCCCAGCCTCTGCCCTGGGATCACCTGCTGGGGCCGCTGCCCAAAGCCACCCTGCAAAAGCATTTTGAGTCGGCAGGGGTGGAAGCGATCGCTGTGTGATGACGCTATGAAAAGTAGACCCCACAGGGCAAACCACCGTTTGCTCCTACCCATCCACCCATCCACTCGCCTACCCACCTACTCACCCACTCACCCAATCCCTACCGGCACCCCAAACTATCCCGCGTCGCTACCCCCGTGGTCTCGTTGACA
>DAIPYU010000109.1:4522-17621 GCA_036782635.1 Nodosilinea sp. CTOTU7353
TCCCTACCGGCACCCCAAACTATCCCGCGTCGCTACCCCCGTGGTCTCGTTGACACCGTCGGCGCGTTTGCACATCTGCGCCGTCTGAAACCGATCAATGATCGCTCCCGAAAAGTCGGCCCCGGTGATGTTGGCCTCGCCGAAGCTGCTGCTGGTGAGCAGGGCATCAGAAAAAATGGCGTTGGAGAGGTCGGCCCCGTCAAAAATAACCCGATCGGCGAAGGTGCCTGACAGGTCAGCCCCGGCTAAATTGGCCCGCAAAAATGACGCCTTGGTGAGAATGGTCTTGCTCAGGTCGGCTTTCTCAAAGTTGGCCTCCCGCATTTCTGCCGCCGCAAAGGAAGTGCCCGACAGCTGTTTGCCTGAAAAGTCGCGAAAGCTGAGGTCGGTGAGGGTGTAGTCAACGGTGTTGTCTTGGGCGTAGGCGGTGGGGACAAAGCCAAGCCACCCGGCGACCATGACGATCAGGGCGCAGACTACAGCCATTGCTGAGGGGAGAGGAAAGAGCATCGCTGGGGCAACCGTAGAATGGGCAAAGGGCGCTAGACCGTGCCCATCAAAATTTAAATCTAAGTCCTTGAATCTAGATCCCAATGGGCGCGTCTTGCCCATCGTACAAAGTTTTGGGCAAAGTTTTTTGGGCAAAGTTTTGGCGCAATGGCGCAGCGGCAGTGCCTCAGGCGATCGCATCTAGAGCTGTTTGCAATGGCTTGGGCAGGCGGCGCAGCACCCGGCGAGTGATGACATCAACCGGGGCCAGGGTGACGCTGCCCTCAATGCAGGTTGATTGGGTAGCGGCATTTTGAATGTCATAGTGCCACACAAAGCGTACGCCTTTGGTCGGTGCCAGACGGGCTTTGACCAGGGCGGTGTCGCCGAGGGTGAGCGATCGCCGATACTTTAGCGCCAGATCCACCACCGGTAGGTCAACGCCCGCTTTTACCCAGTCGGCAAAGGTCAGCCCGCAGGTGCTGAGGTAGTTCACCCGAGCTTCCTCCATCCAGGCGACGTAGGTGCCGTGCCAGACAATGCCCGCGTAGTCGGTGTGGTGGGGCTGTACCGTAACCCGGTGCTCAAACCAGCGAAACTCTTCCATGGAGGCTTTCTTTATATTGTTAAGGCAATTATTGAACCGACCAGCGGCAAGACTCTACTACAAATTATGAATCGCGCCAAAATAGGCTCAAAATCAATGCCTATGATGATTTGAGAACACCACGAAAAAATCATGATTGAAAAAATTCTTTTAGCTGACTCTGGCACCGGCAACACCGAAGCCATGATGAAGGCACTGATGGAGATCCCCCTGGTGCAGCGGGCTTCGGTGACGGTGCTGCACGTGGTGCCTTCCCAGGTGTCTGCTGAAGCCATGGCCGCCAAGTGGGAATCTGGGGGCCGCACCCTGGCCACCGCCATCACCAACCTCAGCCTCGACCCCAGTCGGGTCAACGCCGTGCTCAGGGAGGGCGACCCAAAAGACGTAGTGATTCAGGTAGCCGAAGAAGTCGATGCTGACTTGATCATCATGGGTTCGCGCGGCCTCCAGGGTCTCAAGGCCATTCTCGAAAACTCCGTCAGCCAGTACGTATTTCAGCTGTCGTCGCGGCCCATGCTGCTGGTCAAAGACGACCTCTACAGCATTCGCCCGATCAAGCGAGTGATGGTAGCGATGGATAAATCTGACTCGGCCAAGGCAGGGTTAAATATCGCTATCTCGCTGCTGCGCGATATTAAGGGTGGCGAGCTCACCCTGGTGCATACGGTAGCTAGCCTCAAGGCCAAACCCTTTGACGTAGCCAGTACTGACCCCAACCAAGACCCGATTTTGGCGGAGGCTGCCGCCGAGGCGAAAAAGTACGGCATCAATTACAAGTTGTCTGCTCCGGAGGGCAAGCCCGGTCGCCGCATCTGTGAACTGGCCGAGGATCGCCATATGGATCTAATCATCCTCGGTTCGCCTGATCGCCGCCCCACCATTGCCAAGGGTTTGCCCGACCTAGATAAAGTGCTGGGCGAGTCGCTGACCGACTTTGTGCGGGTATACGCCCCCTGCCCGGTACTGCTCACCCGCATGGCGGGCTAAGGCATGCCCCTCCTCGGATAGAAATAGGGTCGCCGTTGGGCCTGTAAAAATTCGTAATGGAAACGATCATCAAATCGGTCTAAGTTAAATAAACGTGACCCATTAATAATGACAAGTTAAGTTCTCAGCTGTTGGGATCTCAGCGCCCACGTCTGATAAGGCATTCTCTGAGATGCGTCGTCTGGGCAATCACTGTATAGGCAGATTGCTTTTCTATATGATCGCTGTCTGGACAGGCATTATCTAAGCAATCATTGTCTGCGTGAACCCTGTCTGGGTGAACATTCTCCAACCAAAACTCCGCTTAAACCTCACCTTTAACCAAACCTAGAGCGAGACAGTCAGCATGACTAGCAACCTATCCACCGAGCTGCGCGAAGGCACCAAAAAAGCCCACACCATGGCCGAAAACATGGGCTTTGTGCGCTGCTTCTTGCGCGGCGTGGTTGAAAAGAATTCTTACCGCAAGCTGGTGGCTAACTTCTACTACGCCTACGCGGCGATGGAAGAAGAGCTAGAGCGCCACAAAGATCATCCCGTGGTCTCTCAGGTTTACTTTCCTGAGCTACACCGCAAGGCCTCGCTGGAGGCCGACCTGGCCTACTACCACGGCCCCAACTGGGCCAGCGAAATTTCCATGACCCCCGGTGGCAAGCGCTATGTTGATCGCATTCGCGAAGTGGCCAATACCCAGCCTGAGCTGCTGGTGAGTCATTCCTATACCCGCTATATTGGCGACCTGTCGGGCGGCCAAATTCTCAAGGGCATTGCCCAGCGGGCGATGAATCTGTCCGAGGGCGAGGGCACTGCCTTCTACGAGTTTCCTGAAATTGCTGACGAGAAGGCGTTTAAGGTCAAATACCGCGAGTCGATGGATGCGGCTCCGGTCGATGACGCCATGGTGGCTAGTATCGTCGAAGAGGCCAACGATGCCTTTGGTCTGAACATGGAGATGTTTAAGGAGCTGGAGGGCAACCTGGTCAAGGCCATCGGCCAGATGCTGTTTAACACCCTCACCAGCCGCCGCCGTCGGGGCAGCACCGAGCTAGCCACCGCTGAGTAAACCCTGACAACACTCCGGTCTGAGATTAAAAAAGGGCAGTGATGCATCATCGCTGCCCTTTTTTACGCGGTTCCGAGGAAGAAGGGGAAAGTTATTACCAATCGTCCATGCCGCTGGCGCGGCACCCCCAACGATAAAAACTATTTTTAGAGCAAATCCGAATCCTATAACCCCGATTCAAAACAAGCGGATTGCGTAGGGACAAACGGTGTTTGCCCAGCCCAACCGCGGCTAGCCAAGGCGGATTCAGTATTAGCCGTTGATTCGTACCCAGTGATTACCCAGTGATTAGGGCGCTAAAGAAAACCACCGCCATGATCGCCACTCCGGCCAAATCTTCTGCCCGATCATGGCCGTAGGTAAAGCCTCCCCCAAGGGCACCGAGGTCATGGCGGGGAAGTCGAGTTGGGCATAGTTGGCGTGGCGGGGTTACTGGAGCATTGGGATACCTGCTATGGCCATGATCGCCCACCGGCAGGGTGCTTTACACTACAAGGCTAAACCAAGAGGCCGGAGAGACATGAACTGTCTCCCCGGCCTCTAACTAGCTAAGGGGTTAGCCAATAAATGAAGTCCCAGCGTCATTCCCGCGCAGGCGGGAATCTAGACTAAAGCGTTAACCCTCTCTGGTACCTGATTTCGATGCGAATCCCTAATCTCTACCTATACCTAAGACGATTGACCCTAGTCAAGGTCAGACTTCTTCACCAGATGGGCCTCTAGGAACCACAGACGCATGTCAATGGTGCGAGAAATCTCGGTGTAGAGGTCAGCGGTGTCGGCATCGCCCAGGTTGTCGGTGGCGTCAATGGCTTCGCGCACGTGCTTGCCGTAGGCGGCAAAGCGCTCGGCCAGGGCGGTGACATGCTCAACCCCATCAATGGCATTGAACGGGTACTCGGGCAAAATTGACTCGGTAGCGGCAATACGGGCGGTGCCCATGGCGGTGCCGCCCAGGGCGGTGACGCGCTCGGCCACCATGTCGACATAGCCTTCTAGCTCGCCGGCCAGCTCGTCAAACAGTTCATGGAGTTGGAGGAAATCCATGCCCTTGACGTTCCAGTGGGCCTGCTTGGTCTGGGTTTTGAGATCGAGGGTGGCGGCGAGGGTCTTGTTTAGAATCTCGCTAACCTGAGATCGCACATTGGCCGCCATATCAATGCGGGTCGGGTAAAACCGACGTTTAGCTTCAGCTTTTACGGGAGTTGCAACCATAGGGCCTCTCTGTTCTATTTGAAAATCGAATCTATCTGCCAACTAAACTCGTCAACTAACTCAACCACCAACAAACCTGCCGGAGGGTCTGTTGCTGAAATCCTACCATCACGGCATTTAGCATTGCTCAGTCGACACTTCTAAATCATACTCGTTATGAGTACGACTTGCAACCTGTCTAAATAAATCTGTTTAGATAACCTGTGCCTACGGCCCGCAGCCCCAAGACATTACCTCAGCCTTCTCGGCCCCCACCTGTACCTAGAGGCAGAACTTAGAGCGACCGATCACCGCTATTGACCCAGTCCTAGACGCACCCGCTCAGCTCAATCTGCGCTCGCCTCGTCGCGCCCTAGCTCATGGGTCACGTCCTTGAGCCTTTGCTGGCCCGGGCTTGCTGGCCTGGGCACAAAGAACGGGATGTTTCTTGTGCTTGGCCTGGGCGTCTGCCGTCCAAGGGAGAGCATTAACCGCTAGCGAAAACCGCTAGCGAAGCCCGTCCCCAATTGCAATAGATGCCCACATCCTATATGGATTGCCGGGGTCAATGTAAGGTTTTTGCCAAGGTGTGACGTTCTGTCAGGAATCGCCCCGCCTGCCGTCGTAGGTTAGGGTGTCGGCTCACCTTAGTCAACTGAGATGGTGAAAGCACTCAGTTGATAGTGCGTAGCCAGGGTAACGCCCTTGCGGCGGCCCTAACTAAGCGTCATCTAGGCGACCTTAGCAGCACCGCCCGTCCCCGGAACCCCAGCCCCTGTTCTAAAGTTAAAGTCCTGACGGTTTGGGAATACTGAAAGCAAATTGGCGAAAGGCCATTCGACCAGAGTTTGGTACAAGTTACTAGAGAGCGTCATGGTAGCAACACCCCACTACAAAAGAGAAATCTTCCGACCCTCGGCCTCGGCCGACCCGGAGTTTGACCTCACCGCCCCCGGCGACGATGGCAACGGCCAGCTGCATGACTTCTCTGTCGCCGACCCCGATGACAGCGCCGATGACAGCAGTTTTGAAAACGATACAGCAGCGGTGCTCCAGGGTCGACGCACCACCGACCTAGTGCGTCTTTACCTGCAAGAAATTGGCCGGGTGCGACTGCTGGAGCGTCATGAAGAGGTCTCTGAGGCCCAGTGCGTTCAAGGCTATATGCAGCTACTAGAAGATTTGACCCAGGCCGCTGAGCAGAACGGTGGTATTTTGGCCACCTACAGCAAACTGCTGCAAACCCGTGATCGACTCTCGTCGCAGCTGGGCTATCGCCCCTCCCTAGAGCGCTGGGCCGCCGCCGCCGAGGTGCCCATTGCCGAGCTCAAGCCTACCCTGTCCGAGGGTAAGCGAGCCTGGGCTGCCCTCAGCACCCTCACCGTACCCGACCTCGAGAAGGCCATCTCCGAAGGCATTCGCGCCAAAGAGCACATGATCAAGGCCAACCTGCGCCTGGTGGTGTCGGTGGCCAAAAAATACCAAAACCGTGGTCTAGAGCTGCTCGACCTGATTCAAGAAGGCACCCTGGGCCTAGAGCGGGCGGTCGAAAAGTTTGACCCTACCAAGGGCTATCGCTTTAGCACCTACGCCTACTGGTGGATTCGCCAGGGTATTACCCGGGCGATCGCCACCCAGAGTCGCACCATTCGCCTGCCCGTCCACATCACCGAAAAGCTCAACAAAATCAAAAAGGCCCAGCGCAAGCTCTCCCAAGAGAAAGGCCGTACCCCCTCGGTCGAAGACATCGCCCGTGAGCTAGACATGACTGCTGCCCAAGTGCGCGAAGTACTGCTGCGAGTGCCCCGCGCCGTCTCCCTCGAAACCAAGGTGGGCAAAGACCGCGATACCGAGTTGGGCGACCTGCTCGAAACCGACTGCATGTCCCCCGAAGACATGCTGATCCGCGAGTCGCTGCGCCGCGATCTGCAACAGCTGATGGCCGACCTCACCACCCGCGAGCAGGATGTGATCAACATGCGTTTTGGCCTTGGCGACGGCACCCCCTACTCCCTAGCCGAGATTGGCCGTGCCCTAGAGCTATCCCGCGAGCGGGTGCGCCAGATCGAGTCAAAGGCGCTGCAAAAGCTGCGCCAGCCCAAGCGCCGCAACCGCGTTCGCGACTACCTCGAAGCGCTGAACTAGAGAACTCTCTCCGCTGCGGGGCCGGGTGACAAGCTCAAATCTTGAGCCTGTCGCCCGGCCTTTTTTTGCAGATATTCCCGTCCCATAGTGTCTACGCCGGGGAACGCAAACGGATTGTCCGTGGACAGCTGCATTGGCCTAGCCTGCTTTGGGTTGGCCCGGCGGTCAAATCAGGGTTTGAGGTCTGGCAAGTCAGGGATCATGACCTGAGATTGGAGAAGGTGCCGTAGGCGGAGGCAACAGCTTTCCTGCGGTGGTAGCGGCAGGCCACAGCAGCGCACCAGGAAGCTAGATCTTTAATTTTCTTAATATTTGCGGCGGCGTAGAACAACGCTAGGACAACTATTTCTGGGTCTTAGGTCGCTAAAAGCGCTGTGAAATGTAACAAAAGTTGCCTTGACGCCCTCTTAAAGTTACGCGACACTACATCTAATAGATAAGCTGCTTCCGCAATTGATACAACCTGTTGATTTTTGTAATGGCGGGTGGTGAGTTACATAATTCAGTGCACGGTTGGCATTGGGTCAGTGATTTTGCCTTTATTGCCAGGTACAAAGCGTCCCCCTGTGGATTGACGTGCTGGATAACCCGGCCTCACTCCGCATCCTTAAAGGCTAGGTAATTATGGAAACCCTGGAGTTCATCATCTACCCCGATGGCCGGGTCAAGGAGACCGTAACCGGCATAGTGGGTGCCTCCTGTGCTGAGGTAACTGCCGCTATTGAGGCCCAGCTTGGTACGGTGGTGGCTCATCAGACCACCTCTGAGTACTTTGCCCAGCGCCACGAGCAAACGGCTACCGAAACTGTTTCCGCCCAGGCCGCCTACAGTCAGTGGTAATTTTTCGATTTTCTTAAGTCCTCATACAACTTGCAGAAGATGTCACACTTTAGCCAGATCAAAACCAAAATCCGCAATCTCGACTCCCTCAAGCTGGCCCTCAACGACCTAGGCGCTGACTGGAAGGCTGGTCCCTGCGACGTGCGCGGCTACCAGGGTCAAACCCAGAGTGCTGAGGTGGTGATTGCTCAAGACAATGGCTATGACATTGGCTTTCGCCTCAACCCCGAAACCAGCGACTACGAGCTGGTGGCCGACCTGCAATATTGGCAGCAGCCCCTCACCGTTGAAGGCTTCCTCAGCCAGGTGACCCAGCGCTACGCCTACAACGCCGTAGTCGCTGAAACCTCTCGCCAGGGCTTTCAGCTGGCGGAAGAGCAAGTTCAAAAAGATGGCTCGGTGCGACTGGTGGTGCAGCGCTGGAATGGCTAGGGCACTGACTCGTTGAATTGGGGAAAGGGGCTGCTAGTGGCCCCTTTCTTGGTATTGGCCCAGGGTTTGGGCAGTTGTAGAACGGCTAACGCAATGACACAGTTTGATGGACAGTCCACCGGTTTTGAACCTGAGCTAGGCGGGCAGCTGCGCCAGGTTGAGGAGCGCACTGGCTACGAACCTGAGCTAGGCGGTCAGCTGCGCCAAAAGGGCGTCTACGTAGACGAGATTACCTGCATCGGCTGCAAGCACTGTGCCCATGTGGCCCGCAATACGTTCTACATTGAGCCTGACCATGGGCGATCGCGCGTTTACCGCCAAGATGGCGACTCCGAGGAGATCGTCCAGGAGGCAATCGACACCTGCCCGGTTGACTGCATCCACTGGATTGATTACACCGAGCTGAAAGAGCTGGAGCGTGATCGCGCTCACCAGGTCATCCCTGTTGTCGGGTTCCCCGTGGATAAGGCCATGTCTACCCTGCACCTGCGTAAGGCCAAGCGCAAAAAACAGTTGTCTAAGGATTAGCTTCGACCGGGGGCACCACCACGACCTCCCCAGACGGTAAAAACTGTACCTCTACTGTGGTTGATTCGTCTCTGACCACTCCAGGGAGCGTATCACCCGGCTGGGGTAGGGAGGAACTGTTTTGGTAGGTGGCGGAGAAGTCATTGAGAGGCTCCAGGGTCGTCACGGTACCATCTGGCTCCAGAGTAATCCTGTAGCGCAGAGGCGCGGCCAGATTCGCGGGCGATCGCCACTGTTCCTGAAGGGTTAGGGTTAGGGTCGCGATCCAGCCTAGGGCAGAATCAGGAGCACGGCTAGCGGCGATACCTGGGCCACTGTCAAAGGCTTCAGGGGCAGCAGGTCTTAGGGTATCGGGGCGGGCGGCGTCAGGAAACTGTCCGTTAGCTATATCGGCATCAGGGCTTGCGGCCTGCCCCCCGCGGGCCTGGGGATGGGCAGGTGCTGGAGTTGTAGCGGCCTGAGGCGGTCTAGCTGCTGGGGCTGGGGAGACCGGAACTAGCTGAGGTGAAGTCTTAGCCGTTCCAGGCTCAGCAACTTCCTCCGACGGTGCTGATGGGGTTGTTGGCGCGGTGGTGGTGGGTGCGGGTACCGCCTCGCCAGTGGCGGCTCCAGTTTCGGTACTGGCGTCAGCGGTGGGCGCAGATTCCTCGGGGCCTTGCTGACGGCTGTCAGCGGGTGATTCGGCGGTGGCCCCATTGAAGGTTTGCGATTCGCCGATTGGCGAACCATTCGGGGAAAAGACAACAGGGCTAGGTGCTGTGGTGAGGAATTGATTGCCCAATAGGGCTGCAATGCCCACCGCCGCCACCGACCCCAGCCACAGCGGTAGCTGGGGCCGCTTCGGGCGGGGCTTGGGTAGCGACCCATCGGGGATAATTTGGAGCTTGTCGTCGGCCTGCTCTAGGGCCTCGGCTAGATCAGATAATTGCAGGGTGGAGAGGTCTACCACTCTGGGGGGGGCTGGCGGCGTAGCCAGGGTGAGCCGGTGGCGGGTTAGCCCCACCGGCTGAAGGGTATTCTCACCGCGATCAACGGCTTCTCCGGTGGCCAGGGCGTCGGCGCTGAGTTGCAGCAGCACGTAGGTCTGCACCAAATCTGCCAGGGCCGAAAACTGCGGCTCTCGGCCACTGATTTCAAAGATCACGGCCTGGTTAGCCGCCGCCCTAGTTTCCCCAGGGGCAGCGTCGCCATGGACTTGCAGGGTAAAGCGCGATCGCCCCAGCACCGGGCAACTCGTCACCTGGCTCAGGGGCGACAGCTCGCCCACCAGCCGTAGGGTGCAGGTGCCCGCCGTATATTCGTAGGAGGTGATGGTGGCGGTTGGGGCCATGGACTTAGGCGGGGTGGCGTAGGGTTATCGGGTCAGAATTCAAATATCAGAATTCAAAGGGCAAAGTTCAATGTCTGTTTAGGTGAGGTGTGGGATTTTTTCCCATGCGGTGGGCAGAGCTTACCCTCCAGTGGCTTACTTCTCGGTGCGATCAAGCAGGGCGAGCCAGAGCTTGCGGCTGCCACCAGTGCCACTGTAAAACAGCAGATCGACCAGCAGCTTCAGCGCCAGGGTGGTGAGTTCGTCGGTAGTGGCGGTTTGGTCGCCCTCCATGCGGTCTTGGTAGGCGTTGCTAAAGGCATCGAGATAGTCGCCCAGCTGGGCGGTGCGGTGCGGTGGCTGCCCCTGGACTAGGGCCTGCTCTAGCCGCGCGACGGCCTGGCGAATGGGGTCGCGGTGGGCGATCGCCAAATGGCAACTTACCAGCACCAGGGCGCGGGCTTCGTCCACATCGAGCTTTTTGCGGCCCTGGCCTTTGCGCAGGGGGCTGGCCTGGCGCAAACGCCAAAGATTGACGCGATCGCTCAGCAAATCCGACACCCCCAGGCTTTCAGCCGCTGCCAGCATGGCATCAGACCCCAGGCCGGTTAGGGCTTCTAGGGCTAGCAGCACCAGGTCGAGCTGGGCCTTGATGCTGTGTAGCTGCCGCAGGGTCGGCTCACCCTGGGGCTGGGCTGGGTTTAGCTCGCTGTTTAGCTCTTTGGGGGAAAGCGGTTCCACCGGCTGGCCCTGTTACTAACGTAGGGGATTGGGCTAATTGTGGCACGGGGGTTGCAGTTCTTGAAACGGACGCACGGGCCAATAACCAAAAACGACAAAACCCCGCCAAAAGGCGAGGTTTCATTCAATCGGAGCGGCGGGATTTGAACCCACGACCCCCACTACCCCAAAGTGGTGCGCTACCAAGCTGCGCTACGCCCCGGTCTTCTTTAATTGTGCTTAATCACAGTAACACAGTAGGGGCACAACCCCCAGCAATATCTAGGGGAATTTCTTGAGGGCCTAAAACAGCCTGAGGTGGTGGATGGCCTGGGTGATTTGCTGGGCTGAGGCCACATCCCATTCTCCCTCACAGCGACGGCCTGAGCTGAGGATAAACCGCAGGCTGTAGGCATCGGGCAATCCCTCCGCTTCGAGCCAGAGGTCATCGGCTTCGGCTTCGCAGGTGAGCCGTTCTTCATCCATGAGTTCGGCGGTGATCGCGCCAATGGTCTTTCGCAAATCCAACGCCAGCCGACAAAAGGCTTCAAATTCAGACTTAGTCAGCTCAATCGCCCATCCACGGCCAGCCAGCAGTCCGCAATAGTGAATGGCGGCTGGGTCCCAACCCAGCCGCCACCCATCGCCTTCTTTTATAAATCGCTCACCCATCGGCTTAGCGGGTCAGAAACCACCTATTCGCCGATAATTTCAGGCTGGGTTAGCTCATCAGACATCTCAATGATGGCTCGCAGCACAGGCTTCATCTTGGGGTCTTCGTAGTTTTCAAAGTCTTCAAAGCGTCGCCGCTGAGCTCGAGTAGCCACCTGCACCGTAATCCGGTAGCGGTTCGACGCTGCCCGAATCAAATCTTCGGTACGGCGCATAACCTGAGTGCTGTCAAAGGGAGAACGCTTAACCATAACAACCTAAATAAATAGCTCAGACCTCCATAGTACCAAGAATTTCAGAGGTAAGGTTGGCCGCCATCGTCGATGCTAGGCGGTGAGCCTAAACCTTCGAAGACTTATTTTGTAAGTGTTCCTTGAGACGGTTGGGGTTGCCCTCGTCCAGTACGCGACCTGCTTCTAATAAAAAAGCGCGATCGCAGTAGTCTAATTCCACCAGTCGGTGGGTCACCCACAGGGCCGTTAAACCCCGCTCTTTTACCAAATCTCGCACCCGCTTTACTAAGTCAATCTGGCTGTCGGGGTCGAGCAGGGCAGTAGGTTCATCCAGCAGCAGCACATGACAGTGGCGGGCGATCGCCCCGGCGATCGCCACTCGCTGCTTCTGCCCGCCACTAAGGGCATAGATAGGCCGCCGTTTCAGCTCTAGTAAATTGATTGCCGCTAAGGCATCATCCACCCGGTTGCGGATCTCCGCCAAAGGCAAATCCTCATCCACCAGGCCAAAGGCCACGTCTGCCCCCACCGTTGGCATCACCAGCTGGTGGTCAGGGTTTTGAAACACAAACCCTACCGGTTTTTCAACCGCCCACTCTCCCTCCTGGGGTTGCAGCAACCCCCCCAAGATCTTGAGCAACGTCGACTTGCCACTGCCGTTGTTGCCCAATAGCATACAAAACTCGCCGGGCTGTACAGCTAGCGAACAGCCCTGCAACACCGACAGCCCCGATGGCCACTGAAACCGCAAATTGTTGACCCAAATGGCACCAGGGTCTTTAGCCGCCACAATGTCACCGGGCACAGGCACAGGCTCCTAGATATCGACTATCCACTGACTACTGATCGCTACTCAGCGCAAAGAACCCAGGTGGACGACCTGAGGCAGTGGCGGTGCCGCTCTTTTCAAATATCTGTACTCCAGCCACCTCGCTACCTAAAATACTGATGCGTTTGTGAGGCTGCTGGTCACAGGCAAGTTCTATCAATTGTCCGTTACCGCTGCGCAAAGCGTCTGCAACTGAGTTGTAGACCGCCTCCGCCTCACTCTGTTCTTTTTTTTGTACAGAGAGAGGCATGGCAGTGTGCTTCAGGGTTAACTCAATCGTGAACATAGTCGAATACTACCTAGTAGGGGTTAGCGATAGAGGCGAGCTTTCCCAAGTCCGCTCATCCTTAATATATAAGGTGTAAGCGATACATAGCGCTGGCCAGTTGCCGTAGGACACCCTTGATAGCCAATGGCCGAACCTGAGGCAGCGAACTGACCTGTAATCATTGCCCAGCAGGTTTCCTGCGAAAATGCCCTACTCCTTCTGGCGACGGCTCCTTCTGGCGACGGCTATTTATGAGAGTTACATCTAGAGTAGAACGCATTGCCAGATTCTATTTGCAAACTCGGGGCTGAGGGCGATCAGTGCTAGCCAGCCTCCACCCATGCCTCCTCAAGGCTGCTGGAGAATACTGTGAAGCAGCCGCTACAAAGATAGGGTGACTGAACGTTAATTCAGCCCTAGGGTATAAGCAAGAATACTTATGAAAACCGCTGAAACCTAAAGATGATCTGGGTTTTCAGCCTAGCGTCTTCTGTAATACCCCCTATAATGATAACAACGGTAAAGAATAGTAAACACTACTCATAATTTGTGGACTGTTGGCTTGACGTTAGGTCAGCTAGCTGAATGCAGGTTAGAGCTAGAGCCATCATCTTCCGTGTATAAATCCAATTCAAGTCCAGAAATGGATTGTTCCCTCTAGGAACTTTACGGCTCTCGAGTCGTACTTGATGTTTACCTTGTTGTTAGATAGTTACGGAGATTAGCGTATGACCATAGCAATGGGACGCGCGCAAGCCCAGCGAGGATGGTTCGACATTCTCG
>DAIPYU010000110.1:0-16730 GCA_036782635.1 Nodosilinea sp. CTOTU7353
TAAGTTGGCGATCGCCGGGTGCGGCAGTACTGCACCAGCGCTATAAATAGAGCCGTGCCCACCGCATACTTGATGCCGTTGGGAATCCAGGTCTGGGGCGAAAAGAAACCCTCAATCAGCCCAGCCACCACCAGCAGGGGAATAATGCCGTACAACAGCTGGGCCGCCTGCAGGCCGTAGTGCTTGAGGGCGTCGACGCGGCGGTAGGGGCCGGGCAGCAAAATGCCCCGCGCCACCAGCAGCCCCGCCCCCCCGGCCATAAAAATAGCCGGTAGCTCTAGCGCCCCGTGGGGAAACACAAAGGCCCACAGGTCATAGGCCAGGTTGGCCTGGGCCACCAGCACCCCCACGCAGCCAATCATCACCCCGTTAAACACCAGCACAAACACCGTAAATGCCCCCGGCGGCGTAATCATCGGCCCCTGGGGCACAAACATGGTGATGCCCCCGATCAGCGCCCACAGGGCCACGCCAATGTTGTTGATCATGATGCCGCTGGAGGCCACCGGTTCAATGCCCATGATCGAGACGGTCCAGAGTTCTTGGCTGGTTTTCACCTCTTCGACAAACCCCTGCCCCAGCACCAGGGTGAGAAACGCTGGGTCGCGCCAGGCAAACCACCAGCCCACCAGCCCGCCGAGGGCAAACAGGGCGGTGGCCACAGCAATGTAGGCCCAACTCTGCTGCACCGCCGCCGGAAAGCCGTAGCGACAAAAGTCTCCCAGCGCCTGCCACTCTTGGCGACGGGAACCCTGGTAGATTTGGCTGTAGCTGCGGCTGGTGAGCCGCTGCAAGTCTTTAATGACGGTCTGGCTGACGCCCTGGCCCTTGGCCCTGGCCAAATCTGCCGACACTGAGCGGTAGAGACTGGCCATCTGGCGCACCTGGACCGCCGAAAGCGTCTTCAGCCCGCCCTTCTCGGCCTGGGTGAGCAGAGTTTCGAGCTGTCGCCAGCTGGTTTCTCGGCGGGCCATCCAACGCTGAATATTCATGAAGTAAAGTCGGGAAAGCGGGCATTCTAACGTGAAGTGTAGGCTAACCTCAAAATGAACGCACGCCGCAGCTTATTCTGTTTTATTTCTGTCAGGAGGCAGCGCTGATGAACCTATCGGAACCCCAGGGCGCTCAGCTTGGCCCCCTCAACCCCGGCGATGTCGTCAGCGCTGCCCTGCGGCTTTACAAAGATCGCTTCAAGACGTTTATGCAACTGGCGGTGCTGGCCACCCTCTGGTTTGTGGGTGGCATCGTGGGCATGGGTTTGGCGATCGCAATTCTCATCGGAGTGGGGGCGGCAGTCGGTGGTGAAGTCGGCGCTGTTTTGGGTGGCCTGCTGGGGGCGCTGCTGGGGATGGCACCGCTGCTCTACGGTTCTGCCAAGTACTATGCCCTCTCCAGTGTGATCGGCAGGCTCTCCTTTCAAGAGCTGATCAACCAGCCCGAAACCTCTCTCGATGCCCGCCGCCTGGTAGCCCCTCGCCTGGGGCAGTTTTTGGCGTTGGGCTTTTTGCTGCTGCTGGCCTATATGGGGGCTTATCTGGTGAGCGTGATCGTCGCCCTCATAGCTGGCGGCGGAGTCGGTTTCTTAATGGCGGGTATCTTGTCGGCGCTGATCAATGGGCCAATCGGCACGGTGCTAGGGACTATTTTGGGCTTGGTGCTGGGTCTAGCAATTTTGCTGATTACGCTGATCTGGGTGGCCTCGCGGCTGTTTATCGCTGAGGTGGTGCTGGCCATTGAGCCAGGGCAAGACGCCGGCACTAGCATGAGCCGCAGCTGGTCGCTGACTGAGACGGCTATCTGGCGAATTCAGGTGGTGTTTTTGGCCACGTTTTTAATTCAGCTGCCCATTTTGTCGGTGACTAACTATGTCCCCACCATTTTGCTAGAGCTGCTGCCCGACGACAATGCTTTTTACGGCGTGATCGCCGTGCTCAGCCTGGGGCTCAGCCTGCTGGGCAGCATGGTGGTGTTACCCCTGTGGCAGGCGGTAAAGGGGGTGCTCTACTACGACCTGCGCAGCCGCCGCGAGGGGCTAGACCTGGCCCTGCGCCAAGGCACCCAGCCGAATGCTGACCGCTGATCGCCGTCTAAGTAAGCAGGGCGCTAGGTTCGGCAGCCAGAAATCTATCCCCCACACCCACTCACCCACCCCACCCACTCACCCACATCCCCCGCTCCCCCATGCCCCTCTTCAACACCGTCACCATTCGCACCCCCGAGAGCGTGGAGCTAGAGTTTGTGCTGGCCGGGGTGGGCAGTCGGGCCGTGGCCCTGACCCTCGACTACCTGTGCTTGGGGGCCGGGGTGCTCAGTCTAGCGATTGTCTATAGTTTTGTGCTGGTGCGGCTGCTAGCAACCGACGCCATTCTCACGATCCCTAGCGAGACGCTACAGCTGTGGATTACGGCGATCGCCGCCCTGATCGCCTTTGCCATCTACATCGGCTACTTTGTCCTGTTTGAAACCTGGTGGTATGGCCAGACCCCCGGCAAGCGCTACGCCAAAATTCGCGTCATCCGTGACGATGGCCAGCCCGAGCGCCTGCCCCAGGCGACGCTGCGATCGCTGCTGCGCCCCATCGACGACATCTTGTTTGTCGGGTTTTTTTGCATTTTGCTCGGCAAAACCGAAAAGCGCGTCGGCGACTGGCTGGCCGGCACTCTGGTGGTGCAAGCCGACCCCGCCACCAGCGGTAATATTCAGCTGCCAGAGCGGTCCCAGGCCATCGGCAAAGACCTGCTAGCCCTGATCGATATCACTCGCCTCAGCCCCGACGACTTTGCCACTGTGCGCGAATTTCTCCAGCGGCGATCAGCCATGAGCACCAAAGCCAGAACCCTGGTCAGTGACCAGCTCGCCCGCCGCCTTAAGGATCAGCTGGGCCTAGAGATCCTGCCCACCGAAATGACCACCCAAACCTTTTTAGAAGCCCTCTACTGGGTCTACCAACAAGCAAAGTAGCCCCTGTGGGAATACTGAATCCGCCTTGGCTAGCCCCGGTTTGGCTGGGCAAACGCCGTTTGCCCCTACGCAATCCGCCTGTTTGGAACCGGGGATAGGTGATTCGGATTTGGTATAAGACACAGTCAGATTTAGGCCCCACCCCTACCCCCTACCCATCCACCCATTTACCCATTTACCCATTTACCCGCCCAATCCTTAGGCCGATCTAAAGCTTAGAGAATTCTTATAACCGGGCTGCTATGATGCCTTGAACAGTTTTCTTATTCTCTTTCACCCCCGGCCCAGGTCATGTTTTTCGACCCTATTTATATCTTGTTGGTTGCCATCCCCACCGGCATTCTGACCTTTTGGGCACAGAGTCGAGTCAAAGGCACCTATCGAAAGTACTCCCAAGTCCAGTCCACCATGGGCATGACCGGTGCCCAGGTCGCCCAAACTATTTTGGCCAAAAAGGGCGTTCAAGGCGTCAAGGTTGAACCGGTGGCGGGCGAGCTCACCGACCATTACGACCCCGGCGCCAAGGCGGTGCGACTCTCCCAGGGCATCTACGGCTCTCGGTCGCTGGCGGCGGCGGCGGTGGCGGCCCACGAGTGCGGCCACGTGCTGCAAGATGTAGAAGGCTATAAGTTTATGAACCTGCGGGCGGCGCTGGTGCCCGTTGTGAATCTCGGATCGCGCCTGGGCCCGATATTAATTATGGCGGGGCTGGTGCTTAATTTTCTTAACCTGGCCTGGCTGGGGGTAATTTTCTTTGCCTCCGTACTGTTGTTTCACGTGGTTACTCTGCCGGTTGAGTTTGACGCCTCTCGCCGCGCCCTCCGCCTGGTCGACGATCTGGGCATTCTCCAGGGCGAAGAAAATAAAGGGGCTCGGGCTGTACTCAGCGCCGCTGCGCTCACCTACGTGGCTACGGCATTTACCGCTCTGCTCAACCTGCTGTATTACGTCCTATTGATCAATCGCCGTCGCTAGGCGGGTGGTTAGGGGAGATTCGCGTGGGAGTGCCCCATCGGGATGGTTTATCCTAGACCAAGCCCCATTTTTTGCAGGGCTGCTCTCTCCAGAATCAGGTGCCCATGAAAATTGCAATTACCGGAGCAACGGGGTTTGTTGGCAGTCGCCTGGTAGAGCGGCTGCAAAGCGACGGCCACAGCATTGTCGTCCTCACCCGCAGCGTTGACCATGGTCGCCGGGTGTTCCCCCAGGTAGCCTTTCCTCGGGTCGAAATTGTGGGCTACAGCCCCCTAGAGTCAGGTGATTGGCAAACCGAACTGCTCTCGGGCTGCGACGGGGTGGTCAACCTGGCCGGTGCCCCGATTTCAGAGCGCTGGAGTGATGAGCATAAGCAGGCTATTTTAGACAGCCGCAAAATTGGCACCACCAAACTGGTTGAGGCCCTGGCCAAGGCCGACCCCAAGCCCCAGGTGTGGGTCAATGCCTCGGCCATTGGTTACTACGGCACCAGCGAAACCGCCACCTTTGACGAGACCAGCACCCCCATCGAAGACGACTTTCTCTCCCAGGTCTGTCAGGCTTGGGAAGCGGCGGCCCAGCCGGTCAAAGACTACGGCACCCGCCTGGTGATTTTGCGGTTTGGTATTGTCTTGGGCATGGGCGGTGCGGTGGCCAAAATGCTCACCCCCTTTCGCA
Organism: Nodosilinea sp. CTOTU7353; assembly: GCA_036782635.1. Classification (GTDB taxonomy): domain Bacteria; phylum Cyanobacteriota; class Cyanobacteriia; order Phormidesmidales; family Phormidesmidaceae; genus Nodosilinea. The sequence goes on from DAIPYU010000110.1 coordinate 4,615, forward strand.
TGTTTGCCGGTGGCCCCATCGGTAGCGGTCGGCAGTGGTTTTCTTGGATTCACCGCGATGATCTGGTGAATTTGATTGTGCAGGCGCTGCAAGATCCTCAGATGGCGGGCATTTACAACGGCACGGCCCCCAACCCGGTGCGCATGGACGAGTTTTGCAAATCCCTCGGCAAGGTGCTCAATCGCCCCAGCTGGCTGCCCGTGCCCGACTTTGTGCTCGAAACAATTTTGGGAGACGGTGCCCAGGTGGTGCTAGAAGGGCAGCAGGTACTACCCAAACGCACCGAAGGCAGCGGGTTTACCTACCAGTACGCCCTAGTTAAAGACGCCCTCGACGAAATCATTTAAAAATCATTTAAGCCAGCAATACGCCATGGATATTGGGGAACTGCGCCGCGACTACACCCAGCGGGGCCTAGATTTGGACGACCTTAACCCCGACCCCTTTGCCCAGTTTGAGCTGTGGTTTGAGCAGGCCCGCCAGGCGGAGCTGCTAGAACCCAATGCCCTGGTGCTGTCTACGGTTTCACCGGAGGGGGTGCCCCACCAGCGCACGGTGCTGCTGAAATATTTTGACCGCGATGGGCTGGTGTTTTTCACCAACTACGGCAGCCGCAAGGCCCAGCACATGGCGACCAATAGCCAGGTGTCGCTGCTGTTTCCCTGGTATGCCCTAGAGCGGCAGCTGGCGATCGCCGGCACGGCCAGCAAAATTTCGGCGGCAGAGTCGCTGCGCTATTTTGCGTCGCGCCCTCGGGGCAGCCAGCTAGGGGCCTGGGTGTCGCAGCAGAGCACCGTGATCTCGTCGCGCCAGCTGCTAGAGATGCAGTTTGAGAAGATGAAGGAGAAATTTCTTGACCAGCAGGTGCCCCTGCCTGACTTTTGGGGGGGGTACCGGGTCAAACCCACCAGCTTTGAGTTTTGGCAGGGGCGACCCAGCCGTCTCCACGATCGCTTTTTGTACAGCTTGAAGGATGGTGATTGGGCGATCGCCCGCCTCTCTCCCTAGCCCTACACCAGCAGGCTAAAGTCATTAAACGTAGGATGGGCAAAGGCCTCAAAGGCCGTGCCCATCTCCCTGATGATGGGCACGCGTTGCTTTGCCCATCCTACGAAGGTTTTATATTTAATTGCGCCTTCCTGCTTACACCAGCAGGCTAAAGTCTACCTGGTCATAGATATCCATCATGGGCAGGCGGGCATTAGTAATTGCCAACTCCATCACCGAGTCGAGGCCGGTTTGGGCCGTCATGCCCCACAGATGCTCTTCGGCCCGGTAAAACTCCTCGACGCGGGCCTCGGTCTGATGCACAAACACGTAGGTTTGCAGGTATGGAATGGCCCGGCACTGGCGAAACAGGCTGCCTCGCTCTGGCAGCGCAGCGGCCTCGGGGTTGTAGTTGGGGGTTGGCTCTGCCAAAATTTCAAACAGCACGCAGGGGTTTAGCACCCGGTCTGATTGACCGTCGTGCAGCAGCGGTGCCCCAGCCACCACAATCAGGTCGGGATACACCCCGCGGCCCTCTTCTGGCAGCCACACCTGCACCCCTCGGGGCAGCACCTCGTAGAGGCTGTGGCCGCAGGTGACATCCATCAGGCGCATCAGGTTGCGCAAAATGCGGCCTTGGTTAATGGAGCTATTACTCATTCCAGTCTTCGGCTTCGCCCCCAACGACGACGTTGCCAATGCGTAGGCTGGGGCCACCGCAGCCCACAGGCAGGCCATTTTGCCCGCCCTTGCCGCAGCCGCCCGACTCATCCCAATAAAAGTCGTCGCCCAGGGCCGTAATGTCGGCCAGGGTGCGAAACACATTGCCCGACAGGGTGACATCGCGCACCGGCTCCGCCAGCCTGCCGTTGCGAATCATCCAGGCTTCGCCAGCGGTAAAGGTGAACATTTCGCCGTTGGTCATGCCCTCAAGCCAGTTGCGGGCGTAGACCCCCTCTTTGATGTCGGCAAACAGATCGTTGACCGGGGTGGTGCCGCGCTCAATCCAGGTGTTGGTCATGCGCACCAGGGGCGAGTAGTGGTAATTGAGGCAGCGGGCGTTGCCGGTGGGCTGTTCGCCCAGCTTGCCCGCCGTTTCGCGGGAGTGCAGTCGCCCCACCAACACCCCGTCTTTGATCAGCTGGGTGGTGGTGGCGGGGGTGCCTTCGTCGTCGTAGAAGTAGCTGCCCCGGTGACCCTCAGGGGCGGCCCCGTCAAAAATTTGCAGGGTGTCGGGGCCAAACCGCCGCCCCAGGCTCATCGACTCTAGCAGGTCGGGATTTTCGTAGGCCATATCAGCCTCCGACAGGTGGCCAAAGGCTTCGTGGACAAACAGCCCGGTGAGAATCGGGTCGATCACGACCTCATAGGTGCCCCCCCGCACCGAGGGCAGATCTAGGGCGGCGATCGCCCGCTGGGCTGCCCCCATCACCTGGCTATCGAGATTCTCTAAGTCTTCGTAGGCCTTGCGAGAGCCGGTGGTTTCGCGCCCGGTTTGCACGGTGTCGCCGTTGCGGGCGGTGGCGGCAAACCGCATCTCCATATCTGACCAGGCCTGGTCGATCAGGGTGCCCTCGGAGGTGGCCAGCAGCACCCGCTGGGCCACATCGGCGTAGCGCACCGAGGTGGTGGCAATGCGGCCGTCAACCCCCTGGAGCAGGTCAGCGTACTGACTGCACAGAGCCTTCTTTCGGGCCAGGGAAACCTGGCGCGGGTCAGTGCCGGTGAGGGGCAGGCGGCGGCTCACCTGCAACGGGTCTATCGGGGCCAGCAGGGTTTCGTCGTAGCCCACCAGGCGGGCGGCGGCCACGGCATCTTCGACGCCGGAGGCCAGGCTCTCTAGGTCGTTGAAGCTGGCAAACCCCCAGCCGCCCCGGTAGCAGGCCCGCACGTGGCCACCAATGGCGATCGCCTCGCTGAGGGTCTCGGTATTGCCACCCCGCAAAAAAATATCGGTGCCCTCTGACTGTTCTAGACGAATCGCCAGGTAGTCTACCCTTAGCCCCCAGCGATCGCACAGCTCCTGTATCCGCATCTTGGCTTGGTCAATTGCTTCTGCCATCCCGTGTCCCCTGCATTTCCCCAAATGTATCATTCAGCAGACCCCGACCTCAGCCTCAAATCGGTCTCAAATCGGTCTAAAATCACAGGTATGACTACAGACTTTGACTACACCCTACCCCCCGCTGTGCGCCGCATTGCTGGCTCCTTTCGCGTGGTGGGCTGGGTGAGCTTTTGGGCGCAGATAGTGCTGGCCGCGATCTCTAGCCTGGTGCTGCTGTTTGCCAGCATCAACTTGGGCGCGCGATCGGGCACCGGGGCGGGCAACCCCGGCACCGGGGTGGGGCTGTTGCTGGCCACGGCGGGTCTGGTCGCGGTCTACCTCAGCGCCTTTTGGGCCTTTCGCTATACCCGGCTCAGCCGCAGACTGCGCAGCCGCGACACCACCAAGCGCCCCAGCCCTAAAGATGCCATTCAGGCGCTGCGGCTGGGCACTGTGATTAGCATGGTGGGCATGCTGATCACCCTATTTGGCAGCCAGGCGCTGATTGGGTCGCTGCTGGGCAAGGCCCTGGCCCAACCCCAGGGGGGCACTGTGTTTGTGCCCGGCAACATCAATCAATACGTTGAAGCCTTTGACATTTTTGTGGTGCAGGCCAACACCAATACGCTCTTGGCCCACTTTGTCTCGCTGTCTGCAACGCTGTGGTTGCTGCGGACAGTAAATCGCGCTTAGTCAGTTGGGGAGGGACAGCTGGCGGTTTACGGCCTACCGTGCACCGTAAACCGCCAGCCCTGTTGAGTGAGGTCAGATTTAGGGGTCGATCCCTTGAATCGTCCGCTGAACCTAGTGCAGCGTCAAACCTAAAAATTAGGGTTCGAGTAGGTTGGGTGCAACGAAGTGAAACCCAACAGCAGCAAGCCTTTGTTGGGTTCCACTGGCGCTTCACCCAACCTACAAATTAAAGCTTGACAAAGCACCAAGCCTAGAAGCCCAAGTCTCAAAGCCGAAATCCTCTGAAGAGGATTGGGAGCCGAGTTCCCCAGTCTGCTTTAGCAGACTTTTGCGATGAGCCAGGGAGTTCACTCCCTGGTGGTTTTGGCCGGAGTCCCTTAGCCTATAGGCGTTTCGGGAATAGCTTAGCCATCTTGACAGGGCTGGCCGTAAACCGCGAACCGTACACCCTGTCCCCACAACCTTGCCAAAGGATTAGCTGATTTTAGAAACTATCTCCTTGCTGCGACAAAATTTCCTTGGCTGTCACCTGCAAAGATGGAAATGCCGATGAGATCACCAGCTCTGCTCCTTCAAACACCTGCTCCTGATAACTAGTCGATCCCATCACCAAAACTGTTACACATTGGGCAACGGGGTCAATGATCCAATATTCGGGAATGCGGCGGAGCTCGTACTGCTGGCGTTTGTCGACGTAGTCGCGCCGATAGTTATCATCGCCAAGATTTTGGTAAGGGCTGACGACCTCGGCGACTAACACCGGGTTGGGCATTGAGAGCCTGACGGCGCTACTCTTACCTTTTAGTTCTTGAGCTAGGTCGGGGCTGAGTACCATCAGGTCGGGGAACCGATTGCTCTCGGGCACACCCGGCAGAGGAGAAACCTCTAGAGTGCTGGCATGGGTGCGAATGAGTCGCCAACCGCACAATGATTTTAGGATTTCGGCTAGCCCCATGGCCAGGGAAATGTTGTCGTCGGTCTCAGGGGGCACCTCGATCATCACTCCATAGGCTAGCTCATAGCGGGCATCGGTACCGTGGTCACAGGCCAGGTACTCGTCAAATGTTAGGGGGGTAATGGGTTTGGGCTGGGCCTGAGCCATTGGATCGCAACGCTCCATACCTTAAGCCCCAGCATAGCGAAAACCGTGATTTATGGCGATTCCTGATGTATGAGAGTTACCTCAATCTAAGGACGGTCTTTGCCATCCCCTCCTCGGAGGGATGCCCACAGGGCGGGGTGGGTAATCTTATCTACGGGAAAAACTCACTCTCTGCCAGTACCTTGCAGACCCACCCCTGCCCCTCCAAGGAGGGGATTCTGAAGAGACCCACCCCTACCTCTCCCGGTCGGGGGTTAGCCACCTACAAGATTTACGCCATCACCATGCCGCCGTCGACGTTGAAGACCTGGCCGGTGATGTAGGCCGCTGCCGGGTCTGCGGCTAAAAAGCGCACCATGCCAGCAATGTCTTCGGGTTGGCCAAACCGGCCCAGGGGAATGTATTTAAGAATCTCGTCGGTGTTGGATAGATCGCCGGTCATGTCGGTGGCGATAAAGCCGGGGGCCACGGCGTTGGCGGTGACGCCTCGGCTGGCCAGCTCTTTGGCCACGGTTTTGGTAAAGCCAATCACCCCCGCCTTGGCGGCGCTGTAGTTGGCCTGGCCGGGGTTGCCCATCTGCCCTGCCACCGAGGCAATGTTGATGATGCGGCCCGATCGCTGCTTGAGCATGAGCTTAGCCACGGCGCGGGTGCACAAAAATACTCCGGTGAGGTTGAGGTCGATCACCGCCTGCCAGTCTTCGGGCTTCATGCGCAGCAGCAGGGTGTCGCGGGTAATGCCGGCGTTGTTGACCAAAATGTCGACGCGGCCAAATTTTTCTAGGGTGCCGCTAATCAGCGCGTCTACCTGGTCGGCCTGGGAGACATCGGCCTGAATGGCGATCGCACTGCCGCCCCCTTTCACCACCTCGGCTACGACCTCCTCAGCCGCTGAGCCAGAGCGGGCGTAGTTGACGACGACCTTGGCCCCCGCCGCTGCCAGTTCGAGGGCAATGGCTCGGCCAATGCCCCTAGAGGCTCCTGTCACCAAGGCAACCTGGCCCTCTAGGGATGGGGATGATGCGCTCATGGGGTGACCTCGCTCAGCAGAACATGCCCACTGTTTTTATCATGAAACGGGGGCAGGTGCGATCGCCAGAATCGCTCCCTAGAGCAGCGCTGGGGTGAGTTTAGAGCGATTGTCGGTAGCATGGTGACAGATCAATCAAGGCGGGTTGGCCATGGCATCTCCTTTTCCTGGTATGGACCCCTATTTGGAAGGGTATCTGTGGCCCGATGTACACAGTGCGCTGGCGAGCAAAATTCGCCAGCAGCTCGCGCCGCTGCTGCGACCAAAATATACGGCTCGGTTGGAGGTATATCTCGCCGAAGATCCGTTCCCGGAGGGGGAAATTGGCATTCTCTACCCCGATGTGGAGGTGTTAGAGCGCTCGGTCGCCCAGCGGACTGAGCAGGGAACAGTCGGCGATACGCTGACGATTACGCCGCCGGGGTTGTGCTTGCCGGTGCCCCAGACGGTGTCGGTGCGAATTACCAACGTTGAGATTCGCGATGTGGCTCAAAACCGTTTGATCACTAGCATTGAAATTTTGTCGCCGGTCAATAAGCGTGAGCCGGGGCTGACCGCCTATCGCCAAAAACGTCGCCGTATTTGCCAGGCTGGGGTGCATTTGCTAGAAATTGACTTGCTGCGTCGAGGTGCGCGACCCTTTGCCCAACCTCGCCTGCCGGAGGTGCCCTATTGCGTTGCTCTCACCAGGGCGCAGGCAAATCAGGTAGAGCTATGGCCGATCGCATTGTCGACGGTGCTGCCGGTGGTGCCGGTGCCGCTGGCTACCCCAGATCGCGATGTGCCGCTTGATTTACAGGCGGCGCTGGAGGCGATCTATGACGAGGCTGCCTACGATCTTTCGGTTGACTATAGCCAGCCGCCACCGCCGCCCGCTCTCTCAGAGGCTGAGGCGAATTGGATGCAGGGGCAGGGGCAGGGGCAGAAATAGAGATGGCTGCGAGGCCTCAATCGCTCGCTTCTTCTACGTTAGGGTTATCGCAGTCGGCATTGCTGGCAGACTTAAGACTGCCCAACAGGTTGGCCACAACCACACACTGCTGGTCGCCAGCGTCGCCGATCCTAACGCTGACGACAAAAGGCAAGTTATCAGGCGAAGCATTGTCTGGAGTGGTGCCGATGGCGGGCATGCCTCGGTAGTCGAAAACTATGGTGTCAAAGGCGTTGTTTGGGGTGCCGCCTATGACAGAGTAAGACCTCAGCTGCACACCACCTGGATTGTTGTCGTCGTCCCCTAGCTGTTGCTCAAGACCATTTACGAGTATTGATGGGGTTGCTGCGCCATCGTTGATCTCGACGGCTACGTCTATGCGTCGCTGAATGGAATCTTGTTGGGCATTTCTTAGGGTTTGCAACAGGTCGCTTTTAACGGTGCTAACCCGCTGGCGGTTGAGAAACGCTAGCCAGCCGGGGGCCATGATGCCCGCCAAAATGGCGGCGATGATCACCACCACCAGCACCTCAATCAAAGTAAACCCGGCGGTTTGATGGGTTTTGCGAAAGGTAAAGGGTTTCATGGCGGGCAACGCTGGTGAAGAATGCTGATAAACGATTCAGAGGCCAAAGGTCAGCTAAAAGAAGCCTGGCTTAACGGCTAGAGCTGCGTCTCGATTCTGCCACGAACCAAAACCTCGGTGCTGATGACGGGTAGACTGCTGCCTGCGCTCGTGGGGCCAAAGATAATGGCGGTGCCTGTCCCCGTGTCAGCGGTGCTGCCCCGCAAAAACACAGACATGCTCTGGTTGAGAGGGTTAGCTCCGGCACCCATATCACTCACACAGACGAAAAAGGCGTTAGATTCTTGTGCTGTGGCCGGTAAAAAAGGTTCAGGACACTCGACATCCCCTAAATCGGGGTCATGGACATCAATAAAGTCGGCCAAGACGGGTCTGCTGCCGCTGGTTGCACCGGTTGGTGACCAAAGGGCAAAGCCGTCTCTAGTCTTTGATGGGTCGACATATCCGGGGGTTACCGTGCGGTTGGCGAGGTTAGAGTAATTGGTCAGCTCGTAGCGAATAATGCGCCCTGGGCCAGACCAAATGTCGCCAGGAGCATTTGATTTGTGAAAGTAAACCACCAGGTCGTAGACGCTTTGCCGCACCCTGAGCGTTTCACATTCGTCAGTATTGCAACCGGCGATCGCACCAATATCAATGGGCTTTAACCGCCAAAAGGCCAGCACGGGGGTACTGTCAGCTGGGGCGTCTGTTAGCTGACCAGCTACCGCTGCTGGGTCTGCATAGACGAAGACCGCCTCGCGCGTATCTCGACTGATGTAGTCTAAGGCTCGCCGGGTGTCTTGCTGGGCCTGGGTGAGGCGCTCTTCTCTGAGGTTGGTGCCCAGTAGCTCAATCACCAGGTAGAGCAGGCTGGTCAAAATGATCGAGCCAACCACAATGGCCACCAAAAGCTCGGTTAAGGTAAACCCGCGACGGCTGGTTTTGGCTCTTTGCAAGAGCCAGCGTGTTAAGGCAACTGAGGGGAGAGGAGATGACATGGGACTAAGCACCCATAAAAGAACAGAAATGCTGAATATGTTTCACGGAGCGAATTTATCAAAGGTGGCTGGTAGGCTGCTGCCAACGCTCTCCTTACTTACGGTCTATTTATTAGGGAGTATCGCAGAGAGTCGGTAAAGCTTGGTTCTCGCCAGTGGTGGTGTTGAAATAGGTGATCAGGTTGCACATCGAATCGCCCTGGTCGCTAGCGGCAATGGTGGTATAGAGGGCGGCCATTGGGCGAGTACTACGCCCGCTGTTGCTGCCGGTCATGGCCAGAGAGGCGGGGTCGATAGTTAGATCGCCTGCGACAGCTGCGCTGTCATAAACCCGCACCCCCATGGCAAAGGCCACTGGGGTGCCGTCTGCATCCGGTTGCCCCGTAGCTCGATAGCGCTGCACAAAGAAGTCTGGGTTGCCGTCGTTGTTGAGATCGACTGGTCTAGCCTGAGTAGCGGTAGCAGGCGGGGCCGTAGGACTGAGATCCGTTAGGAGAGTTGCAGGTGCTGGGGCGGTATTGACATTGGCGTCGGCAAGACCCGCTGCCAGGGGCGGCAGGGCGGCGGCGGTGTAGCCGCCACGCTCAACTAACACACGGGTGCTCTCAATTTCACTCTGGGCCAGGGCTAGGGCCTGCTCGGCGCGCTGGCTGTGAACCCTGGTGGCTACCGAGATTACCAGAGCTGGGGCGATCGCACTGGCCACCAGCGCCACCATGATGATGGCGACGAGGCACTCAATTAGCGTAAAGCCCTGCTGCTGTGCCTGTGCCTTGGGGCTGTTAGCTGCCTTGAGGCCAGGCTGAGGCGCAAAAACGCGAAGTCTTAGCGGGTTGGTGATCATGGTAGAAATTCCTTTACGGTGGTATGACCAGCTGCCCCCGAGGGGGGGCAACAGAGCTGCTCTTGGCTAGGCGGGGCTAGGCGGGGCAGTTGCCCCGGATGCTCTCGTCTTCGTAGACGAAGCCGCCACCTTTTGCTTCATCTCTTTCAGCACAGCGCAGGTTGGTGATATAGGGGTCGTCGGAAGGCAGCTCGCGGAAGTACTCACTGCGGGGGGTGCCTACCGAGACAAAGCGCCGGGCAGCAGCGGCAGGGGGGTAGTAGAGCAAGCCTGGGTCATAGCCCCAGCGCCGAATGGGAGCAATGTAATAGCCAAGACGCTCTTGGTTGTCGGGGTTCTGACCGGGCTGCCAGGCATCGTGCTCGAAGGGGCCAGTGGAGCCAGTGGAAAAGTTGAGTTGGAAGAAGGCCCCAGCAATCTGCAAAGACCTATTAGTCCAATTTTCGAGCAGTCGAGGGAAGTTGTGTAAACCACCATTCGATTGCTGAACCCGGTTGGGCACAACGCCACCGATAAACATCGCATTGACGAATGCGTTGCCTGGAACCGAGCGGACGTTTCTTCTGCGGTTGGCGTCTTCTGTTAGCCCGGTCCAGTCGGCGGCGGCTACGGCTGTGCGAATTGGCGCAGTCTCTACAAATGAATCACCGTTGCGGTCGACAAAGACCGGAGATGGATGGGTCGCAGCTGAAATCGTCCCATTCTCTCTGACGACCTCTTGGGCATTATTGGGGCGGCTCTGGTTCATGTAAGAGGTGTTGTTTGCATTAGAGCCACCTGGCCTAGCTCTGATGTAAGTATCTTCGGCAGCGCCGTCAAGAAAGCCCGCCGACAAGATAGTAAGAGCATCGGTCAAGATTTCTACCGGTCGCCAAGTGTCGTCGGCTGGCTGAGAAAAGCTGTCATCGACGTTGGCCTCTGTTCTGTTGTTGTAGAAGTTGTCCATTGTCCAGTCCACCCCGCCAATTCTCGCTGTAAATTCCTCGATTAAGGTTGCGGGGGTGCCATCTTCGCTGTGCAGGTTGAAGTTGCCCATGATGTAGGTGCTGTTGTCGGTGACAAAGGTCATGCCGACAGCACGCTGTCTACCTCTACTCATGTCTGCCCCGTTGCGCAGCCTAAAGCCGTAGGGGCGACGGTCGGGGTCGGCAAAGAAGTCTACGGGCTTGAGGCTGATGCCTGCGGCAGTTAGGGGTGGGTCTGCCTCAGCGCCTGGGGTGGTCACCATACGGCAGTCGGCAGAGGTGACGGCTGCCACCGTGAGACAGGCATCAGAGTTTGCCGCAGGGGTGGAGGGCCGCACAATTTGGTCTTCGCGCACGGCGTCTTCTCTAAAGGCGTAGATAATGCCCTCGGTAAAGACGTCGCAGTCTTGGGTATCGGGGTCGCAGGCAATGTCTGAGAGCCAATAGTCGGTGCTGCCAGGGACTAGCGCAGTGGTGAGCTTTTGTAGGTCGATGTCGAGTACCCGAACGCCCATTTGCTCTCGACCATTGAACATGCCCTTGTCTAAGAAGGCCATTTCCCTAACATTGCCTATACCACCAATGATGTGGTTGGCCTGGGGGTTAAACGCGACACCACTCGGGGCAGGAGGGATAGGGGTTTGCCAGTTGGCAATCGCACGCGGAGCTAGGGCGATAGTGCCAGGTTCTACGGGTTCGTAGTCAAACCCAAGGTTGACCCCACCTGTCTCGTCGGCATTCAAGATATATGCGGTGTTGGCTGGGTCGATAAACTCTTCGGTTAGGGGCTGACCATCGTTTTGGTCGTGGGTGGCTTTGGGAAAGAGGTAGAAAAGGGAAGGGTACTTGGGCATTGAGGCGCAGACAAGGGCCACTCCAGCTCTTTCATCGGATACACCCCCAGCACCAGGGGCGGCGTTGAACAATGGGCCAAGCGTTCCAGCCGTATTGTTGGGGTGGCAGTTGTCTGGGAACCTAAAAATATAGCGCCGGGGGCCTTGCTGAACTTCATAGTCACCAAAGGTTATGGGATCTGGCGAAGGCTCAAACCCAAAGGTTCTATCGCGCTCAACTTGAGTTAGATCGCCAAGCAAATCTATGAAGCGAACTTGATTGGCGTTTAGATCACCGGCAGCAAGAGCGATAGCAATGAGCTGCTCTTTGGTTGGTTTAACATCTGTGCAATCGTACCGATTGGCGTCAGAGGGATCTTGTGTGCACTGAGTCGCTAGGCTACCAGCGGCAGGACCAGCGTTACCACCGCCAAAGGCATCCCAGATAGGCTTGCCAATTTGGGTAATAATCTGCCCCTGGATGTTTGTACCCAGTAAGCGATTGGCCCACGAGTTAGCTCCAGTTCTAATCTTGGAAGTATCTGTAGCAAACTGTAGGTTTTGACCCAGCATGCCTAGCGTACAGGCCGCAGAGTGCAGGGTTGCCCGATCAGCCGAGCTCAAGCTAGCGTAGGGGACGGCTCCTGCGCTGGCATCAATGTAGTCATCAAAGATTCTACGCAGGGGAGAAAAGTCTCCCCACATAGCCATATAGGGAAAGGGGTGAACAAAGCCGTCTTGCACCGGGTTGAATGAGGGTGCTCCGCCGTTGGGGTCACCAGCCAAGTGGGCCAAATTTCTAAGGGCTCTACCCAAGGCGGAGTCGGGGTTGTTGACTGCGGTACCAAAAGCACCCTCTGCATAGAAGTCAAACTCCCAGCCATTGGTGCCGGTGCCAGCTAGGAAGTTAGGATAGGGCAGGTTGGTGCCAGGAAAATTCGTAAAGTCGCGGCTGTTGCGGATGGTTTGCAGCGTACCTGGATGGGCGGTCAACGCCATGCAGGCGGCAGGGTAGTCACCCCCATTGGCGTGGTCATAGTGGTAAACAACCATGCTCTGTACGGCGGCCAGGTTGTCGCGCAGGGCAGTTTTTTGACGATATTCGTTCGCGCGAATTTTCG
>DAIPYU010000111.1:0-16475 GCA_036782635.1 Nodosilinea sp. CTOTU7353
CACCCCTAAGGCCACCCCTAAGGCCACCCCTGCGGCCACCCCTTTGTTGGCCCCGAAGGCCACCCCGAAGACCACCCCTCCGGCCACTCCGTAGGCCACTCCGGCCCAATTTGGGGCTGTCCCTTGTATGCTGCTGGCCAGCAACACGATGGGTGCCCCCAACAGCGCTGTCACCCCCAAAGTCGCCCCCAGGGCAACCATGTACAGGTTGCGATAGGCCGAAACCCGCAGGGTACGAAAAACACCTAAGCCTGGGCCAGATCGGGACAAGTCTGGGTCTGCCTGGTACAGGTAGCATTTAAGCGCTGTGGGCCGAAAGAACACCCAGTAGGCCAGCAAAAAATAGTGTCGCAGGCTCAGCGGGTTGAGGCAGCTAGGCAATTCACCTGGGTAAGTCGGAAACGTGGGCATTGGGCATTACCCCTTCGCCAGATGGCGGTAGAGATCAGCGGCGGCAGCCTGCAATCGGGCTGGGTGGCCGCTGGTTTGGGCGTAGAGCATCTGCATTTGCTCTGGAGTGAACTGTATCGCATTCCCCCTCAGCCGGTGGATCAAAAAATCCAGAGCTTCTTGCAGTAAGAATGGCTCTACCCGCAGCGGTGCCCCACACAGCCCGTGCAGGGGTGATGTGCGCATCGGGTCATCGTCAAACAACACATTCAGGGGTGAGCGGCTGGCAATCAGCAGCGTCAGCGGGGCATCGGCTCCATCAGCAAAGCCGCGCAGTTCTTCCCGTTCGCTACCGGTAAAGTGCTGCTGGTTCACCATCTTCTCAATCTCATCCAGGCAGACGATGTAGCGCTTGCCACGCAAAACCCGCCCGAGGCGAAAGCCCCGCCGGGTTTCGGGCAGTTGCAGCTCATCGCATTAGAGCCTCAAAAAATTCGTCTTCGTTGCGAATCACCTGCATATCCACATGGATGAACTGCTCGGGTGCCAGATTGAGCACCTTTGACCCCCAGTAGCGAACCATCGCTAAAATCGACGACTTGCCCACCTGCGACTCGCCCACCAGCGACAGACTAGAGCCCTTGTGCAATTCGTGAAAGATTCTCTGGAGCAGGGTTTTGCGGCCAAAAAATCGCCCCGGCTCGCGAATGCAGCCCCGGTCACCAAACGGGTTCAAACGACTTAAAGCAGGATTCAGCTGTGTCAAGGGGGAGTTCTCTGAGGGCACATTTGAGCTTAGCCCCTCCGCAGCAGCGCCATTGCTTTGCGAAGGGGCTATCGAGGGCGGTTGAGAATTTTCTGAAGCACGGCATTCACCTCGGCTAAGCCACATCCCCCGGTGCCCTCGGCCCAGTTGAGCAGGGCTTCTACCCGCGCCCCCTGGGCGGCCATGCCATCGGGCACCGTCCCCGGTGGTGGGTTGAGCGTAAACACCACCAGACCAAACTGCGGCGGTGGCAAACCCGCAAGCTGCTTGAAGAGGGATCCACGGTCTAGCGGCATTTCCCTTGGTTGTGTGGCCTCTGTTGGCTGAGGGTGGGTTTCGGACAAAAAATCTTCCAGAAACAGCAAAATGCTGCCGTAGACCACCCCATCTTCCCGATCTTGCCTGGAGATTTTGCAAATACTGATGTGGTCTGCATCCACGGGAGTTGGTGCTTCTGGCTTGCCTAGGTCTGCACTCACCCTATCGACCACTACCCCAATAGACTTGAGCGGTCTGGTTTCGTAATAGGCCTTCACCGGAATCTGGCCCAGTTGCGGGTGGCCGCGATAGACGTAGTTCAACTCTTGCAGACGGCTGTGACCATGCTCCAACTCCTCAACGCTGAGGCTGATCTTAGGCAGGTTCAACAACAGCCCGTTGATAAACTGCGCCCAGTTTGACCAATTTGACCCCGAGTGGGGCGTGGCCACAAAAATAAGTCCTTTGGTTTGCTCGGCTACCTGGCGCTGCCGCCCAGAGCCAAAATCGGTGGCATTGCGCAGCAGTTGCTTCACCAGTAGCCCACCCATGCTGTGGGTGATAAAGACCACTGGGCGCTGCCCAATGCGCTTGTTAGCAAAAATTTCGAGCACATTGTTGGCCCGTTCGGCTAGGGGCATCGTGCCGCCCTTCCAATCAGAGGGTTCCACCTCGTACTCCAATGACCAAATGCCCAGGTCGGGGCGATCTTTACCGAGCCACAGGGGCCAAAAGTCGAGTTGCCCTGGGTCGAACTCGTTGCCAGCTTTTTGGGCCTGTTGCTGAAGCTGCTGGATCGCTGAAGGATCGCTATGCCAGGTTTCTAGCCCGCTACCGCCTAGGCCGTGGATAAAGACGACGTCTCCGGTGCGATCGGCGTTGTCACAGCCGATTATTTTGATCAACCTTGCCATGGCAATAAATCACATAGTGAGCGGGGTTAAGGCCACATCGTGCCGGATGGGAAGCCTACCGAAGATCTAAATGTAACTTTAGGGCAGCCTCTATGTTTTGCATGGGGCTACCCCCCAAACGCCCTACCTGGCGTCCTAGAATGCGCTGTTTTGAAATCGTGCGAATTTGCTGCACCTGGGCTTTGGATGGTTTAGGCAAACCCGTTTCATCCATAGGTAACAGCACCTCGAAGGGGTATACCCGGTTCACCTGTGAGGTTAGCGGCACCACTGTAACGGTAGATGCTGCTCGATTATTCGCATTATTGCTGACAATGAGCACCGGGCGCTGCTTAGCGATTTCCGAACCTACGACTGGGTTTAGGTCGGCGAAATAGATATCACCACGCCTCATCGGTCATTCCATCTGCTACGGTGATATCCCAAGCTGGATCTATTTCCTCAGCGGCCAGGGCATAGGCTGCTTCTAATTCCTGCTCACGCAGTAGCTCCAGGGCTTTTTCAATCACCTGCGATCGCGATTTAAAGGCATGACTATGGCGATAGTCTTCAACAAACGTGAGCAACGGTTGAGGAAGCGAGATAGACACCTTAGCTACCTGCATAATTTTCATTCAGTAGGAAACCTGGTCATACTAATCATGCCACCAGTTTAGCGCTACCGCTCAACCTTTAGGTACACAGCCTGGATCATGCGCTGACCCCTGCTGCTTTCAGCCAATCCCACACCCGGTCTACTAAATCCTGGGCATCGGCATCAAACCACTGCACCGTGGCCCGGTTGCGAAACCAGGTGCGCTGGCGCTTGGCAAACTGGCGTGTGTGCTGCACAATCTCTGCCTGGGCCGCCGCCAGGGAAAGATCCCCATGCAAGTGGCGCAGCATTTCGGCGTAGCCCAGGGTTTGCAGCAGCGGCAGGTCGGGGCCATATTTTTCCGCCAAGCCGGTGACCTCATCGACCAAGCCCGCTTCGACCATAGCCTGGGTGCGCTGGGCGATGCGGCGCTCTAGGGCCAGGGGGTCGCAGTCTAGGGCCAGGTACAGCACCGGATAGTCGGGGGCCACTTCGCCCTGGAGCGCTGACATGGGCTGGCCCGTGACGTAGAACACCTCCAGGGCGCGGACGGTGCGCACCGGGTCGTTGGGGTGAATGCGCTCGGTCGCCCTGGGATCAAGCGCTTTGAGCAGGGCGTAGCAGTGGGGCTGGCCCAGCGCCCCGAGCTGCTGGCGCAGGGCGGGCTGGGGAGCTACAGGGGGAATTCGCAGCCCTTTTGCGATCGCATCTATATAGAGTCCGGTGCCGCCCACCAGCAGGGGAGATGTGCCCGCCTGGTGAAATCGCTGGATTAGCCCCTGGGCCTGGCGTTGGTACTGGGCCAGGGTGAGAGTTTCGGTGGGGTCGCAGATATCGATTAAATAGTGGGGAATGTGCTGTCGATCAAACAGTGAAGGTTTTGCGGTGCCAATATCAAACTCTCGATATACTTGTCGAGAGTCGGCGCTGAGAATAGCGCCCTGCTGGTTTTGAACGAGGGCCAGGCGCTGGGCGAGGGCGATCGCCAGCGCCGACTTGCCGGTGGCTGTAGCCCCGCCAATCACCAGTAAAAACGGTACAATTGAACTATTTAGGTCGCGATTCTGGGGAGATGGTTCTAGTTGAGAAAATTTTGGTGGTTGCATCCCTAGTTCATTCTTTGCCTGACGCTGCCTTAGAACGCGCTGTGGCCGCTTTGTGCTATAATTTTCTAGCGTTTTAGCCTGTCGGGCAGTCAGGCGGCTTAAAGCCCATTTTTGGAGCGTACAACATGACAACCGATTACGGTGCTGATCAAATTCAGGTGCTGGAGGGGCTAGAGCCGGTCCGCAAGCGCCCAGGTATGTACATTGGCAGCACTGGGCCGCGCGGTCTGCACCACCTAGTGTACGAGGTGGTCGATAACTCCGTAGACGAGGCGCTGGCGGGTCACTGCGATCACATCGATATTTCCCTCAACGCCGACGGCTCGGTCAGTGTAACCGATAACGGGCGCGGCATTCCCACCGACATTCACCCCCGCACCGGCAAGTCGGCCCTCGAAACGGTGATGACCGTGCTCCACGCCGGGGGCAAGTTTGGCGGCGGCGGCTACAAGGTATCGGGGGGTCTCCACGGCGTCGGCATTTCGGTGGTCAACGCCCTGTCGGAGTGGGTCGAAGTCACCGTCTGGCGTGAGGGCAAAGTCCACAAGCAGCGCTTTGAGCGCGGCATCCCCATTGGCGCGCTGTCGGCAGAGCCGATTGCCGAAGTGCGCCAAGGCACCTCGGTATCGTTTTTGCCCGACACCGAAATTTTTCACAACGGCACCGAGTTTGATTACGATACGCTCTGCGGGCGGCTGCGAGAGCTGGCCTACCTGAATGCGGGCATCCGGGTGGTTTTCACCGACTACCGCCTGGATGTGATCAAGTCTGACACTCCCAAGGTGTCGACCTACTACTACGAGGGCGGCATCAACGAGTACGTGCAGTACATCAACCACGACAAGCAGCCGATCCACGACGAGATCATCCACATCTCCTCCGAGCGCGACGGGGTGCAGGTGGAGGCGGCGTTGCAGTGGTGTATCGACGCCTACTCCGACAACCTGCTGGGCTTTGCCAACAACATTCGCACTATCGACGGCGGTACCCACCTAGAGGGCCTCAAAGCGGTGCTGACCCGCACCCTCAACACCATCAGCCGCAAGCGCAACAAGCGCAAAGACGCCGACTCTAATCTGGCGGGCGAAAACATCCGCGAGGGGCTGACGGCGATTATCTCCGTCAAGGTGCCCGACCCCGAGTTTGAGGGCCAAACCAAAACCAAGCTGGGCAACACCGAGGTGCGCGGCATCGTCGACTCCCTGGTGGGCGAGGCGCTGACCGAGTACCTCGACTTTCACCCCAACGTGGCCGATGCCATTCTCGAAAAGGCGATTCAGTCGTTTAACGCCGCCGAGGCCGCCCGCCGAGCGCGGGATCTGGTACGCCGTAAGTCAGTGCTCGAATCGTCGACCCTGCCCGGCAAACTGGCCGATTGCAGCAGCCGCGACCCCAGCGAGTCTGAGATCTTTATCGTAGAGGGCGACTCTGCGGGCGGCAGTGCGAAGCAGGGGCGCGATCGCCGCTTCCAGGCGATTCTCCCGCTGCGGGGCAAAATTCTCAACATTGAGAAAACTGAAGACTCGAAGATCTACAAAAACACCGAGATCCAGGCGCTGATCACCGCCCTGGGCATGGGCATTCGCGGCGAAGAGTTTGACTCGTCGCAGCTGCGCTATCACCGCATCTGCCTAATGACCGACGCCGACGTCGATGGTGCCCACATTCGCACCCTGCTGCTGACGTTCTTTTACCGCTACCAGCGCGACTTGGTTGATCAGGGCTTTATCTACATCGCCTGCCCGCCGCTGTATAAGGTCGAGCGAGGCCGCAACCACTGGTACTGCTACAACGAGCGCGAGCTGCAACAGCTGATCACCAATGAGTTTCCGGCCAACGCCAACTACACGGTGCAGCGATTTAAGGGTCTGGGCGAAATGATGCCCCAGCAGCTGTGGGAGACCACCATGGACCCCACCACCCGCACCATGAAGCGGGTGGAGATCGAAGACGCTGCCGAGGCCGACCGCATCTTTACGATCTTGATGGGCGATCGCGTTGCCCCCCGCCGCGAGTTTATCGAGACCTACGGCCCCCGCATGAAGCTCGAAGACCTGGATATTTAAGCAGCAGTCTGAAGCAAGCAAAAACCCGGTTTCTTCTCTGCCCTAGGTGAACAGCTTAGAGCTTGGAAAAGAAACCGGGTTTTTCTTCTTGGCTAAGACAGGATCTAATTCAGTGTTGATCATCGTAGGGTGCATAACGCTAGGGCGAGGCTCCGCCAACGCGAAGCTATGCACCTGTTGACGCTAAAGTTCATCCCCAGTTAGCGGTTCGCTGTCGGGTACTTTGGCCAAGATGCGGGCCAGTTTTGATTCGTCAGCTTTGGCGGCGTAATGTTGCAGCAGGCGTTGGGTTTTGGCTACGCCTACTTTCTCTGAGATAGCCGCAACCAGCCACTGGTCTAAGGAAACATCATTCTCAGCCGCTAACTGGCGGATCTCTTCCAGCAGGTCGTTGGGTAAGGATAGGGGGTAAGACGTCATCCGGCTAATTTCTCCAGTAAATTATCTCTGTGGACTAACTCTCCTGGCTTAATCACATCTAGCCCGAATAGTTGGGCTGCGGGTAGGAAGTCTTGAACGTTAAAGGTCACGATCGCACTTGCTCTGGCGTTAATGGCACAGTCGAGAATCATTTCGTCATTTGGGTCTGTCAGCTGAGGTCTCCAAGTGAAATAAATTGGTACTGGCACCATATGAGTTGCCAATGCCGCCAAGATCACATCTACCTCCCCACTGTCTGCCCAAAAGTTTTGTAGGTTGGTCTCGCGATGGAGCACATCTACATATTCTAAAAATAACGCCTCTGAAACAGCACCGGTAATCAGGCTGCGATTGAGACATTGCAAGAGCACAAAGCTAGCCCCTCGGCGGGATCTGAGAGCGGCGATCCAAATATTAGTGTCGAAGACGTAGGGCATAACCTGTCTGGAAAGAGCACTGCTAGCTATTGGGAACAGGAGTCTTTAGATACCCTCGCGTCTCTCACAAGCGAAACCCGGTTTCTTCTTTGCCCTAGGCCAGCAGCTTGGGGCTTAGGGCAGAAACCGGGTTTTTCGTCGTGGCTGGGACAGGCTCTACTTCAGCATTTCCAGGTTGCGAACGGCCCCTTTGTCGGCGCTGGTGGCCAGCAGCGCATAGGCCTTGAGGGCGGCTGTCACCTTGCGCTGGCGGGGCTGGGCGGGTTTCCAGGCATCGTCGCCCTTGGCTTCCATGGCGGCGCGGCGGCTGGCCAATTCTTCATCTGAGATATCGATATCGATGGTGCGGTTAGGGATGTCGATGACGATGCGATCGCCCTCCTCTACCAGGGCAATGTTGCCCCCCGCCGCCGCCTCCGGCGAGGCGTGGCCGATGGAGAGGCCCGAGGTGCCGCCCGAGAACCGCCCATCGGTGAGCAGGGCGCAGACCTTACCCAGCCCCTTCGACTTCAGGTAGCTGGTGGGGTAGAGCATTTCCTGCATCCCCGGTCCGCCCTTCGGCCCTTCGTAGCGAATGATCACCACATCGCCCGCCTGCACCCGGTCATTGAGAATCGCTGTGACGGCGGCATCCTGGCTTTCAAACACGCGGGCAGGCCCTTCAAACAACCGCAGGGTCGAGGTCGGGACGCTGGTGGTGTAGCGCAACTTCTCCGCCTCGAACATACTTTCGTCGATGCCTGCGGTCTTGACAACGCAGCCATCGACGGCCAGGTTGCCGTAGAGCACCGCCAGACCACCCTCGGCGCTGTAGGCATGCTCCACACTGCGGATGCAACCTGACTGCCGATCTAGATCGAGGGCAGGCCAGCGCGTGTCCTGGCTAAAGGCCTGCTGGGTGGGAATGCCTGCCGGGCCAGCCTTAAAGAACGTATGAACGGCTTCGTCCTGGGTACGCATCACATCCCAGCGATCAAGCGCAGCTTTCATGGTGGGGCTGTGCACCGTGGGCAACTCGGTGTGCAGCAGCCCCGCCCGATCCAGCTCGCCGAGAATGGCCGGGATACCCCCCGCCCGGTGCACATCTTCGACGTGGTAGTCGGGGATGTTGGGGGCCACCTTGCACAGCTGGGGTACCTGGCGCGACAGGCGATCAATGTCGGTCATGGTGAAGTCGACCTCGGCCTCTTGGGCCGCCGCCAGCAGGTGCAAAATCGTGTTGGTGGAACCGCCCATGGCGATATCCAGCATCATGGCATTCTCAAAGGCTTTGAAGCTGGCGACGGAGCGGGGCAGCACCGACTCGTCGCCCTGCTCGTAGTAGCGGCGGGTGATCTCAACAACAGTGCGGGCGGCAGTGAGAAACAGGTCTTTGCGGTCGAAGTGGGTGGCCAGGGTGGTGCCGTTGCCCGGCAGCGACAGGCCGATGGCCTCGGTGAGGCAGTTCATCGAGTTGGCGGTAAACATGCCCGAGCAAGAGCCGCAGGTGGGGCAGGCGGAGCGCTCGTACTCTTCGACATCCTCGTCGCTCATGGTGTCGTTGGCGGCGGCCACCATGGCATCGACCAGGTCGAGCTTGTGCTCTGAGAGCTTGGTTTTGCCCGCCTCCATCGGCCCGCCCGAGACAAACACCGCCGGGATATTCAGCCGCAGGGCCGCCATCAGCATGCCGGGGGTGATCTTGTCGCAGTTAGAGATGCACACCAGGGCGTCGGCGCAGTGGGCGTTGGCCATATACTCCACCGAGTCGGCGATGATCTCGCGGGAGGGCAGGCTGTAGAGCATACCGTCGTGGCCCATGGCGATGCCGTCGTCGACGGCGATGGTGTTAAATTCTTTGGCAACGCCGCCAGCGGCCTCGATCTCGCGGCACACCAGCTGGCCCAGATCTTTGAGGTGCACGTGGCCGGGCACAAACTGGGTGAAGGAGTTGGCCACCGCAATGATCGGCTTCTCAAAGTCTTCGCTCTGCATGCCGGTGGCGCGCCAGAGGGCACGGGCCCCGGCCATATTGCGTCCGTGGGTGGAGGTTTTAGAACGGTAGGTGGGCATAGCGCTGCTGGGGGTGTAGGGAATCGTATTACCTACAATAATAGAGAAGCTTGACCCGAGAGCAGAAACCGGGTTACCAGGAGCTGCTGCCCTAGCGCCCAGAAACCCGGTTTCTTGGTGGAGGGATTTTGGCGATGGATGGGTGGTGGATTGCGGCCCGACTAGGAGGTTTGGCTTTTGCAAAATAGGGTTTTAGGTCTCGTAGGCAGAGCCGCGCCCTTAGCGCTATGCACCCTACCGATGGCAAATTGTTTGAACTCAGATGTGGTGCGATCGCGGTTTGAAGCCGCCCTAGATAGAGCTCCCAGGGTTTTTCAAAAACCCTGGGAGCTGGGTGCTCTGTGGTGCCAGGTAATGGATCGCTGAAAGCAGGAAAATCGTTTATGGAGCAGTGCTTTACAAACTTTCAAAGACGGCTAGAACTGGCCCGTGCTACAGGTCACAAGTCTCTGCAAGAGACGAGAGAACAACACACTCACACGAAATAACCCTCAGGGCTCCTCACCAAAAATATTATTTGATTTACTGACTAACCTGCGGAATGTCTGGCCCTGGGTTTGTTAGGCTTAATCCAGACACGAGCTGGGCTCTGGGGGCATGGGCTGCGGCTTTCCCTAAAGCTGACTGCAATGCTGACCACAATAAAGGCGCCCTGCCGAGCTGCGGCAGGTTTTTAAGGAGGACGGGAATGGCTGCTACGGGCTTTAAAGACTACTATGCGGTGCTGGGCGTCAGTCGCACGGCAAGTGCCGATGAGATCAAACAGTCCTTTCGCAAGCTGGCCCGCAAGTACCACCCCGACGTCAACCCCGACGACAAGACCGCTGAGGCCAAGTTCAAGGAGGTAAGCGAAGCCTACGAGGTGCTCTCTGACGCCGACAAGCGCAAAAAATATGACCAGTACGGCCAGTACTGGCAGCAGGCCAGTCGGGGCGGGGGCGGCAGCGCCTACGGCAGCCCCGGCGACATGGGCGGCTTTGACCTTAGCAACTACGGCAGCTTTGACGAGTTTATCAACGAGCTGCTGGGCCGTTTCGCCACCCCCGGCAGCGGCGGCGGGCGCGCTTACCCCTATGGCACTCCGGGGGCTGGCACCGGGGGGCCAGGGTTTGGCTACGATCCTGCCGCCAATCGCTCCTTTGACCAAGAGGCCAGCATTCGCCTCACCTTTAGCGAAGCCTTTCACGGCACCCAAAAGCGTCTGCGCATTGGCAGCGACAGCGTCGATGTTCGCATTCCGCCCGGTGCTAAGCAGGGCAGCAAGATTCGCCTTAAGGGCAAAGGCCCGATCAACCCCTACAGCAAGCAGCCCGCTGACATTTATCTAGTGGTGCAGCTCGACTCACACAATTTCTTTAAGCTGGAGGGCGACAGCCTCACCGCCGAGGTGCCCATCGCCCCCGACGAGGCGGTGCTGGGGGGCAAAATCGAGGTGCCCACCCCCGACGGTAGCGTTGCTATGAACCTGCCGGCGGGCACTAAGTCGGGCCAGAGCCTGCGGCTGCGGGGCAAGGGCTGGCCGAGCCCCAAGGGCGATCGCGGCGACCTGCTGATCAAAGTGACTATCACCCCCCCAGCCACCCTGAGCGACACCGAACGCCAGCTCTACGAGCAAATTCGCGCTAGCCGCACCACCAGCCCTCGCCAGAGCCTGGTCAACACTCGCCTGTAGCCCCAGAGCCAAACCGGCAGTTTTAGCTCAGCGCAACAAAAGCCCCCTGACTCATTCTCTAGAGAACGAGTCAGGGGTTGCTCGAGGCGAGGTTGGAGCTAAATGGTTTCGGTTCGGCTGAGGTCACCGTAGAGCAGACTTAGCAGGGCACCGCAGCCCAGCAGCTTGAGCGCCTCTAGGCCAAAGTACAGCCCGTGCATTTTGACCATGGCGGCGGGCACCTCAACGGTGGCGGCAAAGGGGTCTAGGGCTGCGCCCAGGGCACCCATGGCGGGGGCGATCGCATAGGTCAGCACCAGGGTCAGAGCCAGCAGGCCCAGGCCTAGCTCGATGGCCCAGCGGCTGAGCAGACCGCTGGCCATCACGGGTTTCTGAGCGCAAGCCTGGCGGGTCACCAGTAGCCCCGTCACAATCACGGCGGCGCACAGCAGCTCTAGACGATTAAACACCCAAAACATGGCGTAGCCCGCCGAGCCAAAGTCGGGCTGGCTCATCATGCCGCCGACAAACAGCCCCGGCATAATCACAAAATCCATCAGCAGGCTGCTGCTGAACCAAAACATCAGTGCAAACAAAACCGCTCCGACCCAGCGGGTGGGGTTAGCGGTGGAAATATTAGCGCGGGGATTAGACAGTGTATTCATGGATGTAGGCCCGTGGAATGCGGTAGGTTGAGGCGCGGTATTAGTTATCTATCAATGACTTCAGCCTAGCGAAATTTCCCGACGGCCAATGTGAATTATTCTTTCTGCAAGGCGAGCTTTGACGCGGTTGTTACAGTGGAGCGCCAGGGCTGTAGCCTTTGCCAGATGGGGGTTCTAGGCTATCTTTTAGCGCTGGCATGCTGCCCAGAGGCGACAAATCGTAACCTCTCGTCACAGGATGTATTGCAAAAGTGGGATGCATCCATACTCCAGTTGGTGATCGCCAACGCTGACACCGGGGTCAAAGCTCGGTAAGGTGGGTCTGGTAATTTTGGTTGGGGCAACGACAATGGCCATTACACATGTTGTGTTTGATATGGGTGGGGTGCTCGTCGAACTACAGTGGCTCGACCAGGTCAAAACCCTGCTGGGTCGCCCCATCGCCATCGACGAACTGCATAAACTCTGGGTGAGTGCCCCCAGCACCGTCGATTTTGAGAGTGGCCGCACCGATTTTGATGGGTTTGCCACCGCCTTTATTCAAGAATTTGACCTAGCCCTGGCCCCTGAGGTGGTCAAGCACGAGTTTCTAGAAATTGTACAGGCCCCCCTGCCCGGCTGCAAAGAGATGCTCAGCACCCTCAAGCCCTGCTACCATCTGTCGCTGCTGTCAAATACCAACCCGGCCCACTACGAGCGACTGCGCGATCGCTACGACTTCTTTGACTCCCTCGACCAGCTGTTTTTGAGCTACAAAATTGGCCTGATGAAGCCCAGCGCCGCCATCTTTGAGCACCTGCTTACCACCCTCAATACCCCCGCCGACACCGTGGCCTTTTTTGACGATGGCGCCCGCAACGTCGCCGCCGCCCGCGCCCTAGGCATTCAAGCTTACCGGGTCGACTCGCCCACCGAAATCATGGCTATTGTTGAAGGATTTTCGTAATCGGATTCTCATAACCAGGCGATCGCCCTCTACGGAAACCGACAGACCACCTGCCCCAAAATGTCTTGCTGCAACACCAGGCCAAACTCGCGGCTGTCGGTGCTGGCGGAGGTGTTTAGCCCCTGCAAAAAACACCGACCGGTGTCGACATACACTACCCGCTTGATCAGCCGTAGCCCCGGCTGGTGGGGATGGTGCGCCACCACCAGGTCGCCGGGCTGCGGGGGCTGCTGACAATAGGCAGAGGGATTGATCAAGACTTCAGTGCCTGCCTCGAGCAGCGGCAGCATAGACGCCCCCACAACGCGAAACCGCCGTCGCTGCCGCAACAGCCAGAGCACCACATCGGTGGGTTGACTATTGCGCAGCGACGGCGGCGGCGTGGTTTCGAAGTGACTGTTCACCAGTATCGAGCCGGAGTGATTTAGACCAGACTTGGAGAGGTGCAGCAGGCTAGCGCTAAGATCATCGCTTCGACGCTTCCGGCTTAACCCTGCCCCTGCGCCAGACGTCGGCCAATCCCGAAACCTGACACCTGAAACCTCGGTAAAGGCTTCCATATGCCTGCCGACCAGTCCTAGCTAGCAGTGTACCAGGAGACATCACGGCTCTTGGTGGCCCAGAACATGTCGTGGACTTTTTTCACAGCATCCATCAGTTCGGTGGCGTGCTGCACGCTCACTTCCACCTTGGTGGCGGAGCAGAGTTTGGCGGCTTTCCAGAAGGTGTCATGCAGGTCGGGGAACTGCTCTAGGTGTACGGGCTTGAAGTAGTCGGTCCACAGCACCAGCAGCTCGTCTTTGGCGATTTGGGCCTGCTCTTCTTTGATCGCGGTGTAGCGAGCAAAGGTGTTGTGGTACGCCACAGAAGCTGCTTTATCACCGCTGGCTGGCTGCTCTAGATCAACCAGCTTTTTGGTCATCGACAGCACAGCCTCAGCCGCCACGCGGGCCGAGGAGGGGTCATAGACGCCACAGGGGCCATCGCAGTGGGCGTGCACCTCGGCGGCGGGGAACCATGACTGGAGTTGGGCAATTGCTTGATTGAGCATAATCATCCTGTTGGTGAGTAGTGAACGTATTAAAAACAAAGAATTTTGCTGTGGTAGCTAGACTCCTCATCTGGGAGGGTGCCACTCTAAAGAACATCTCGCCTGGGAATTCAAACTCGGCCCGTTGGGCTGGTCGAAGCTCCCCAGTCAAGAATGTTGGCACAATCTGATTCAGGCTTTGTATCCCTATGCTAGGCAGGGGGATATGCCAAACCACATGTCACATTGTTAACGCTATTGAGTCCTTCTGCAACCTCTATCTCTGCGCCTGATGCCTCTGTCTCTGTGTCTGATGGCAGATGCCGCCAGCGAGACAGGGCAAGGGGTGGCGATCACCCAAAATATTAGTACATTTGCATGACCTTACTGATTAATACTGCCCTCGGAGAATGCTGAACTCTTTCATCTATCGCTTGGCTATGGCTGTTTCACCGATGCGTTTTTGGAGTCGGCTGCTGGGGCCAGGGGTCCTGGGCCTGGGGCTGACGGGCTGCGGCCTGCCGCTGCTGGTCAGCAGCTGGCTCACCCCCGTAGACCTATCCGCCCTGCCCCCCTGCGTCGACGACGACTGCAACTGCGGCGACTTTGCCAGCCAGCCCCAGGCCCAGACGGTGCTAGATGCCTTTGCGGGCGACCCCTACGGCCTCGACGGCGACGGTGACGGCTGGGCCTGCGAACTGCTGCCCGCCGACCGACCCGCCGCTGACCCACCGGCCCCGCCCTCTAGCAACCCCCACCTGGTGCTGGGCAACCCCAGCCAGGCGGTGATCACCAACCCCAACAACTATCTGATTCAGCGCCCTCAGTACGCCCTCAGCTACAGCCGCGATCGCAGCGGGCTCAACTGGGCCAGCTGGGCCGTCGATGCCGCCTGGCTCGGCTCGGTGGGCCGCCAAGATGACTTTCGCCCCGACGGTGCCCTGCCCGCCGGGTTTTACCAGGTCACCCCCAACGACTACCGGGGCAGCGGCTATGATCGCGGCCATGTGGTGCCCTCGGGCGATCGCACCAACAGCCCGCGCGACAACTCCGCCACCTTTTTGATGACCAACATCATTCCCCAGGCACCCGAAAACAATCGTGGCCCCTGGCGAGAATTAGAAGAATACGGGCGATCGCTCGTCTACCAATACGACCACAGCCTGCACATCTTCGCCGGAGCCTACGGACACCAGGGGAGCGTGGGCAATCGCACTGTAGCCGTACCCTCCCGCCTGTGGAAAATTATCGTGGTCTACGACCGACTCCCCGACGGCGGCTTCGGCCTCGGCAGCGACAGCCAAATTATTGCCGTAGACATGCCTAACATTAGCGGGGTAGACCCAGACTGGCGACGCTATCAAACCTCAATTCAGCGCATTGAGGTCGCCACCGGCTACACCTTTCTTGAGAATCTCCCTTCAGAGCTGCAAGCCTACCTAAAAGCCGAGAGCAGCGCTGGTCGTTAAAAAGCCTGCGGTACAGCATTCCAGAATAAGAAGCTAAGGCCTATAATACAAGGCAGGTAACGTAACATTTATTTTTATGGAGTCAAGTTTACTATTTAAGTTACCTACTGTTATGGTTTAAGCCTGTCGGTGTAAAGAATTTTATCTTTTAGAGACATCTGTGAACGAAGACATCCGCGAATAGCCACGGCAACCTGGGCAATGTTCAAAAACCTTAACGGCCTACTGAAGTAAACTGCCTACTAAGGCAGTCATTAGAATACACAACCTTGGTCAATCGCTAGAACTCGGCACATGCCTGAGTGCTCGGATGTTGTTCATTAGCTTGAGGGATTTTGGTAGCAGGGGTGATGAATTACCCATCGCCCCAAACCAGAAAGATACGTTTATGGCCCATGTCTAATGGTAACTGCTGCTAGCGAATCTGCTGTACAGATCTCATCTATATCCAGAAGCGGAGGTTTGCCTGTGGGAAAACTATAGTTTTTGAGCCAGGCTTGATATATCTAGGCTACATCCTAGATTTTTTGGAGAGAACCCGCTAAAATCATAGACTTGCCACTTTTGCTTATGGGTTGGTCGTATAAACGGTTACAGACACTAGCTTTAGATGATTTACCAGCGTTGGCTACAGCTCTCTTAGAATATTTGTCTCGGTTTAAGCACCACCTCGCATCTACGTCGATTATAGATAAATTGCCTAAATTGTTCGCTTAATTGCTTCATAAATTTCTTTTTTTATGTCAAATAAATACGGCCCAAAGCGTCTATCAATATTTGTAGACGGTAACAATATGTTTTACGCCCAGCAAAAAAATGGCTGGTTCTTTGATCCCAAACGGGTGCTGGAATATTTTCTCAGTTTGGATGGCGGCACCACACTAGTTAACGCTTTTTGGTATACAGGCCTAAAAGATCCACAGGATCAGCGAGGCTTTCGGGATGCTCTAATTAGCCTGGGCTATACCGTCCGCACCAAGATTCTCAAGGAATATTACGACGATACCTCTGGGCGATACTCTCAGAAGGCCAATCTAGATATTGAAATCGCCATCGATATGTTTAACACCGTCGATCAGTACGATGAGGTGGTATTGTTTAGCGGCGACGGTGACTTTGAGCGAGCTATTGAGCTACTGCGCTCTAAAAACACCCACATCACCGTAGTCTCAACCGAAGGTATGATCGCTCGGGAACTGCGCAACGCCACCGATCGCTACATCGACCTCAACAGCGTCCGCAAATATATCGAGAAAGATTAGACCCCTATGAGAGAGTAGGGCGATCGCCCTGCGCAGGCGCTGTTTACAGCACTGGAGCAGGCTGCTGCGATCGCCCGACGCTGCTATACTATTTGACTGTGAATATCCATTGCCGATGTGGCTCAGTGGTAGAGCACTCGATTCGTAATCGAGCGGTCGCGGGTTCAAATCCCGCCATCGGCTTCCAGTAAAAACAGGCGTTTCGCCCATCTGGCAAGGGTTTCAGGGCTCATGGTTCGACCAGGGTTCAAATTGCGTTGGGCATTTTTAGGGGTAATTAGGCAGGTTTAACACCCAGATTGAGATAAAGATTGAGATAAAGTACAATGCGCTCAATCCTCGATTCCCAGTGGGGAAGCGCCATGACTTCGACCACCACACGCAGGCATCGGAAAGCCAAGTCAGGCTCCGTCACAATCCGTAGCTCCAACAACCGGTTACAGCTGGTCTTCACCCATGGGGAGAAGCG
>DAIPYU010000112.1:0-15637 GCA_036782635.1 Nodosilinea sp. CTOTU7353
TTGCAAGAGCTTAACCTATCTAGCAACCAATTGACGGAATTACCGGAGGCGATCGCATCTCTCACCCAGTTGCAAACACTTGACCTTGCTGAAAACCAACTGACGGAACTTCCAGAAAGTATAGGCTCTCTTGATGAGTTGCGAGAACTTATTCTTTATGAAAATCAATTAAAAAGGTTGCCTGTATCTCTAGGTAATTTAAAGCTTTTAAGGGATCTAAACATCTGCATCAATTCAATTGTTGAATTACCCAGCTCGTTTGGGCAGCTTTCCAAAATAGAGAGGCTGATTTTGGGGGCAGGAGGTGGAGGTAACCCTCTAAACGTATTGCCAACGCAAATTTTACAACTTAAATCTCTTATAGAGCTTTGGATACGAAACTGCAACTTATCTACAGTGCCTGAATGGATAAGTGAGTTTAAGAATCTGGCGATTATTAGATTGGAGGATAACAGTATTCAAGACCTACCTGTATCATTAACACAACTTCAGTGTTTAGTAACGATAGGACTTGATAACAACCCTCTTAATCCTGACCTTGCTGCTGCTGTTGAACAGGGAATAAAAGCGGTCATACCATATCTCTGGGCAAGAGCAGGAGGAGAGGTAGTTCTGAATGAAGCTAAGTTAATTTTAGTGGGTGAGGGGGAAGTGGGAAAGAGTTGTTTATTAGGAGCACTTCGAGATGATGAATGGGTAGATGGTCGCCCCACAACCCACGGCATTGAAATTAAGCCTGTTCTTGTCTCTGCTCCTAATAGCGAAACAGAAATTACTCTCAACGGCTGGGATTTTGGTGGTCAGCGGGTATATCGTCCCACCCATCAGCTCTTTTTTAGTTCCACTGCTGTCTATCTGGTGGTGTGGAAGCCACGGGAGGGGCCACAGCAAGGCTTTGTCAAAGAGTGGATTACGTTGATCAAGCATCGCGAACCCGATGCCAAAGTGCTAGTGGTCGCCACCCACGGCGGCCCCGGCCAGCGCCAACCCGATATTGACCGGCAAGAACTAATTGACCTGTTTGGCAGCGATACCGTTGTCGGCTTTTTTCATGTCGATAGCAAACCCTATACCGAGACTCAGGTTTGCACCGGCATTGCCGAATTGCGAGAAGCCATTGCCAATGTTGCCGCTACGTTGCCTGGCATGGGTCGCCTTGTGCCTACAAAATGGCAGCAAATTCGTGAACTGCTCGAAGCATCTGGCAACACCCACATGCCCTACACAGACGTGCTTGCCCTCTGCGAAGAGCACGGGCTAGAGGGTTTTGCCGCCGAGCTATTTGTGCGCGTCTCCCATACCCTTGGCTATTTCATCCACTACGATCACGACGAAATTCTGAAAGATATCGTCATCCTCCAGCCCGACTGGTTGGCCAAAGCCATTAGCTATGTTCTCGATGATGAAACCACCCGCCAGCGCAATGGGCTAGTCGAGTTTGACCATCTCAGTCACCTGTGGAGCTATCCCCCCTTCGTTGGCGAAACCGGCTATCCCAAAGAACTCCATCCCATCTTTCTGCGGCTAATGGAGCGCTTTGATCTTTCCTACAAAGTCGTCCTCGACCCGGCTAATCCAGAAGCCAGCACCACCAGCCTGATTGCCCAACTCGTGCCCGACCAGCGCCTCGACCAACTGCCCAACTGGGGCGAACAGCCAGAAGGAGGAGACCGTCAACAGGTACAAATCTGCCGCATTGTGGACGATCGCGGTCAGAGCGGTAATGCTGAAGGGCTGTTCTACCAGCTCATCGTGCGCCTGCATAAATACTCCCTGGGCCGAAACAACTACAACGACAGCATCCACTGGCAGCGGGGCCTCATGCTCGACAACGACTACAACGGTCGCGCCCTACTAGAGCACATCGGCAACGATGTCAAAATCACCGTCCGCGCCGCCTATCCAGAACGGTTTCTCTCTTACCTCACAGAAGAAATAAAATGGCTAGTTGAAAATCCCAACAATCCTTTTGGCTGGAAGGGATTGCGCTGCAACGTAATGGTGCCCTGCATTGCTCCCTGTGGCATGGAAACCCCCGGACATGGACTATTTGAGGTGCAAAAACTAATCGAAAGTAAAAAGAAGAATCGTCCAGATTTTCCCTGCACAGTTTCGGGTTGCGACGAATGGCAGAACATTGATCAACTACTGAACAATGCTCCAGCAGCCCAGCCACCTGCTAAAGAAGTCTTGGGTGACCAGCTAACGGACGTGCAGGAGACATTGCAGGTTATTCGCCAGGAGCTACGCGTTAAAGATCGACTCGACCAAAAGCGCTATCAAAACTTGAGTAAGCGGCAACAGGCCACTATGAGCCGAGTAGATGAGCAGTTTGCCTATCTCATGCAAATGCTCACCGATGAAGTCAAAGACGGCCCCCGACTGTTCAGCTTCAAGCCCGTTGACCCTGGGTTCTTTGATCGCCCCAAATGGATCAGCGAAAAATTTCAGCTCACCCTCTGGTGTGAACATGCCCTCAAACCCCTGCCCGTGCTTAATGAAGGTAGTCAGCAGGGTGTCTATGAACTCGAACTCAACCGCGAGTGGTTTACCAAAGCGGTGCCCTACTTCAAACTCGTTACCGGCACCCTGAGCCTGGTATTACCCGTCGCCGCCTCAACCACCCAGTTCATGCTTGATGACGCCACCTACAAAGGCATTCAAGAAGAATTGGATCTCGGCCAAAAAAGTCTGGAGTTTGGCATCAAAGGCAGCAATATAGCTGTCGATTGGCAAACCAAACGCGATGGTGCCGAGTTTGAACAGGGGGAAGCCGTTCGTGCCCAAGGGGCAATGCTCCGAGAACTCCATACCCTACTCCAAGACAAAGACCCCGGTTTTGGCGGTCTAGTACGGGTCCAGAACAAGCGACGAGAGTTTCTGTGGGTTCACGCAGATTTTGTTGGCGAATATTAGATTGAGCTGGTATACAACAACCTAGAGACGAAACTCAATTCACCATCAACAGATCGATGCACGTAATACCAGTCCCATCTGGAAGAAAGAACACTGGGATGATGGCTCAACCAGCTGGGTGAGCATCAGCAGCTGTGAAGAAGATTAGTGTGCCACCTGACTATCTGATACATCTTGAGCTTGCCTCCTAGGGTGGCAGTTGGCAGCGCGAAGGCACGATTCTAAAGAACTCAATGCGATCATACTACTGAGCTTCAGCATTTTTATAGGCACAACAGAGTTCAGGGGCAACGGTGAATAGCGCAATGGGCTTGAGCAACGGTCCCCTTTGTTGACGGCTCCCTTAAGTCGCCTGAGATCGATTTTGAGATATCTGATGCTCTACGTCCAATGGGGGGCACTTAAGGACTAAGTCCGGAGACCATCGAGTTGAACCGGCCATGCCCCCAGCATCACTGGATAAGCGTAAGCAGCCCAGCTGTAGCCAACCGTCAACATGGCGATGCTGGGTCAGCACAGCCGCATACCTAACCCCGCTAGGGGGAGAGCGACAGATAGGCTAGGAGGGGAGTGACCACGGCCAGGTAGAGTGGTACTGCGGCGGAGATAAAGCTGATGACAAAGCGAGTGTCAAGATCATTCTCCTGGGCAAAGAGCAGGGTCAGCATACTGGGGGGCAGGGCCGCTCCAGCCAGGACGGCGGCTTGCTCAACGCCCTGGAGGTCAAAGGCTTGGGTGGCGGCCCAACCGAGGATCAACCCGCAGGTAATCTTGGCCAGGGCGAGGAGAATATAGCCCCCCACCGAGGCAAGTTGCACCTGAAACTCCATCCCCAGCAGCAGGAGCACCAGCAGCAGAAAGCTATCTCCGGCGATGTTGAGCAGGCCCAGCAGCAGGTCGTTAGTCCAGCCGAGGCCGTTGACCATCAGGCCCAGAACAATGGCCCAAAAGAAAGGCGTCTGGGCAAGCTTCTGCACCACTGCCTGACCCGTCACCCCAGCCTGACCAAACCAGGCGGAAAGGCAATAGACCACCGTGAGCAGATAGATCGCCTGGGCCAGGTCGAACAAAACAATCCGGCTGAGGCCCACATCGCCAAAGGTGAGCAGCATCACTGGGTAGCCTACCGCACCGCCCTCAAAGGTGGGAAAAGTCGTGATCAAAGCTCCGGCCCTTGGTTGCTCCCACTTTAGCCAGCGCACCCCAAGGAAGGCGATCGCCGTCAGGCCCAGCACCACCACCAATGCCGACAGCGGTAGATAGATCAGGTCTGGGGTAATAGAAGCGGTGGCCAGCGCCCGCAGGATAACCGCAGGCAGCGCCAGGTTGGTGAGCAATTTGCCAATGGTCTGGGCATCGCTAGGACGCAGTACCCCAGTCTGTCTCAGCCCAAATCCCAAACAACCCACCAAGACCATCGGCAGCAGCTGACTAAGCATGGTGGTAAGCCCCCGAAGAATTCCAATCCCATGATGGTCATTTAAGAGCTAGGGGCCGGTATTTTCAAGGTGCCAAATTTGGGCGACCAAAACTCTCCCCGGCTCTGGAAAAAGGCGACTTCCTTGCATTTGCCCCGGCGATTTTCCAGAAGTGAGCAGCGCAGCATGACCTTGTCTTGGCCGTCTTTGGTGTAGGCGTAGCGCTCTAGCAGGGCACCGCAGACGGGGCAGGGATGATCGGTGAATAGCTCGGAGTTGAGCGCCTGGCGCTGGGCCTGGGGCAGCTCGTAGCGTTTGGCCTTGGCATTCCAGAACATGACGGTGCCGCAGCCGGGGCCGGGGCATTTGAGGAAGTGCTTAGCTTTCATCTTTTTGGAACGGGAGGACAGTTTGGTCATCGCCTCGCCGCAGGTGGGGCATTGGGTTTTGGTGGGTTGCCCGGCGGCAGGCTTGGCCCTGGTGGCGGGCGATCGCTCAGGGGGAATCGCTCCCGGTGCTGGGGGATGTTCAGCAAAGGTCGGCAGGGAGAGAAGCTGGGACTTGGCTTGGGCGATCGCCGGCGCAAAATAGCCCCGATTCCAGTCAATCAGGTACGCCTGCCACTCCTGGTCACCGGTGGCGATCGCATCCAGTGCCGTCTCCATCTGAGCGGTAAACTCCGGCTGAATCAAGTCGGGCAGGAGCTTTTCCAACGCTCCATCTAACTCCAGGCCCAGCGCCGTCGGCTGGAGCTTGCCCTGGAGCAGATCCACATACTCCCGCTGCCGCAGGGTCTTGATGGTGGGGGCGTAGGTGCTGGGGCGGCCAATTCCTTTTTGCTCCATCAGCTTCACCAGCTTCGGCTCGCTGTAGCGGGGCGGC
Organism: Nodosilinea sp. CTOTU7353; assembly: GCA_036782635.1. GTDB lineage: Bacteria > Cyanobacteriota > Cyanobacteriia > Phormidesmidales > Phormidesmidaceae > Nodosilinea. Next base: position 5,217 of record DAIPYU010000112.1, read on the forward strand.
GGCTGGGTCTGTTTGGCATCCGCCTGGGCCTGATCGAACTGGAGGGGTTGCCCCTGGCTCAGGGTCGGCAGCACCGCATCGGCGCTGAGGTTGTTCCAGTAGCGGGTGTAGCCGGCAAACTCCAGCACCTGGCCTCGGGCTTCCCAGTAGGCGTCGCCCGACTGGGTGACGATGCGGGTTTTGCGCAGGCGGGCCGGGGCGCATTGCGAGGCCACCGCCCGGTTCCAAATCAGCTCGTAGAGGCGGGCCTGGTCGGCAGAAAGTTCTCGCTGGAGCGGCTGGGGCAGGTGATTGACATCGGTGGGGCGAATCGCTTCATGGGCCTCTTGGGAGCCTTTGATCGCCCGGTGCCGGGTGGTTTTGCGGGGTAGGTTGGTGGGGTCGTGCTGCTCCAGGTACTGGCGCACCGACTCACAAAATGGGGCCGAGAGGGTGATCGAATCGGTGCGCATGTAGGTGATGTGGCCCTTTTCGTAGAGGGCTTGGGCCACCTTCATGGTGTGCTCGGGGCTGAAGTGCAGTTTAGAGCCAGCCGCCTGCTGCAAGGTGGAGGTGACGAAGGGGGGCGGCGGCGATTGGGTGGCCTCTTTGCCCTCGATGTGCAGCACCTGATGGGGATGAGTTTGGGCGATCGCCACCAGCTGATCGGCCCGCTCCTGATTGGTGACCCGCTCCGATTCTTTCTCTGCCCCCTTATCCTCCGCATCTTTGGCCGGGGGCCGCTGGGGCTTAGGGTTGCTGCGATAGAAGGCTTTGAACCCCTCGCCGTAGGTGACCCACACGCTCCAGTAGTCGTGGGCTACAAAGGCCTGAATGGCTCGCTCCCGGACGCAGAGCAAATGCAAAGTGGCGCTCTGCACCCGACCCATGGACTTCGCGCCGTTGTTTAGGGGCCAGACCACGTGGCGACTGCCCCGGTAGCCCACCAGCTTGTCGAGGCAGTCGCGGGCGCGGCCAGCGGCGACCAGACTCTGGTCAAGGGTGCGGGGATGGGCGATCGCCGCTCGCACCGCCTGGGCGGTAATTTCGCTATAGACCACCCGCCGGGGGTGCTTCAGGTTGAGCGCCTGCTGCAAGTGCCAGCCGATGGTTTCGCCTTCGCGATCGGGGTCGGTGGCGATGTAGACGCAGTCGGCGGCTTTGACCGCCCGGCGCAGGTCGGCCAGCACTTTTTTAGCGCGGTCATCGCGGGGCTGGTAGCGGCAGTCGATGGAGCCTGCCCCCAGGTCAAAGCCGAGGGCATCTTCGCCGTCGTTGGCCAGTTCGCGCACATGGCCCATGCTGGCCTTGATCACCCAGCCCGCACCTAAGATTTGCCCCAGCTTCTTCACCTTGCCGGGGCTTTCAATCAGCAGTAAATTGGCCATGGTTGCCTCAGTAAACCATCGGGGGTGTGAATGCACTAGCCCAATAGTACACTTGAACTTGACATTTTCAGCAGCTCGATTCCGATCACCCTAACTATCACCATCTGGCAGGCCCTGATATCAAGCGAGAGTGGTTGACGCCAAAGCCAAGCTCATTTGATTAGCCCGATCGCTACCCCATCAACATGACGGTATCAATGATGTGGATGATGCCGTTGTCGGCCTCAATGTTGGCGGCGAGGACGGTGGCATTCTTTACCTCAAAGCCCCCGTCTCCCTCGAAGGGACCATCAATGGGAATGGGCGCACCTTCGAGGGAGTTCACGGTACCCAGCTTGATCAGCTCATCTCGGGTGTATTTGCCCGCCACCACGTGAAATTTGAGAATGCGGCCTAGCTGGGGCGGGTTTTGCACCAGGGTTTGCACCGTGCCGGGGGGCAGCTTGGCAAAGGCGGCATCGTTGGGGGCAAAGACGGTGAAGGGGCCAGGGCTTTGTAGCGCTTCGACCAACCCGGCAGCCTGGACAGCGGCGACCAGGGTGGAGAAGCCTTCGGTGTTGACGGCGATATCGACGATGGTCGGCATAGGAGATTTTGGGTTATGACGTTTGACAAGTGAAGAACTATAAACATCAATCAGACTTGATTAATGATTAAGGGCTTGGGAAATAGTTGACTTCCAATAAGCCAGCTTATTAACTCTTGTGGGAGAAGTGCCAAGCAATTTTGCCCATGCTCCACCTGCGGCCCCACCTGGATGTGGAAATTCCAAATGCTTAACGTCGCACTTAACCTTATGCATGGCTATGCTCGCATCCTTCCCCCATATGACAACCATGGACGGGTTCACAATAGAAATTTCCTGTTCCAAGACCTGGAAAAAACGTTTTCGATCTAGCATAGGGAGCTTAGCCCGATTATAAGGTCTGTTTGGATCACAAACCCAGACCTTAAAAATATCAGTCAAGTAAACTCTGTACCCCATTTGAACTAAAATATCAATCATTTCATAATAGTATTTGGTCACACTATAGCGGTTCCTGAACGCATGAAGTACACCCCAACTGAGAGAAGCCTCGCAGCTTATGAACTTAGGCAACTGACCTGTACCTCGTCCGCATGAGAACCGCTATAAGAATCTCTCTGCAACCTTTGGAATGTAGGGCAAAAGGAGTGCCCAAACGTATTTCTTGTGAATCTTGATCGCTTTTTGCATCTTGAGCAATAACTATTAAACCAAGTCTACGTTGAGAACTGTAGTTTTACCCACCCTACGGAAGCCGGAAGAACATTCAAAGTCCCTCTCCCAGGGAGAGGGATTTAGGGTGAGGGTAAACTCCGGGTTTCAAGTCAGACGAGGTTTAGATCCCAGGGTTCTTCAAGAACCCTGGGATCTGGCAGTCTACCGATAGTCTTGCCGCTGGATGTCCTGCAACCGAGCCTCTGGGCGCACAAAGCGATCTAGCTGGGCCTCGAAGAACTGGCGATTGGTGGCTAGGTGACGAGGGTTTTGGTCATCTAGGGGGTAGTGTAGCGCCGCCCGCAGCGCCTGAATCACGGCTGAGGTAACGTTGTACATCGAGCGCTGAAAGGTAACGCCCAGCTGGATCAGCTGGTCATCTTCGCCCCGGCAGTGCTCCTGGTAATACGTCTGCAAATAGGGGGGCAAAAAGTGCAGCATGTCCTGCATCAGCAGCGTGGGGGGGATGCCCGCACTGCCGACGGGGAAGACGTCGGCGTAGAGAATGCCGTAGTGGAAGTCATTTTGGTCTTCGGGCACCTGGCCAGCCTGGGCGTTGTAGGATTTGGTGCCTCGGAAAGGGGCGGTGCGGTAGAAGACGGCTTCGACGTAGGGCAGAGCCGCCTCATACAGCCAGGTAAACCCGCAGGATTTGGGGATCAGTTCAATGCATTCGTCACCAACATAGACGTGGTGGTAGATGGGCCGCCCCGCCACCGCAAAGATGCCGTTGACGATAAAGTTCATGGCGTCGGGCACGCCCGCAAAGCCGCCCTCATCGTAGATGTCGCTCATTTCAAAAAATACCGGGGCCATCACTTCCCAAAACAGGCCCAGGTTCGAATAGTAGGAGAGTTCGCGACACTTTTCGTAGAACATCTCGGGAAAGAGTTTGTGCAGCCCCAGCATGGCCGGGTTGCCTTTAAAGTAGGCGCGGATGGCGCGATCGCATGCCCCCTTGTACTCCTCGGTATATAAATAGTCGTTAAACCGCCCGCCCATATTCTGATGCCAGAGCATGGCCCGCATGCAGGCTTCGGCAAACTCCATATTGATGCGATCGTGCCAGAGGTGATGCAGCAGCTTGGGCAGCTTGCGCTTGAGTTCGCCCTTTTCCATGAATTCCAGCAGCTCGGGGTGGGCCGTGGCCTCGCCCCGCCAGATCCGCAGGTCGGCGGTGTCGCCCGCGTAGTGGTTGGGCAGATCGAGATATTCCTGCGGCAGAAAGTATTTAAAAGCGGGCACCGGGTTGAGAAACACCCGCTCGGCAATGTAGAGCAGATCGCGCCAGTAGAAATCCATCGGCACGGCGTAGGCCTTGTAGATGCCGATGATCTGCATCAGGTTTTCGGGGGTGTCGGGCAGCATCGAGCCGCCCGCCTCTAGCCGATGAATGATGTCAGCGTGGGGGTGGGTAGAGGGGGAAATCAGGGTTTGGGGGGTGTCGGTGAAGGTGGGCATGGGAGTGGATGGGTGGGTGGTGGGTTTTGGGTATCGGGGGTCGGGGGGCGAGGGGGTGGTTATGGCAGGGGGGGGAGGGTGGCGACGGCGGGGGCGATCGCCGTCGGCAATTCCTCAATCACTTCATCCGCTACCGTCTGCACCATTGGCATCGCCGCGACCATGGCACTGGCGGTGGATTCGCCCCACTGCACCAGCCAGTTGGGCTGAATGCCGAAGAACAGAATCAGCCCGGCCAGAATATAGGCGGGCAGCTTTTCAGAAAAAGTAACCTTGGGGAAATAGGCGATCGCATTATCCAGCCGCCCAAAGCAGGTGCGGTTGAGCAAAATCACGAAATACACCGCCGTCAGGCCGGTGCCGAGCACCCCCAGCAGAGTCTGCACTGGGTACACCGCATAGCTGCCCTGGAGCACCAGAAACTCGGTGACAAACCCCACCAGGCCAGGGATGCCTGCACTGGCCATGCCGCCGAGCACCAGCAGGGCACTGACCATGGGCAACCCCCGCACCGGGTTCATCAGCCCGTTCAGCACATCTAGTTCGCGGGTGCCGACTTTGGTTTCGATCACCCCGACCAGGTGAAACAAAATCACCAGAATCAATCCGTGGGAAACCATCTGGCTGACGGCCCCGGTCAGGGCCAGGTCGGTCATGGCCGCAGCCCCCAGCAGCACATAGCCCATGTGGCCAATGGAGCTGTAGGCCACCATGCGCTTGATGTCTTTTTGGGCGATCGCCGTCACCGCCCCGTAGAGCATACTCACCGCCGCCCACCCGGCCAGGTAGGGCGAAAACTGCACCCAGGCATCGGGGAAGAGACCCAGGCCAAACCGCAGCAAGCCGTAGGTGCCGAGCTTGGCCAGCACCCCCCCCAGCACCATAGCCACCGGGGTGTTGGCCGCCACGTAGGTATCGGGCAGCCAGGTGTGAAACGGCACCAGGGGAATTTTGATGCCAAAGGCCACCACCAGCAGGCCCAGCAAAACTCCCTGCCACACGATCGGTAAATCGTGGCCCATGACGCTGTGGTAGGTGAAGTCTTCTGCGCCGCTGAGCCACACCGTACCCAGAAAGCCCGCCAGCATCAGCGCCCCAGAGAAGGCGGTGTAGAGCAAAAATTTGGTGGCGGCGTAGGCTTTTTTCTCACCGCCCCAAATGGCGATCAGCAGGTAAAGGGGCACCAGCTCAATCTCGTAGAGCAAGAAAAACAGCATCAGGTTTTGGGCCACAAAGGCCCCGGCCACCCCGGCACTCACCAGCAGCAGCAAGCTGTAGAACAGCCGAGGCCGCTCAATCTCTGGGTCACTGCTCCAGATCGCGATCCAGGTGATCAGGCTGTTGAGCGCCACCATCAGCAGCGAGAGACCGTCGAGGCTGAGTTCGTAATTGAGGCCCAGGCCGGGCAGCCAGGGCAAAAACTCGTGGAACTGAAAGCCACCAAAGGCAAGGTCAAACTGGGTGAATAGCATGATCGTCCACAGCAGCGCGGCACCGGAGGCGACCAGGGCACCGGTGCGAGCCTGACTAGCTGACAGACCGGGCCAGCAGGCGAGGGCGATCGCACCCAGCAGAGGAATGAGTAGGAGAGGGGTGAGCATGGGAGGGCAGGAGAGTTTTGAGTTTTGAGTTTTGAGTTTTGAGTTTTGAATTCTCAATTTTGAATTCAAAACTCAGAACTTTCTAAAACAGCGCCGCCAGCGCTGACCAGTTCATCAGTACCCCCAGGCCGGCGACTCCTAGGGCAATGGTGAGCACATAGAACTGAAGCTGGCCAGTATTGCCATACTTGAGGGTTTCGCCGCTAAACAGTGACGCTAACCCAACGGCATTGACCAAACCATCGACCACATAGCGATCAAGCCAGTCGGTCATCCGCGACAGTAGATCGACACCCAGCACAAAGGTGTTGCGGTAAAGCTTGGGAGTATAAAAGTCATAGGCCAGCAGGTTTTGTACCGGCTTCTTGACCAACCTCGCCGGATTTTCAACCATCCGGTTGATGTAGAGCAGGGTGCCCACCGCCGCGCCCAAAATGCTCGACCAGGCAAGCAGCAGGGCCATGTCTTGGCTGACCTCAGCCCAGGCGGGCAGCAGGTTGAGCTGGCCCATCACCAGAGGCAGGTGCAGGGTAAACCCGGCGGCGATCGCCATCGGCAGTACCATCAGCCAGATCGGTTCGGGCGATCGCGTGGTCATCTGCTGAGTCTGGCCCGCAAAAATCAGCCCGATCATGCGCGCCAGGCTAAAGGCCGTCAGCCAGTTCACCAGCAGCACGATCGCCACCAGCAGCCCCCGATGAGCCTCCCACAGGCCCGACACCAGCGAGAGCATCGCCCAAAAGCCGCCCAGGGGAGGCAGCGCCACCAGACCAGCGGCCCCGGCCATGATCGCCGCCGCTGTGATCGGGCGACGACTCCCCAGGCCGCCCATCTGGGTCAAATCCTGCGTGGTGATATTGATAATGATCGACCCTGCGCCCATGACCAGCGTGGCCATCCCCAGGGCGTAGACCAGAGCCAGCAGCAGCGCCGCCCCCGGCAAGTGGGCACCCACGGCGATAAACATCAGCCCCATGTAGGCGCTGCTCAGATAGGAGAGCACCCGCTTGATGTCGATCTGAGCAGCGGCGATCAGGGTTGCGCCGAGGGCGGTGACGGTGCCTACTGCGATCGCAAACGCAGAGGCCGTAGACGACAGCGCCATCACCGGCTCCAGCTTTACCAGTATCCACACCCCCGTTGTCACCACCACTGCATTGCGCAGAATGGTGCTGGGCAGGGGGCCTTCCATCGCTTCATCTAGCCACAGGTGGAGTGGAAACTGGGCGCATTTGCTCATCGGTCCCGCAACTAGCCCGATGCCAATCAGCGTGATTAGGCCCGGCTCAACATTCGCCGTCTGTGCCCAGACCGCCAGCTCGCGAAAATCCCAGGTGTGGGCCAGGGGATAGATCGCCAGCACCGCCATCAACAGCACCAGGTCGCCCACCCGCTTGGTCAAAAAAGCGTCGCGCGCTCCACTTACCACCAGCGACTGGTTGTACCAAAAGCCCACCAACAAATAGGTGCCCAGGGTCAAAATCTCCAGCAGCATGTAGGCAAACAGCAGCGAATTGCACAGCACTAGCGCACACAAACCCGCCTCAAACAATGCCATCATGGCGAAAAAGCGACCCCAGCCCCAGTCCATCTCAAGATAGCCCACGGCATAGACCTGGGCCAGCAGATTCAGGGTGGTAATCAGCACGCAGGCCCCCAGGGTAATGGCCGACGCCTCTAGGGGAATGGTGAGATTTAGCCCCGATACCTGCAACCACGGCGCAAAGAAAAACTGCGGCGACGACTTGCCCCAAAAGGCCAAGAATGCCAGTACGCTATGGACCAACGCCAGCGCTGTCATCACAATATTGATGTAGCCCGCCGGGCGCGGCCCCGTGCGAGTCACCAGGGCTGGCGACCAGGGAATCGTCAGCAGCGCCCCCAGCAGCGGGTAGAGTGGAATCAGCCAGCTGGTCTGGGCTAGTATCGGCGGCATAAAGGGCTATCCTCGGACAAAAGGACATGAAAAATGTGGCCTGGCGGCGGTGAGAGCGAACCAGTCACCCTATAGGGATAAATTTCTCGATTGACTTAATTCAATTGAGAATACATCACGATAGACTTAAAGCTATATTCGCTTGAAGTAGAGTTTAGCCAATACCCACACCAAAATGGAAGGGGTAAATTGATTTAATCCAATTTGATTTTTGTTTGTGATTGATAAATTTCAATAATGAATGTGAATGCCGGCCTTGCGCTTCCCCCAGGTAATTGCTCAATTCAGCAGTTAATCAGCCTGACGTGGTGTCAAGACGAGGAACACGGCCCCAAAGACAGCGATGCCCTGTCCCTGAGCCGGGTTCTGCAAACTAGGGGGCAGATGATGGTCATGACCTCTAAGGAGGTAGACGCTTTACAGTACACTGCTGAAGTGTTTGGGCGGCGAGTAACCCATGGATGCAGCTGAAATTTTAGAGAGCTACCGGAGGGGCGATCGCACCTTCTCGGGCCTGAGGCTGTTGGACATTGAGCTGCTGCAAGCTCACCTGATCGGTACCGACTTTAGCCGCAGCGACCTGCGCCAGGCCCGCCTGGGCCGCACCCACTTTAGCCAAAGCAACTTTACCCAGGCCGACCTCAGCGAAGCCCTGCTGTGGGGAGCTGACTTTACCGAAGCCCAGTTTATCCGGGCTCAGCTGCGCGATGCCGACCTCAGCGGGGCCGTTTTTGTGCGGGCCGACTTGAGCAGCGCCAATCTGATTAAGGCCATTCTCTGCGGCGTCAATTTCCAAGACGCCAATCTGTCTCAGGCGCTGCTGATCGAGGCCAACCTGCGCCCTGGCTCTGACCAGCCAACCAACCTGATGGGAGCTAATTTGCAGGGGGCCAATTTAAGCTATGCCCAGCTCAGCGGTGCCCAGCTAGCCCAGGCCAATTTGAGTGAGGCTAAACTCTGCCGGGCCCAGCTTGGCCAAGGCTTTCGCCCCGAGTCACCGAGGACCGACTTGAGTGAGGCCAATCTGCAAGGGGCCGACCTGAGCTACGCTGACCTGACCAGAGCTATTTTGCGCGGGGCTAATCTCCAGGGGGCCGACCTCACCGGGGCGAACCTGGCCCAGGCTGACCTCAACGGAGCGATTTTGCCAGACAGCCCATCGTGACCATGGCCATCGACCGCAAATTTCCCCCATGGCAGGGATTTGGGCGAACGCATCGGTTCGCCCCTACGGGATCGTGACCATGGCCCTGCACCGTTAACGAATGCTTTCCAGTCAGGGGCTTCATCCTGCCCAAATATTTTTTATCTAACCGTGCCGCGCAGGGCTTCGGCATCCAAAGGTTTAATCAGATAGAGGCGCAGCAGGTCGCCGACGATGCCCAGCACCAGAGGCAGCTTGCGCAGTTGCTTTACCCAGCGCGGGGCAGAGCTTTCCATCACCTGCTTGATTTTGAGGTTGCGAGCGGCGGCGCGTTCCAGGCGGGGGAAAAATTCGGGGTGATCGACGTTGAGATAAACAGGGAAAGCGCGGGCGGCGGTGTCGTTGGTTTTGCGCACGACCTGGGTGTCAAATTCGGTGGCATCTAGGCCCAGCATTTCGTAAAATTTGGCCCGCTCGTGGACGGTCAGGCTGTGGGTAGCGAATACCGAGAGCAAGAAGAACCGGCTCCAGAGGCGACCTTGCCAGGTTTGCCACATGCTGGGCTGAGACCTGACCAGCGCCTTAAAAATATCGCCGTGGCGGTTTTCATCTTGGCACCAGCTCTCGAAGTAGTTGAACAGCGGGTAAAAGCTGTGTTCGGGGTGCTGCTCTAGGTGGCGATAGATCAGAATGTAGCGCCAGTAGCCAATTTTTTCAGAGAGATACACTGCGTAGACAATCCACTCCACCGGAAAAAACGTGTAGTCACGGGTTTTGGTCAGCTTGGCCAGGTCGAGGGAAATGTGGAAGTCTTGCATGCACTTGTTGAGAAACCCGGCGTGGCGAGCCTCGTCGCGGGCCATGAGGCTAAAGATTTCGCCTAGCACCGGGCTGCGATCTTTGATCCGCCGCGACAGTTCCTTAAACAGCAAAAAGCCTGAAAATTCTGAGACACAGGAGCGCTCCAGGTAGTCGATAAACGCCCGGCGCTCTTCCCCTTGAATGTGATCCCACTCCTGCTTGAAGGAGTCGTCGCGGCTGAAGTGGTGACGGTTGTAGTCAGCCCGCATTTCCTCCAGCATGGTCTGGAGCCCTTCGGCCTCTAGGGCCAGATCCATCGTGGCGGCCTTGTCAAAGTCGGTGGTGTAGAACCGGGGCGACAGCAGGTTTTCTTCGATGGCGGCTTTTGCCGAGTTGTCGCCGGGCTGGGGGGTGGGCTTGGGGAGAGCAGTCACCATAGTTTTTCTGGGCTAAACAATTGAAAAGCACTTTATCACTAAATAGCGATTGATGGTCAAGACATAAATCTAGCGGGTGAGGATAGCCACAATTCAAGCTTCATCTTGCTTGCGCCGAGGCTTTTAATCGGTCTACAAGCGGCCGACAGGCGGCGACTTGTAGACATAAAACTTAAACCAAAAGGATTGATTAATCTTTTCATCACTATACAGTGATGAAAAGATTTTTTTTTACTCATTACCCAGGTGAACTCCCATGGCTGACCTAGCTCAGCGGCTGCGAAAAGGTACCCAAACCTCCCACACCCTGTCTGAAAACACAGCATTTATGAAATGCTTTTTGAAGGGGGTGATCGAGCTAGAGCCCTTTCGCAAGCTCACCGCAGACCTCTATTTTCTCTACAGCACCCTAGAAACTGAGATCGCTAGCCACC
>DAIPYU010000113.1:0-15572 GCA_036782635.1 Nodosilinea sp. CTOTU7353
CGTCGGTGTTGGGCAGCACGATGACAAACTCTTCGCCGCCGTAGCGGGCCACCAGGTCAGTGGGGCGTTTGACCGCCCGGCTGAGGATACGGGCTACCAGGCGCAGGCAGTTATCGCCGGCCTGGTGACCGTAGCGATCGTTAAAGCCTTTAAAGCAGTCAATATCTGCCATGATCACCCCCAGACAGCCATTTTCACGGATCATTCGCCGCCATTCTTTGTCCAGATGCTGCTCAAAGCGGCGACGGTTGGCCACCTGGGTCAGCCCGTCTAGGTAGGCCATGCGTTTGAGCCGCTGGTTGGCCAGGGTCAGCTGGTGGTGTAGCTTAGCCTGCTGAATGGCAGTGCTCACCTGGGTGACCAGGCCCTGGAGCAGGCCCACGTCGGCGGTGCGCCAGGCCCGAGGGGCACCGCACTGGTGGGCAATCAGCAGCCCCCAGAGGGTCTGGTTTTGATCTTGCAGCAGGGGCACCACAATCTCGGCCTGAATCTGAAAATACTCCAAAAACTCCAGCTGGCTGGCGGGTAGATTTTGGTTGTAGATGTTGTCGATCGCCAGCCCCCGCCCGGCCCGGTACTGTTCGAGAAAGCTCTCTGTCATCGACCAGGGGTCGCGCAAGTCCCAGCCCAGCATGGCCGGGTAGTCTGGGGCGCAGACCTCGTGAATGACTTTGCCGCTCATGTCAGCGCCGCACTGAATCACCAGAACGCGATCGGCGACGATGAACTCTCGCACCGAGGCCACCGTTTGGGTCAAAATGCTGTCTAGGTCAAGCAGGTGGCGAATGCGCTGGGCAATTTCACCCACCTGCCGCTCCCGCCGTAGCTGTAGCTTCAGCTCAGCCTCGGCCTGTTTTTGCTCAGAGATATCGAGGGTGACTCCGACCAGGTGAGTCGGGTGCTGGCCGCGAATGCACACCTGCCCCTGAGCTAAAAGCCAGCGGATGGGCCCATCGCGGGGCTGCACCCGAAATTCGACCTGGTAGCGCTGCCCCAGGCGGATGGCGTGTTGTAACGCCTGGTTTACCCTGGCCCAGTCGTCGTTGTGCAGATGGGCAAACAAACTGTCGTAGCTGCCGTCAAACTCACCGGGCGCTAGCCCCAGCAGATGCTCCTGCTGCTCAGAGATGACGATGGTGCCCTGGCCTAGGTCCCAGTCCCAGGTGCCCAGGTGAGAACTTTGGAGGGCCAGACCCAGGAGCTCTTGGGGCTGCCCCAGAGCTGCCGAGCGGTGTTGGGGAGCTGGCTCGGCCTGCTCTGGGGCAGCTGCGACGAGGCAGGGCAGGGTGTAAAGCCCGTTGGCAGCTAACAGCCCCAGCCAGTGATCGGTCTGATCGACCACCGGCTGGAGATGCTCGCCATCACCGTCTAGAGCCGGGGGCAGCGGCCAGGGCGCAGTTGTGAGGTGCAGCTTCTCTAGGGGCGTCATCCACACAGCGGTGGACACTTGATTAAAGTCGGCCTGGCAGGTGGCCGCCTGGGCCACATTGTCATAGCTGACCACGCCGACCAGGGTGGTGGTTTGATAGACCAGAGCATAGGTTTTTGCTACCTTGGCCATGGCTTTGACGACCTGTTGCAGACTGTCTTCTGCCTTTACCCTGAGAGGCGAGGGATCGACAGCCACTATTGCAGTGGAGTTAGCCGATGCATTGGAATTAACCAGGTCGTTTTCACGCATAGCTAGGTGCTTAGAAGGAGAAGTATCAACCACAATCTCTGAGGAAATAAACTAGGGGCAGTGGCCCTGGCCAACGCGATTGATTTAACGTTCCCGGTGGAGCACAGCTGAGGCTACGTGTTAAGCGGCGCTTAACACCCAGAAGGTGAAAAAGTTCCGTAGCTCCATTGAAATTCAATCCTAAATAATACTGAATTTTGCCCAGGGGCAGATCAGTTGAGTCACGGAGACGGTCAGCCCGTCTCTCCTGGCCCGTCTCTCCTGGCCCGTCTCTCCTGGCGATCGGGAATTGAGTTTACGCATTGAGTTTATGCATGGAAGGCTCACTGGACAGCTTGTTACTGCACAACCTCTCAATACAAGGAGTTCTTTATACTAAAGCAGTACGTTAAAAGAGTTTAATCCCCTGTCTGACCTGTCGTTGATTCAGCGTGAAACCCTAAACCTGCTAGAGTGGCCCCGGCTGTGCCAGCACCTGTCAACCTTTGCGGCGACCAAGCTGGGAACGCTAGCCGCCCAGCGGCTGGCGACCCCTGAGACCCAGCCAGATACCCAGGTGGCGAGCGTCAACCTGCTGGCCCAAACCCAGGAGGCAGACTGGCTAGAGCAGCACCACAACGGCCTCAACTTCGGCGGCATTCGCGATGTGGGCGCGGCGGTGGAGCGCGCCCATCGCCAGGGGCTGCTGGGGGGCGAAGAACTGCTGGCGATCGCCACCACCCTCCATGGTGCTCGCCAGCTGCGCCGCACCATCGACGGCCAGCCACCAGAAGACCTGCCGGTGCTGCAAGCCCTGGTTGCCGAGCTGAGCACCCACCCTGATCTAGAGCAGCAGATTTACCACTGCATTGATGATCGCGGCGATGTCACCGACCGGGCCAGCCCTAAGCTGGGGGGCATTCGCGATCGCACCAAAGCCACCCGCCAAGACATTCAGCAGCGCCTCCAGCGAATTTTGCAGCGCCAGGCCGGGGCCATGCAAGAGCTGCTGATCACCCAGCGCGGCGATCGCTTTGTGCTGCCGGTTAAAGCGCCCCAAAAAGACTCGGTGCCCGGCATTGTCCACGACGCCTCCGCCAGCGGAGCCACCCTCTATATCGAGCCCCAGTCGGTGGTCGAGCTGGGCAACCGCCTGCGCCAGCTGCTGCGCCAAGAAAAAACCGAAGAAGAGATTATCCACCGCCAGCTCACCGAGGCCGTGGCCGAGGTTTACGCCGATCTCACCCACCTGCTGGCGGTGGTCACCGAGTTAGACCTGGCCTACGCCCGCGCCCGCTACTCGCTGTGGCTAGAGGCCAACCCGCCCCGCTTCATCGAGCCCCACGAGCAGACCACCCTGCGCCAGCTGCGTCACCCGCTGCTGGTGTGGCAGCAGCGGCACGAAGCCGGGCCAGCGGTGGTGCCCACCAACCTGCTGATTCGCCCCGAGCTGCGGGTGGTGGCGATCACCGGCCCCAACACTGGCGGCAAAACCGTCACCCTCAAAACCCTGGGGCTAGCCGCGCTGATGGCCCGCGTCGGCCTCTACGTACCCGCCCGCGAGCCAGTAGAAATTCCCTGGTTCGACCAAGTGCTGGCCGACATCGGCGACGAACAATCCATCGAGCAGAGCCTGTCGACCTTCTCAGGCCACATTCGCCGCATTGGCCGAATTCTAACGGCCTTAGGGCATGAGGGGGATGTGGGTGAGGTAAGTGGTGAGAGTGATGAAGGTGAAGCAAGAGTTGTAGACAACCACCCCTTGCCAGAACCAAATTCCATCCACCCATCCACCCATCCACCCATCCACTCACCTACTCACCCACCCACCCACTCCAACTCCCTCGTCCTCCTCGACGAAGTCGGCGCGGGCACCGACCCCACCGAGGGCACGGCCCTGGCGATCGCCCTGCTCAAGCACCTAGCCGACCGGGCACGGCTGACCATGGCCACCACCCACTACGGCGAGCTCAAGGCGCTGAAGTACCAAGATGCCCGGTTTGAGAATGCTTCGGTGGAGTTTGATGAGGCCACGCTGTCGCCCACCTACCGCCTGCTGTGGGGCATTCCGGGGCGGTCGAACGCCCTGGCCATTGCCCGTCGCCTGGGACTCAACACCGCTGTGGTTGACGAGGCGGCGGCCCTGATGGCTCTGGGGTCGCAGGATGATGTCAACCAGGTGATTGCCGGCCTAGAGGCCCAGCGCCGCGACCAGGAGGAGCGTTCCCAGGCGGCGGCGGAACTGCTGGCGGCCACCGAAAAGCTGCACAACGAGGTGCAGCACAAGGCCCACCTGCTGCGCGATCGCGAGCAAGACCTGAAGCTCCAGCAGCAGGCAGCGGTGCAGGCAGCCATTGCCGAGGCCAAGCGCGACATTGCCAAGGTAATTCGCCGCTTGCAGCAGGGCGAGGCCACCGCCCAGGCGGCCCAGCAGGCCACGGCGGCGGTGGATGCGATCGCGTCCACCCACCTACCGACCGCCGCACCGACCCCCGCTAAACCCGGCTATCGGCCAGCGGTAGGCGATCGCATTCGCATTCCCAGCCTGGGGCAGACCGCCGAGGTGCTCACCGCCCCCGACAGCGACCACCGCATCACCGTGCGCTTTGGCCTGATGAAAACCACCGTCAGCCTGGGCGACATCGAGTCGCTGCGGGGTGAAAAAGCCGAAGTGCCGGTCAAAACCAAGCCCGCCGACACCGTGCCCGCCGCCCAGGCTGGCCCCCCGGCCCCAGCGATTCGCACCAGCCGCAACACCATCGATCTGCGGGGCATGCGGGTGGCCGAGTCAGAGGCGGTGATCGAAGCGGCGATCGCCCAGGGCAGCGGTGCCCTATGGATCATCCACGGCCACGGCACCGGCAAGCTCAAGGCCGGGGTGCAGGAATTTCTCAAGCGCCACCCCCAGGTGCAGCGGTTTGAGCCTGCCGCCCAGGCCGACGGCGGCACCGGGGTCACCGTCGCCTACCTCTAGCGACCATTTGTATCGAATTTGGTAACCACTCCTTAGGGCAAGAGACACCGTGCCAAAGTAGGTGATCTAACCCTTAGTAATCGTGTGAGGCCCATGAAAATTAAACGCTACGCTCCCAGGCGGTTGACGGCGGCGGCGCTGATGTCGGCTGCCCTGATGTCGGGACTGAGCTTTGCCCCAATGTTTACCTCTACAGCGATCGCCCAGGAAACTATCATGCGAACTTTAACGGTGACCGGCCAGGGTCAAGAGTCCATCCCCACCACCCAAACCCAGGTCAACCTCGGGGTCGATGTACAGGGTACCGATGCCGCCGCCGTGCAGCGCGAGGTGGCCCAGCGCACGACGGCGGTGGTCGAGCTGCTGCGATCGCGCCAGGTCGAAAAGCTTGAAACCACCGGCATTCAGCTCAGCCCCCGCTACAACTACGAAAACGGTCGCTCTGAGGTGGTGGGCTACAGCGGCAGCAACACTGTCAGCTTTCGCATAGCTACTGAGAATGTTGGCTCTTTGCTCGACGATGCGGTGAGGGCTGGAGCCAACCAAATTCGCGGCATTAGCTTTGTCGCCGACGATGCCGCCCTAGAGGCCGCCCGCCAGCGCGCCCTCCGCAACGCCGTCAATGATGCCCAGGCCCAGGCGGGCACCGTGCTTGGCAGCCTCAGCCTCAGCGCCCAAGAAGTAGTCAGCATTCAAATCAACGGCGCGGCACCCCCCACCCCCGTGCCCATGCCTCGCGCCGCCCAGTTTAGCCGCGCTGAGGCCGACGCCGTTACCCCGGTGATGGGGGGGGAACAAACCGTAGAAGCCCAGGTGACATTACAAATTCGGTATTGATTAAAACTTGGTGCAGCAGCATGGCCTCAGCAGCGAACATTTTGACGCCGTGGCCGAAGACCTAATGACTACCCTGGCAGAAATGGGAGTCTCTGAAGACCTGCTGGCCCAGGTCGCCGCTATTGCCGCCGCGCCCCAGCACAAAAAAGACGTGCTCAATCAGTAGTGTGACCAGTGAGTGACACCAAATCCCGTTCTAAGCCACAGGCCCGAGCAGGCTGCCTCGAAATAATCCTCACCTCGTGAGGGTAGCGGGGGCGAGGGTCGCCAACCAGCCACAGGGGCGGCACCATCGTCGCTTCGTAACAGTCAATCTCATAGAGACTGCCGGGCCGATCTAGCAACTCCACCGTTGCCCCCGGTAGATACTCAAACATCTCATCCCAATCAATCGGCGACTCGGTATGGTTCATAGGTAGAAATGGCGTTTGTCGAGGGCCACAACGCCGTGGTCGGGCACCCAGGCAATCCAGGTGTTGGCCGACTCTTGGCAGAGCAGCTTGGCTTCGTCGGCAGCGTACTCGTTGGGCCGCTGAGCCAACCTAACCCAGGTGTCGCGGGTGTAGGTAATGTGGCAGACCGGGTTCCAGCCTGGGGCGATCGCGGCTTCAGCTTGAGAATAGAGTTGCAGGGTTCAAATTATCAAATACGCATCACCCTATCCCGGTGCCACCAAAGCCAAACAGTAGGGGTAAATAGTGCTGATAAGCAAATCCCCTAGAGCAGCTGCTCTAGGGGATTTGCTTATGCAGTCATTGGGGCGCGGGTAACCCGTCGGTTACCCTCACCTCGCCGTCGCTACGCGTCCTCTTCCAGGTGGGCTTCGTCCTCAACCTCAATCTCAACCTCCTCCGCTACGCCCACGGCGGCTCCACCAATTTCCAGCTTTTCTCTCACCTGGGCTTCTACCTTTTGGGCAAAAGCGTCGTCGTCTTGCAAGCGCAATATGGTGTTTTCACGACCCTGGCCGATGTTGTCGCCCTCGTAGCTGTACCAAGCGCCCTTGCGCACAATAATGCCTGTCTGCTCCGCCAAGTCCACCAGACAGCCCATGGTCGAGATGCCCTGACCAAAGAGAATATCAAACTCACCAATGCGGAAGGGTGGTGCTACCTTATTTTTGGCGACCTTCACCTTAGCGCGAATGCCATACTCTTCGGTGCCCTTTTTAAGGGTTTGAATGCGGCGAATATCGAGACGCACCGAGGCGTAGAACTTGAGGGCGTTGCCCCCGGTAGTCACCTCAGGGTTGCCATAGGAGATGCCGATTTTCTGCCGCAGCTGGTTCAAAAAGATGACCGTGCAGTGAGACTTGCCAATGCTGCCGGTGATCTTTCTCAGCGCCTGGCTCATCAGTCGTGCCTGGAGGCCCACGTGGGTATCGCCCATCTCCCCTTCAATCTCAGCCCGAGGCACCAGGGCCGCTACCGAGTCAATGACCACCACATCAATGGCAGACGACCGCACCAGCTGATCCACTACTTCCAGGCCCATTTCTCCGGTGTCAGGCTGGGACACCAGCAGATCATCGACACTGACCCCCAGGGCGGCGGCATAGATCGGGTCGAGGGCGTGCTCTGCATCCACAAAAGCCGCCACCCCACCGGCCTTTTGTACCTCTGCAAGAACGTGCAGAGCCAGGGTGGTTTTACCCGAGCTTTCGGGGCCGTAGATCTCGATCACGCGCCCTTTTGGCAGGCCACCGCCCAGGGCCAGGTCGAGGGTCAGCGCTCCAGTAGAAATGGTTTCGACCTTCATGCGGGCAGCATCGCCCAGGCGCATGATCGCACCCTTGCCAAAGTTGCGCTCAATTTGGCCGAGCACCATTGTCAGGGCTTTTTCCTTCTCGGTTTGCTCTTTGCTGCTTCCGCCTTTCTTTGCCGCCATAGTCGCCTCAGTGCTGTAGAACGTGCTGTAGAACTAGACCCCTGAACCCTAGACCAGTTGTCCTTCGAGAATCAGTATAGTACAATTGAACGCATCTGCAATAGGTAGTTATCCGGTTTAGTCGGTTCCTCTACCATTTAGCCTCTAGTCAGGAGGGGTCAGCCCGTGGCAAACGACCAGCTCAATACCCTAATTGCTTTCCCCGATTGGATTGTGGCCGTCACCCACCAGCACTCTACAGAGTTTTTTTGCTGGGTAATCACACCCGATCTCGCGGCGCTCACCGACGGCGAGATTCACGCCACTAGCCAGGCCGCCCTAGCCGCAGGCCGCAGTCTAGTGCAGTGCTCCACCGGCCCCCAGGTAGACTTTAGCCGCTGCCGCCTCTACCAAGACTAGCGAGCAGGCTGACGGCATTCCCCAGGCCCTTTAGGACAGGCGACAGGAAACGCCCTGGAGCATCGCAGTAGGGCTAAAAACCCGGTTTCTGGACCAGAATGTCAGTTATGCCTTTAGGGCAGCGACGAAGAAACCGGGTTTTTGTACCGGCGTTCTAGTCGTCCTCTTCAAATACGCCTTTAAAGAAATCGATGGTGTCTTTGAGGGCGGCGATAAAGCCATCGATTTCGGCTTTGGTGTTGTAGAAATACAGGCTGGCCCGAGCGGTGGAGTCAACGCCCAAAATGCGGTGCAATGGCTGGGTGCAGTGGTGCCCCGAGCGAATGGCAATACCCGACTGGTCGATCAGCGTTGAGAGATCCTGGGCGTGCACACCTTCCACGGTGAAGGTGGCCAGAGCAGCATGTCCACCGCCATCGGCCTCGGGAGCGGGGCCGTAGAGGGTAACTTCGGGGATAGTCTGCATCTGCTGGTACAGGTAGGCGGTCAGCTCGTGCTCGTAGGCGGCGATGTTGTCCATGCCAATGGCAGCGAGATAGTCGACGGCGGCCCCCAGGGCGATCGCCTCGGCAATGGCCGGGGTGCCCGCCTCAAATTTGTGGGGCAGTTCGGCATAGGTGGAGTGGTCAAGAAACACGTCGGCAATCATTTCGCCACCGCCCATGAAGGGGGGCATGGCTTCGAGCACCTTTAGCTTGCCATAGAGAAAGCCGATGCCCGTGGGGCCACACATCTTGTGGCCCGAGGCAACGAACCAGTCGCAGCCCATCGCGGGCAGGTTTAGCGGCATGTGGGGCGCACTCTGGCACCCATCGATCAGCACCTTGGCCCCGTGGCCGTGGGCAATTTCAATGATTTCTTCCACTGGGTTGACGCAGCCCAGAGTGTTGGAAACGTGGCTCACCGCCACCAGCCGGGTCTTGTCGTTCACCAGCCCACGGTATTGATCGAGATCAAAGGCCTGGTCGGCAGTCAGCTCGACAAACTTCAGCACCGCCCCGGTGCGCTGGGCCACCAGCTGCCAGGGCACCAGATTGCTGTGGTGCTCCATCACCGAGAGAATGATCTCGTCGCCCGCATTTAGGGTGTTCATGCCCCAGGCGTAGGCCACCAGGTTGATGGCCTCGCTGGCATTGCGGGTAAAGACGATCTGATTGCGGCTGGTAGCCTTGACGAAAGCAGCAACCTTATCTCGGGCACCTTCGTAGGCGTCGGTGGCGCGGGCGCTGAGGTTGTGGACGCCTCGGTGCACGTTGGCGTTGTCGCTCTGGTAGTAGTGACTCAGGGCGTCGATCACTGCCTGGGGTTTCTGCGACGTGGCGGCGTTGTCGAGGTACACCAGCGGGTGACCGTTGACCTCCTGGTGCAAAATCGGGAAGTCGGCGCGAACCTTGGCAGCGAGGGTAAGGGCTTGGGCGACGGTCATGGGGGTGAGGGGGTGGATGGGTGGGGTGTGGATGGGTGGGGCTTGCCTCGTCCCCTCCTGGGAGGGGTGCCCGAAGGGCGGGGTGGGTTTCGGGGTTTGGGCGGACCCACCCCTACCCCTCCTAGGAGGGGATTTGGACGCCTACGTCCATTGGGTAATGGTTTCGGCGAGGCGCGATCGCAGCGTCTCCACCTCTATTCTCTCTAAAATCTCCATGGCAAAACCATAGATCAGCAGCCGCTGGGCGGCGGGGGCGCTAATGCCGCGACTCTGCAAGTAGAAGATCTCGTCGGCCTGGAGCTGGCTGACGGTGGCCCCGTGGGCGCACTTGACATTGTCGGCGACGATCTCAAGCTGAGGTTTGGTGTCGACCCGCGCTTTGTCTGACAGCAGCAGGTTGCGGTTGAGCTGGCTAGCGCTAGTGAGCTGGGCCTTTTGGGCCACGGCCATGCGCCCGTTGAAGACGCTGTGGGCGCGGCCATCGACGATGGCCTTGTGCTCTTGCTCGACGGTACCGTGGGGGTGGCTGAGGGCCACCAGGCTGTGGGTGTCGGCCTGCTGGGTGTTGGTGATTGCCGCTAAACCATAAATCTTGGTGGTGGTCTGTTCGCCGGTTTGGTAGATCTCCCAGTTGTGGCGGGACAGCCGAGCGCCAAAGTCTACGGCGGTGCCCACGTACTGGCTGTCTCGGACCTGGGTGACCACGGTTTTGCCAATGTGAAAAGTGCCAGCACCCTCCCGCTGAATGCGGCTGTGGCTGACTTGAGCGTTGTCGTCGAGCCACAGCTCGGTGACGGCATTGGTGAAGTGGTCGGCGGTCGTGTCACCCCAAAAGTCTTCGATCACTGTGGCGGCACTGCCGGACTCGGCCACTACCAGGCAGCGGGTATGAACTATAAGAGGATTCTCCCCGGCATGGGATACATAAATGATATGAATTGGCGTTTCCACAACTGTGTTGCGGGGTAGCCAGACCACGACGGCATCTTGAAAGCCGACCGTGTTGAGAGCGGTGAAGACTTCATGGCTGCCGCTAGCGGTGGCGAGGCGCTCACGCAGGGGCTCCGTAGGAGAATCGCTCACTTTGGCCGCCGGGCTCGTCCGCAGGGAGCCGACGACAACACCCTGGGGCAGGTTTTCCAGCTGGGATAGCCCGGCGTGAACTTGACCATTGACGATAACAACTTGCGCCCCAGCAGTTTCAGGCAGGCGTAGATTAGCAATGTCGGCTTCAGCGGCGGTGGACTCTCCCGCCGCCGTAAAGTCTATAGACAGCATCGACGACAGGTCGGTGAAGCGCCAGTCTTCTTGGCGCGTCGAGGGGAAAGTTTGCTCGTTGAGGAAGGATGCGGCGCGCGATCGCACCTCCCCCAGCCCCAGTTCCCCAGGTACCGCCGCCCTGACGGTCTGCACCAGCCCCTTCAGGTAGGCATCCCGCTGGTCAGTAGCCGACGACTTCAGTTCTGATATGGAGTTTGCCATTACGCTGTCACCTCCGCCCGGTGCTCAGCCATCACTCCCTCATAACCCTGCGCTTCTAGCTGCCTAGCCAGGGCCTTGTCGCCGGTGGTAATGATGCGGCCATCGGCCATCACATGCACATAGTCGGGAATGATGTAGTCGAGCAGCCGCTGGTAGTGGGTGATCAGCACCACGGCGTTGTCGGGGTTGCTGAGTTGGTTGACCCCGCCTGCCACAGTCTTCAGCGCGTCAATATCTAGGCCCGAGTCAGTTTCATCGAGAATGCTCAGCACCGGCTCTAGCAGCGCCATCTGCAAAATCTCGTTGCGCTTTTTCTCGCCGCCCGAGAAGCCTTCGTTGACGCTGCGATCTAGAAAAGAGGCGTCCATTTTCACGACACCCAGCTTTTCTTCGATCAGGTCGTCAAAGTCAAACACGTCGATTTCTTCTTCGCCCCGCGCCTTGCGGTGGGCGTTAAAGGCCACCCGCAAAAAGTCGCGATTGCTGACGCCTGGAATCTCCAGCGGGTACTGGAAAGCTAGGAAGATGCCGGATGTGGCCCGCTCGTGGGGCTCTAGCTCTAGAATGTCTTGGCCTTTGAAGTGAATCTCTCCGGCGGTGATTTCGTAGTCGGGGTGGCCTGCCAGCACCTTCGAAAAGGTGCTCTTTCCCGAGCCGTTGAGGCCCATAATGGCGTGAATTTCGCCCGCCCGCACCTCCAGGTTGAGGCCCTTGAGAATTTCCGTGCCGTCTACGGTGGCGCGGAGGTCGCGCACCGAGAGAATGATTTCGCTGTTTTCGTTAATCATGGTTCTTTCGTAGGGTGGACACCGCCCACCATGCTCCTGCGCGTTGAAGTTAAGGTTTTTGTCTATGACCGAGGATTCGTAGGGTGCATTCGCGCCAGCAATGCACCGCGCGAAAATTTTGACGGAGATGGTGCATTGCTTCGCGAATGCACCCTACGGGGTTATCCGACGGTGTTTTCGAGCTTCAGGGCCAGCAGCTTATCCGCCTCGGCGGCAAACTCCATCGGCAGCTTGTTAAACACATCGCGGCAAAAACCGCTGATGATCATCGACACCGCATCCTCCGGCGAAATGCCCCGCTGGGCAAAGTAAAACAGCTGGTCTTCGCCAATCTTCGAAGTCGAGGCTTCGTGCTCCACCTGGGCGGTGCTGTTCTGCACTTGAATGTAGGGGAACGTGTTGGCGCTGGAGGTGTCGCCAATCAGCATCGAGTCGCACTGGGAATAGTTGCGTGCCCCGGTAGCCTTTGGCCCAATCTTCACCAGGCCCCGGTAGCTGTTTTTGGATTTAGCCGCCGAAATGCCCTTAGAAATAATGGTGCTGCGGGTGTTTTTGCCCACGTGCACCATCTTGGTGCCGGTATCGGCCTGCTGCAGGTTGTTGGTCAGCGCCACCGAATAAAACTCACCCACGGAGTTGTCGCCCACCAGCACGCAGCTGGGATACTTCCAGGTTATGGCTGAGCCGGTTTCTACCTGGGTCCAGGAGATTTTAGAATTCTTCCCGGCACACAGACCGCGCTTGGTGACGAAGTTATAGATACCGCCCTTGCCGTTTTCATCTCCGGCGTACCAGTTCTGCACGGTGGAGTAGTTGATGCTGGCGTCATCCATGGCTACCAGTTCAACGATCGCTGCGTGCAGCTGGTTGCTGTCGTACATGGGGGCGGTGCAGCCCTCCAGGTAGGTCACTGAGCTGCCCGATTCTGCCACAATCAGGGTGCGCTCGAACTGGCCTGAGTCGCCGTTGTTGATGCGGAAGTAGGTCGATAGATCCATCGGACACTGGGTGTCTTTGGGAATATAGACAAACGACCCATCGCTGAACACCGCCGAGTTCAACGCCGCGAAGTAGTTGTCGCCGATGGGAATCACCGTCCCCAGATACTTCTCCACCAGCTCCGGGTGCTCTTGCAGCGCCTCGGAGATGGAGCAGAAGATTACTCCTGACTCGGCCAGCTTTTCTTTGTAGGTGGTGGCCACCGAAACGCTGTCAAAAATCGCATCGACCGCCACGTTGGCTAGCCGCTTTTGCTCTGAGAGGGGAATGCCCAGCTTTTCAAAGGTGTCAAGCAGGGTGGGGTCAACTTCGTCTAGGCTGCCCAGCTTTTTGGCCTGGGCCTTAGGGGCTGAGTAGTAGACGATATTTTGATAGTCGATGGGCGGATACTTGACGTTGGGCCAGGCGGGCTCGCTCATAGTCAGCCACTTGCGGTAGGCCTTTAGCCGAAACTCCAGCATGAAGGCTGGCTCATTCTTTTTAGCTGATATCATCCGCACCACGTCTTCGCTGAGGCCGCGAGGAATGGCGTCGGCTTCAATGTTGGTGGTGAATCCGTACTTGTAGGGTTGGCTGACGAGAGTTTGAACAGAAGCAGTCATAGCACGACTCTAGAACGGGCAAAGGGGAACGGGCAGTAAACCAAGGCTGTAACAGAGCGGGTGAGAAACTCAGACAGTACCTAAAACTTGTCAGTTTCGGTGCGAATGGTGTCAAAGGCGATGTCTTGCTCTTGTCCGGCAAAGGGATTGTCGGGGGTAAGGAAGAGCATGCAATGGCACTCTTTGCGCTCCTGCATGGGCACGCAGGGGCAGTTCCAGTAGATGGCTTTGACCTCGGCCTCTTTGTCTTCGTAGTGGCGACAGGGGCAGAGGGGTGAGCCAAAATCGTCCTTGTGTTTGGCCAGACCCTCAAGCACCACCGCTGTCACGCCTGGGTCGGAGCAGAAGTAAGTACCGGTGCGCTTGGCATAGCTTTGAGCAAAGCTGCGCATTAGCTCTAGGTTTTTGTCGGTGGCTTGGGTGGTTTTAGTTTCAGTCATTGCAAAGGAAGATCGCTACACAGCCCAATAATTTTATACAATTAAGCAACACTTAAGTTGTCTAACTATTTATAGAATAGTTTAGCAACGTGAAAGTTGTCAAAGTAGATTTGTGTACCTAGGTGGAGATATCCAACCCGCTGGTAGGCATAGTCTATGGGACATCCGGTGAGCGTACTTTTTGACGGCTATGTGGGCTAAGGTCATGACCTCTGTGCAGCAACCCTCTACAAAAGATGACATCTTGACCTATCTGCTCAGGCAGGGAGAGGCGACGGCCCACGACTTGGCCGAGCACTTCGAGGTCAGTGCCCAGGCCATTCGCCGCCACCTCAAAGATTTAGAAACCGAAGAGCTGATCGAGCATCGGGCGGTGCAGGAGGGCATGGGGCGACCCAACCACCTTTACCAGGTGAGCGCTAAGGGGCGCGATCGCTTCCCTAGCAAATACGACGATTTTGCCCTATCGCTGCTCGACACCCTGGCTGAGACTGTAGGCAAAGACCAGGTGGGCCATCTGCTGCGCAAGCAGTGGGAGCGTAAAGCGCTGGAGTATTGCGAACGGGTGGGCACGGGTAGCCTGGCTGATCGCGTGGCTCGTCTGGTGCAGATCCGCAAGGCCGAGGGCTATATGTCGGAGTGGCATGAGGTCAACGACGGCGATGTGCGACAGCCCGGCTCGGGCTATGTAATTACTGAATACAATTGCGCGATTTCCCACATTGCTGAATCGTTTCCGAGCATCTGCGGCCATGAGCTAGAGATGTTTCAAATGGCTCTCAGCGACTGCTCGGTGGAGCGTACCCACTGGCTGGTTAAGGGTGAGCACCGTTGTGGGTATCTGGTACAGCAGCGAGAAGAGTCTTAGGTATAGGGTTTAAGGTGTTGGGTGTTGGGTATACGGTGTACGGTGCACGGTGCAAGGCCGAACCGCAAACCGTAGACCGCAAACCCCCTCCTTTCCCCTCTCAGGGAAAATTCAGGCGGCGTTGGTAGGGTGTTGCCCAAGCAAATTCTCCGGTGGGAGACTGCTGGTAATAATTTCGTATCCCTTGAGTGCGATCGCCATGACCCCAGAGCCATTAGACATGCCTGTAGAGATTGAGATACCCGCCGGGGAAAGCCGCATCGCCCTGTGCGGTGGCCCCTACAGTAACTTTGGTGCCGTGGCAGCCTTCTTAGCTGAGACCGCTGCGGTGCGCGATCGCTTTTGCCTGGGTGATATCGGCGGGTTTGGCCCCTTGCCCAACCGCACTTTGGATCTGCTGAGAGCTGCCGAGGTGACTTGCCTTCAGGGTAACTATGACCACGCCATTGGCCACGGGGAGCGCGACTGCGGCTGCGGCTATACCGACCCGCGCGATCAGCGCTTTGCCCAGATCAGCTACGACTACACCTATGCCCACACCACCACCGCCCATCGGGAATGGCTGAAAACATTGCCTAGCCTGATTCGGCTGCGGTGGCGGGACAGTGCTATTCTGCTGTGCCACGGTAGCCCCGACCAGGTGAACGAGTTTGTATGGGAGTCGATCACCGATGACGACTGGATTGCTGCCTGTCTAGAGCGCTACGAGGTAAACGGGGTTTGCGCCACCCACACGGGCATTCCCTGGGTACGGCAGGTGCCGGGCGGGTTTTGGTGCAACGTGGGGGTGCTGGGTCGGCCCGCCCATGAGGGGCAGCCCCATGTGTACTTCGCTGAGCTTGAGTTTTCGGCTACATCGGCGAGGCCGGTGCCCCGCATTTTGCCGTTGGTCTACAACCCTGAGCCCGTAGCCGCCGCGATGGCGGCGGCAGGTTTACCCCAGGAGTTTCAGGACTCGCTGCTGAGCGGGGTGTGGACAACCTGTGCCGAGGTGCTGCCAGAGGCGGAGCGGGTGGTAAAACCGCGTCAGGTAGGGGCATTGCACTGCAATGCCCCTACGGGGTACCGGTGATAAATCGGGGAGTTGGGAGTCGGATCCGATATAAGGCGTAGATCAGTCGGTAGGTGGCACTCATCCACCCATCCACCCGCCAACTCATCCACTCATCTACCCATCTACCCATCCGCTTCGCTCGTAAAACGTTTCATA
>DAIPYU010000114.1:0-15440 GCA_036782635.1 Nodosilinea sp. CTOTU7353
GTTGACAACGACTTGCCTACAACGCTGATCCTTAGGTCAGAGCTTGGCTAAAATCACGACCAATCCGGCTGCTTTACCTGCCAGGGCTGCGTCTGGGGCAAGGCAGCTGGCATTGAACGTGCTACTTCAGGTGCAGGCCGGAGCCTACGCCGATGTGGCCCTGCACCGCACCTTGACCCAGGCAAATTTGGGTGAAGTGGAGCGTGCCTTTGCCACTGAACTGGTCTACGGCACCGTGCGCCGCCAGCGCACCCTTGATGCCCTGATCGACCAACTGGGCACCCGCCCCGCCGATAAACAGCCTCCGGTGCTGCGTCTGGTGCTGCACCTGGGGCTATACCAGCTACGCTACTTAAACGCTGTGCCCGACTCGGCGGCGGTGAACACCTCTGTGGATCTGGCTAAGGCCAACGGCCTGGGTCGCCTCTCTGGGGTAGTAAACGGTCTGCTGCGCCAGTACCTGCGCCAGAGCGAGGATGGCAATGATCCTCTACTGCTGCCCGACGATCCGGCGATCGCCCTGGGCATTCGCCACAGCTACCCCGACTGGCTCGTCGCTCTGTGGCTGAAACAGCTTGGCCCAGAAGAAACCGAGCAGCTCTGCCAGTGGTTTAACCAGGTGCCCGCCATCGACCTGCGGGTGAACCGCGATCGCACCACCGTTGAAGCTTTACAAACCGCCTTTGAGGCAGCTGACATTGCTGTAGACGCTATCCCCGGCGTGCCCTTTGGGCTGCGCCTGGCAAACCACCAGGGAGCGCTCACTGACCTACCTGGCTACGAAGCGGGCTGGTGGAGCGTGCAGGATGCCAGCGCCCAGTTCGTGGGTCTCTTGCTCGACCCGCAGCCGGGGGAGACGGTGCTAGATGTGTGCGCTGCCCCGGGGGGCAAGGCTACTCAAATAGCTGAAATTGTCGGGGAAATGGGGACGGTGGTAGCCTGCGATCACGCCCCCTCTCGCCTCAAAAAAATCACCGCCAACGCCCGCCGCCTGGGCCTGACCAACCTGCAAAATCAGGCGGTCGACAGCACCGACCTGGCCCCTTTTCACCACCAGTTTGACCGAGTACTGGTCGATGCCCCCTGCTCTGGCCTGGGCACCCTGCATCGCCACGCCGATGCCCGCTGGCGGCAGACCCCTGAGATCATTGCATCTCTGGCCGAGCTACAAACCGCCCTGCTGGCCGAAGCGGCCCGCTGCGTAAAACCGGGCGGCACGTTGGTCTACGCCACCTGCACCCTACACCCCGCCGAAAATGAGGCCGTGATTGAGCAGTTTTGCCAAGCCAACCCAGCCTGGCGCATTCAGCCGCCAGACCCCGGATTTGGCTACGGGCTAGAGGTTGCCCCCGAGGGCTGGGTGCGGGTCTGGCCCCACCGCCAAAACATGGACGGCTTTTTTATGGTGAAACTTCGGGGGGCCTAGGGCTCGATCACTCTTAATCGGTATAGAGTTCACGGTCTGCCTTGAACCGTACACCGTGAACCCTATACCCCCAACAACCCGTCACCTCTGGCGTAACCGCCCCCTATTCCTCGGCCTCAAGTTTTTCGCGCGAGTCGCCCCAGTAGGCGCTGATGGTAATGACCTCCTGGCTGCCCTTAATCTCTGAGGTCCAGCGGTAGACGGTATTCTTGGGGTTAACCCCCACTTCTAGCAGCTTGGCCCCCATGTAGTACTCCATCGAGTCACGGGTGCGCTTTTTAAAGAATTCAGACTGATCTTTGGGCACTGTGCGCGACAGATGGGCCTGGGTGTGTTTGGGCTGGGGCATAGCGATCTAGAAATAGTCGATCTAATCGCTTTTTATCATACCTAGCGATCGCATTCTGTTGCAGGCTGTCTGGCCGCAGCATTGGCCACAGCACTGGAGCTTACCACGGCACCGGCCCTAGCCAGCAGACCCGGTGCTAAAACCCCCAGACACGCCGAGGGCCAGTGTCGAGGTGAATGATGTTGGGAATGTTGCTGTAGATGCCCACGCCCCCTGGCCAGGTGAGCATCACTGCGTTGGCCACCTGACGACCGCTAAGCCCCTGCACCTGCACATCGACAGCGCGACCAAACAGGTGCTGACTCTGGGAAGCCCCTCCAACTGCCGCATTGACCGCAGGGGGCCGATACCAAGAGTTGACTTGAAAGGGCCGATTGAGTCGTTCTCGCACGGGCTGTAGTGCCCGGGCCAGGCCAATAATATTGTTGACGATGGACTGATTTTCTGGAATGCGCGTCGCGTCACGGGTAGCTTCGCCCCAGGTGAAGTCGCCGCCGGGAATGATCGGCTGGTCGGTGTAAAAGGTGGAGGTGTTGCCCGGCAGTCGAAAGGGACGGCCCGAGTACTGGGGCGGCGGGGTCGGGGCCGGGGCGGTGGGGGGCGGGTAGACCACGACCCCAGCCCGCTCAACCTGGGCATGGCCCTGGAACACATACCAGGTATTGAATCCAGCGATGTTGTCTTTGACATACCTGAGGGTGAAGCGAATGTGCCCGTTAAAGCTCCCTTGGGCATTGGCAAATGCATAAGCACTCAGCACCAGCGTGGTGCCCGGCGAAACCTGTACCCACTCGTTGGGGGCCAACTGGCTGCTGTCGACCGGGCGGCGCTTAAACAGGGTACTGGCCGTTACCCGGAGCACAAAGGCATTGGGATCTTGGCGCGGAAACACCACGTCATCGTCGAGGGCGACAAAGGCGTGGGGGGTAAACACAAACCAGGTGCTAAGGCCGTTGACAAAGTCTTCTGTATTGCGAATGGCAAACTTGATGTGGTTGTTAAAGTTGCCCTGGCTGTCGGCAAAGGCGTAGGAGTGGAGGGTGTAGGTTTGGCCCTGCGGCACGGCGACGGTTTCGCTGGGGTTGAGCAGAGTGGAGTCGAGGGGGCGACGCTTAAGCAGGGTGCCGACGTTAATCCACAGCACCGACATGCTCTCTTGGTCTTCGTGGGGGTAGACCACGACCCCGTCGGCCTCAACCTGAACGTCGCGGCTGGGCACAAACCAGGTGTTGAAACCGCTGCCCAGGGTGCGATCGCGCAGCGCCACCTTAATATGGCCATCGAAACCGCCGTCGATATCGGCGTAGGCGTAGGATTGCAGCGGGTAGGTACTGCCCGCTGCAATCGAAACCTTTTCGTTGGCGGCTAACTGCGCCGGGGGTTCTGGTCTGAGCACAAACACCGTGGCCCGATTCACCCGTAAAACTTGATTCACTCTAGGTTCCCCACTCTTGCCACGGCCTATCATATAGCAGTACCTTCTCACCCCTAGACATCCCTCCTAGGGGTGGTCATGGAGAAGCGGCTAGAGGTAAGGCTGTCTTTTAGGCTTACCTCTCTTAGATTCAGGCTGGGCCGACTCGGTTCCGCCGGGGTTGGAAACCCCACCCCGTCTCTAAGGTGGTGGAGTTTGTTACTGCAATCCAATATAAAAATTCACTAAGGCAATTTAAGCATGGCCTTCTCCCATATGCTGAGAAAAGCCTCATCCCACAGGTTCGTTTTAGTTGGCCGTTTTTCTCCCTGCCCATGACCTCTGCACTGCGCCTCAAGGCAAAACTTCCGCCCCCCCTATTAGCCCTGGCCGAATTGGCCTACAACTACTGGTGGAGTTGGACTGAGGAGCGCGTTTCGCTATTTAGCAGTCTCGACCCGGCTCAGTGGCAAGCCTGTGGCCACAACCCCGTGGCTCTGCTTGAAGCGGTACCAGACGAGCGTCTGTGGCAGGTGGCCGAAGACCCCCACTACCTCAACCGTCTACATCAGCTGGCCCGCGAGTTTATCGCCTACCGCCGCGACCACCATCCCTGGGCCAGCCAGGTGGCCCCCAGCCTCAGCCCTGATCGCCCGGTGGCCTTTTTTTGCACTGAGTTTGGCCTACACGAGTCGCTGCCGGTCTACGCTGGCGGGCTGGGGGTGCTGGCGGGCGACAGCCTCAAGTCGGCCTCTGACCTAGGGGTGCCCATGGTGGGGGTGGGGCTGCTCTACCGCCAGGGCTACTTTCACCAGCGGCTCAACCGCAGCGGCTGGCAAGAAGAGCACTATACCCACTGCGAGGCCGACCACCTGCCCATGGAGCTGGTGCGCGACGAGTTTGGCCAGCCCGTCACAGTCAAGGTCGATATTCGCCAGCGACCGGTGCGGGTGCAGGTGTGGCGGGTGCAGGTGGGGCGATCGCAGCTCTACCTGCTCGACACCGACCGCAGCGACAACGACTCCCTCGACCGCCGCATTGCCAGCCAGCTCTACGGCGGCAACCCCGAAACCCGCCTGGCCCAGGCCCTGGTGCTGGGTATCGGCGGCGTGCGCATGCTCCACGCCCTCGACATTGAGCCGGCCCTCTATCACCTCAACGCCAGCCACGGGGCCTTTGCCCTGCTCGAGGTGGCCCAGCGAGAACTGCGCTACACCGACACCGGGTTTGAAGAAATGGCCCATCAGGTGCGCCAGCGCAGCGTGTTCACCACCCATTCGCCGGTGTCGGCGGCCAGTAACGTGTTTTCTGCCGACCTGATCGAGTCGTTTTTGGGTAGCTACTGGCCGCAGCTCGGCCTCTCTCGGGAAGAATTTCTCGCCCTGGGCAACCGTCATGCCGACGACCCCTGGGGGTCGTTTTCCATGACGGTACTGGCCCTGCGCCTGAGCGGCAAGGCCAACGGCGTCAGCCAGCGCCACGGCGAGATTTGCCGCGAAATGTGGCAGGCGCTCTACACCGATCAGCCCCCCAATCGTCGCTCCCCCGATCACAGCCAAGTGCCCATCGGCGCCATCACCGACGGCGTTCATACCTGCACCTGGACGGCCCCGCTGATGATGGATCTCTACCGTCATCACCTGGGCCCAGGCTGGCCCCAAAAAATCGCTGAACCCAGCCTCTGGGCCAAGGTAGACCAGATTCCTGATGAGCAGCTGTGGCAGCGCCACTGTTTGCTCAAAGAGCGGCTGATTGCCTACGCCCGCGATCGCGTGCGCGCTGCCCGCCATCACCGGGGCGAGGCCGCTGATGAAATCGCGGCAGTGGATCAGCTGCTCGATCCGGCGGTGCTGACCATTGGCTTTGGCCGCCGCTTTAGCCCCTACAAGCGCGGTGAGCTGCTGTTTAGTGACCTGCACCGGGCCATTCGCATTTTGGCCCACGCTCGCCGGCCCATGCAGATTATTTTTGCGGGCAAAGCCAACCCCGCCGATGACGAGGGCAAGCGCATCATTCAGCGACTGATGGAATGGTGTCGCCACCCGGCGTTACGCGATCGCGTCGCCTTTATCGAAGACTACGACATGGCGGTGGCCAAGCTGCTGGTGGCAGGGGTCGATCTGTGGCTCACCCACCCCCGCCGCCCCGAGGCCTGCGGCACCAGCGGCCAGAAGGTCGCCCTCAACGGCGGCCTCAACTGTGGCACCCTCGACGGCTGGTGGGCTGAGGCTTACCAGGCCGGGAGCGCGGGCCAGGTGGCCAACGGCTGGGCGATCGGCCAGACTAGCCCTGACCCTGACCCCGACCGCCAAACCCAGCAGGATGTCGAATCTCTCTACAGCCTGCTGGAGCACCACATCGCTCCGATGTACTACCAGCGCGACCGGGCCGGGCTGCCCCGTCAGTGGATCGCGATGATGAAGGCGTCCATTCGCTCCTGCGCGCCCCACCACAGCAGCGATCGCATGGTGGCCGAGTACCTCACCCAGATGTACGCCCCCAGCCTGGAACCCGCAACCGCAGGCAGCCTATGACCCCCTGGCAGGCCGATCTGCACCGCCCGCCCCTGGCCAGCCCCAGCGGCGAACCCCTCTGGGAAATTTTGTTGTGCAGCGACGATTTTGCCTTTAGCTACGGGGCCACCGCCCCCCAGGCGGCGGTGAACAAAGCCTGGGTGACCGAGCAGGTAAAGATCGCCCTAGCAAAAGCGGGCACCACCCCCGAAAAAATACAGGTGTTTCGCCCCCAGGCGCTGTCGCTGCTGACCATCGGCTGTGAACCTTTGGAGATTGCGGTCGAGCCTACTCGCCACACCCCCACCCTGCACCAGTGGCTCCAGCAGCGGGCCAAGTGGTACCCCACCCAGCCCCACGCCATCCCAATTCCCTACAACCCGCTGCATATAGAGTCGCCGCCGCCCGTGCCCCTGCCCGAAAATCTCTGGGGCGAAAGCTGGGGCTTCACGGCGATCGCCGCCTACGACTTTGAGCAAACCCTGCCCTACGAACCCATTCCCCTGCGCCACCTGCCGCCAGATCGCATGCCGTCTCGCCTAGGACTCGCCAGCACTACTCCCATCCCCGGCATTGTAGTGGATGCCGGACGGCAGGCCATGGCGCTAGCCCAGTGGATTCAGGCCAACCATCCCGCCTGGCTGAGCTATCTGCGGGGCGAACCCGACGGGCTGATTTTAGAGGCGGGGCTATGCGATCGCTGGGTGTTTACCACCTTCAGCGACTCTGATGTCGCCGCCGCTGGTCAGCGTTTTGAGCAGCGCAAACGAAACAGCGGTGGTCTGCACTTTCTGCTGGTGCGCCCCGACGACTCTGGCATGACTACCACTGGCCTCTGGCTCCTGCAGCAGCCAGGTATGATAATGCAGTCCAGCTTGAGAAAGTAATTACCATGGCGGCACAGGCACAGATTGGCATCATCGGCGGCAGCGGTCTCTACCAAATGGAAGCCCTCACCGACATCGAAGAAGTACGCATTGACACCCCCTTTGGCAGCCCCTCCGACGCCATTATTCTCGGCACCCTAGACGGCACCCGCGTAGCCTTCCTGGCCCGCCACGGGCGCGGCCACACCCTGATGCCCACCGAGCTACCCTTTCGCGCCAACATCTACGCGATGAAATCTCTGGGTGTGGAATACCTGATCTCCGCCTCTGCTGTGGGTTCGCTCAAAGAGGCCGCCAAACCCCTAGACATGGTGGTGCCCGATCAGTTTATTGATCGCACCCGCAACCGGGTCAACACCTTTTTTGGTGAGGGGCTGGTGGGCCACATCACCTTTGGTGACCCGGTGTGCAACGCTCTGGCGGCGGTGCTGGCCAACGCGGTCGCCGGCCTGGAGCTGCCCGACGTTGACCTGCACCGGGGTGGCACCTACGTCTGTATGGAAGGCCCTGCCTTCTCGACTAAGGCTGAGAGCGAGCTGTACCGCAGCTGGGGCGCAACCATTATCGGCATGACCAACCTACCCGAGGCCAAGCTGGCCCGCGAGGCTGAGATCGCCTACGCCACCCTAGCCCTAGTCACCGACTACGACTGCTGGCACCCCGACCACGACAGCGTCACCGTCGAAATGGTGATCGGCAACCTGCAAAAAAATGCCGTCAACGCCCAGCGGGTAATTCGCGAAGTGGTCAACCGCATCGCCACCCACCCACCCGAGTCGGAGGCTCACTCGGCGCTGAAGTACGCCATCATTACGCCGCTCGACAAAGCGCCAGCCGCCACCCTAGAGAAGCTCAACCTGTTGCTAAAGAAGTACCTGCCCTAGAGCATTGGTACAGTCTGGCCAAAAACCCGGTTTCTCCATCACTGGTCTAAGGACATGACCAATCTTCTGGCCCAGAAACCGGGTTTCTGTTGTTTAGAGCTGTCATACCAAATCCGACCAAATCCGAATCGTATAACCCCGATTCCAAACAAGCGGCTTGCGTAGGGGCAAACGGTGTTTGCCCAGCCCAACCGAGGCTAGCCAAGGCGGATTCAGGATCAGCTCTGGCGGGAGCGAGAAAAGAGCCTGAAATAAATCCCCTGTCCCAATTCTTTGAGCGGGAAAAATAAATAGGTCAGTGGGTTGATGGTGACAATGATGTTGCGCACGTTGCGCTTGGCCAGAGCCACCACTGCCCAGGCCACCCAGTCGGCAGACATCACCCCTACAGGGTTGAGGTTGCTCTTAAACGGCCCCAGAATGACCTTGCGCACCACGCAGGGAGCGTCAATGCGCCGCAGGCTAACTAGATCACCCATCAGCCGTTTAGAGACCTCGTACAGGGGGCTAAAGGCCGGGCTAACCTCGGCCTCGGAGGTATTGACCCACACCTCTTTGTTGGCCCGCTGGGGGGAAGTTTCTACCGTGCTAAAGAAAACCTCCATCAGTCGGCAGCCGGAGATGGCATTGGCCTCCAGGGATCTGTGAATGGCCTCGGGAGTGCGATCGCTGTGCACATTCAGCCCGTGGTTGATCACGAGAATATCTACCTTTTTGAGGGCTTCCCTCAGGTTGGCTTCAGCCCCTGGCCGCCATTGCCAACAGGCAACATCCTCGGCAAAGATGGCCTCCGAAGAGGTAGTCAACGCCACAGGACGCGCCTTTTGGCGCTCTAGCTCTTGCAGCAGCGCCCGGCCCATGGTGCCCGACGCCCCGGTAACCGCTACGGTTTTACCTTTCAACGAAACAGCGGTGCCCATGAATTTGTCTACTCCGGTGAAGTATCCGGCAAAGTAGGCATTGGTGTCGTCAAAGTGGTGCCGCCAGTGGTAGGTGCGGTTCACTCGCCAGTTGCCGGGGATGGTGGTAAGCTCGCCGGGTTCGTGGGTGAGGTCGGTGGCCAACAGCCAGCCCTGGGTGCGGGCGATCGCCGCCACCAAAAAGCCCAGACCGTAGAAAGCCCCCAGCCAGAAACCATAGATGCCAGTAGAAATCGCTAGTCCGGCCAAGGCTCCGGTCATAACTACTGCTTCAGGGGCGTCGTTATAGAGCTGGGCCTGACGATAGAGCGTGGGGCTAACGGGGGTAAAATCTTTTTTGTAGGCCCGGTGGTGCCAGTTGTGCAGCCGCATCAGCGGCGGCCAATAGTGACTTACCACATGATAAATATCCCGAATTGCCTCTGCGATCAGAATTGCGATCGCACCCCACAGTCCCTGCCAAACAACCGTTTCAAGCGGCATACATTTTCTAAACCAAGTCGAGCCTCTCACATTCTGACACGACTTGATGCGGGTGCAGGCCCTAAACCAACAGCAAAGCCCAGGAGATTGTGCCTAGGCTTTGCTGCGAAGCTGCTCGCCAAAGCCGCTCGTCGATGATTAATTGTCGAAGCCGACGGTTAGCTCGAAGCCTGAACTGGGGAACTCACAGGGCGAGACACCTCAATGCCGTTTTCTTCCAGCACTACCATGGGTTCACTGCCGCGCAGGTCAATACGCTTAATCAGCACCTGGCCGTTAGACACTCGCTGGCCAACTCTGACGTACTGACTGCCCGCCGAAGTTTGTACCACCGCAAAATTTTCGTTGCCGATGGTCATCACTCCGCTCACCTGAACCGCTTCCGCCAGGGTGGGCTGGGGCAGCGCTGGCAGAGGGGCCAGCGGCGGTGGGGTAGCAGGTTGACCAGCACCCGGCGCGACCGGCGTTGCCCCAGGCGCTCCCGGTGCCCCAGGCGTTGCCCCAGGGCCAACAGCCACGGGCGCTCCAGCACCGGGAGCAGGAGCGCCTGCCACGCCGGCCGGGGGAGCAACAGCTGTGGGCGCCGGGGGGGCAGGCGGCGGCGTAATCTGGCGAGGCGGTGGAATCGGCACCACCGCGAAGGGGTCAGACCGACTGTTACTAATTTGCTGGAGACGCTCGTTAGAGTCGGTCGACTGAATTAAGTCAGCTCGGGTAATGGGAGACAGTTGAGGGGCCACGGGCACCAGAGGCTCAGCAAATTCTTCGTCGGTGGCGGCTTCATCACCGGGCATCGGTATGGGGATTGAGTCGAGGGGAGCGCCTTCGCCGGTGAGACTCTCCCCAGGAGCTGTGCCAAATTCTCCAGACTGCTGGGCCAGGAAGCCACTCAAAAAAGGCACCGACAACAGCAGGGCACCTAGGCTACTAAGGCTGAAATAAAAGCCGTTTTTGGCCCATTTACGGCCCCAGTACTTAACCCAGTAAACCACCATACCAAAGGGTATGAACCAGGCAACAAGCCCCCACACTGGACTGACTCGGAACGCATCGACTATGGTGACGATGCTGCCAACTACAGCCAATACGAACCCTAAAATAACCAGTAGAAGAAATGCGATCGCCCCCATGGCCGAGTCTCCTTGTTTCCTAAGCAAATTTTCCTCAACAATAGCTCAATTCTGCTGATGCAGAACTTTCTATGCTAAGTCCAGCTCAGGATTTATAGTTTCCCCTCAGACAGAATTCCACTTCTGGACTTGGATTCTGGAGTGGGATGCAGCTTAAGTTAGTTCATCTTCGTTGGCAACCATCAACGTCTTGAGGTGGTTGAGGCCTTGTTTTACCCGGCGCGATACGGTTACAGCGCTGATGCCCATGCGTTCAGCGGTTTCCTTTTGGGTCAGATCGTAAAGAAAGACAAATTCCAGCACTTCACGGGTGCGCTGCTCAAGCTGATGTAACGCCTGCTGAAGGCGCAGCTGATCTTCTTGGGCCAGCTGAAAACTTTTGTACTTTAGATCGGGAAGCATGTCTCCCAGGCAGGTTGATTCTTCGTCCTGCATTGGGGCATCTAGGCTCAGCAGGGAGCGGTTGCGGCTAGCTAGCTTAACATCCTGCCATTCAGCAGAGGAAATCTCCAGGGCTGACGCAATTTCTGCATCGTTGGGCAGTCGCCCCAGATCGGCTTGCAGCTGGCGAATTACCCGAGTCGACTGGCTCTGTAATGCCTGCCAGCGCCGGGGAATGCGCATAGGGGTGCTTTTGTCGCGCAGGTAGTGCTGAATCTCTCCACGAATGTAGGGGATGGCGAAAGAGCTAAAAGCGTAGCCCTTGCCCATGTCGAAGCGCTCAATAGCCCGAATCAGACCCATGCTGCCGACCTGCATGAGATCGTCGAAGGTCTCGGTAGACTGCTGTAGCCAGCGGTAGGCTTCACGGCGTACCAGCCCGATATTGAGCTGTACCAGTTGATTGCGCAGGCCAAGACTAGGGTTGCTTTGGTATTGTCTTAACAACTCTAGGGTATTGCCCTTAGTTTGAAATTGGGGGGTAGCGACCATGGCGATGTCAGGAAACGTCAAATCCAGCGGAGTTAGTCGACAACTATGCCTCTTAGAAGAGTGACCCTAGGGTAAACCTGCTGCGATCACGGCTCACATGCTCAGGGGTAAACCTGTAGCTTGGCCTATTCGACAGCGGTGAGTGACAGGGCAACGCATAGGAGAATGGATTGTGTGCTCGTGATATCAGCCTAAGGTTCGCGGCTAAGAGTCACAACGGCGTAACTACGTAGACCTCTAGGCTTGTATAAATAAGTATAGAAGCTGCACATTCTGTTCCAAAGCGTTCTGACCCTGAGGGCGCAAAGGCTAGCCCCAGAGGGGAAATGTCAGCGAAATTGTCATTCTTCCCATGTCAGATAGCCCCTGTCCCACAGGCGATTCAGCTCATTTCACACAATTTGCACCTCTCTGTAAATTTTTAGCGAAGACAGCGGATTTCTACGGACTAGGCGAATCTTTTTTACTGTTTGAGCACCTGTGGGGCTATTTTTCGACGTAAGCTCTCTTGGTTTTGCCGGGGTAAATATCAGTGTTTTTGCGGGGTGGCTGCCTGAAACGGTACATGAACTTGAGCACTGTTAACCCAATCAGTAAAGCGTAATCAGTATGGTTTTGTTTCACTCTCGCCCTGGCTGGCAACTATCCGCATCTCGAGTGACTCCGGAGGAGATGTTTTGGCGGCGGCGGCGGTTTATGAAGTCGCTAATTGGTGCGGGGGTGGGTCTTGCCGCCGCTTCGGCGGGAGCCTGCCAGCGCAACGCAGCTATGGATGTAGAGCTCGAGAGCACCCTGGGTCAACCGCTGACCGGCGCTCGAAATAGTGACTTTGCGGATGTTGGCCGCGCCCCCACGCCGCAGCGGTATGCCAGCAGCTATAACAACTTCTATGAATTTGGCGGCAGCAAAAACATTTGGGCCAGTGCCCAGGCGCTACCCACCGATCCGTGGAAACTAGAGGTGACTGGGCTGGTGAAACAGCCAACCACCTACGACCTCGATGATCTCACCCGGCGCTTTGCCTTAGAAGAGCGCGTCTATAGATTTCGCTGCGTAGAAGCCTGGGCTATGGTAGTGCCGTGGATTGGCTTTCCGATGAAAGCTCTGATGGCGGCGGTAGAGCCTACCCCGGCGGCAAAGTTTGTGCGGTTTAGCTCCTACTACGACCCGCAGGTGTGCCCCGGCCCAGGGTTAAGCCTGCGAGATTTACCCTGGCCCTACACCGAGGGCCTGACCGTGGCTGAAATGGCCAATGACCTGGCCTTTTTTGCGGTGGGCGTCTATGGCCGTACCTTGCCCAAGCAGCACGGTGCCCCCATTCGCATGGTGGTGCCCTGGAAGTACGGGTTTAAGGGGGCCAAGTCGATTGTCAAAATTGAGTTTGTGGCCGAGCAGCCCGCCACCTACTGGAATACCCTGGCCCCCAATGAGTACAAGTTTGAGGCCAATGTCGAGCCTGACGTGCCCCACCCCCGCTGGTCGCAAGCGAGGGAGCGCCTGGTGGGGGAACCCACGGCGCTGTTTAATTGGGAGCAGCAGCCCACGGTGATTTACAACGGCTATGGGGAGTATGTGGCGGGGTTGTATGGGTAGGTGGGTGGGTGAGTGGGTAGGTAGGTAGGTAGGTGGGTGGGTGGGTGAGTGGGTGAGTGGGTGGGTGGGTGGGGCAGTCTTGAATTGTCGGTCCAAAATCTAAAATTGTGGTTAGGCGGCGATCGCAGCTCGGATCACTGCTTCATCTAAGTCTTTACCGATCACCACCAGACGGGTTTGGCGGGCCTCGGCCAGTTGCCAGGGGCGGTCAAAAAACGAGTCAAACCGCTGACCGACGCCATGAACGACCAGGCGCATGGCTTTGCCGGGGACATCCACAAAGCCTTTGATGCGGTAGATTTCGTGGCTGGCCGCCAGCGTTTCTAGTCGCTTGACCAAGGCCTTGGGCTCAAACCCCTGGTCGAGCACAACCGGGATGGCCACAATGTCGTCGTCGTGGTCGTGATCGTGCTCATGGTCGTGGTGGCTGGGGCGGCTGTCGAGGTGGTCTTCGACCGCCGCGTTGAAGCCCAGCAGCAGGTCGGGGCTGATGGCTTTGCCCTCGATACCCAGCACCTTGACCGGGCGGGGAAGTTGGGTGGCGAGCCACTGCTCAATGCGGCTGCGATCGCCCTCACTCACCTTATCCACCTTGGTCAGCAGCACCAGGTCGGCGCAGTTGAGCTGGTCTTCAAACAGTTCTTCTAAGGGGGTTTCGTGGTCGAGGCTGTCATCGGCCTGGCGCTGGGCCTCTAGGGCGGGCAAGTCGCCAACCAAATCTCCGGCGGCCAGGGCCTCGCAATCTACCAGCGTAATCACGCTATCGACGGTGGCGGCGGTGCGAATTTCGGGCCAGCGAAAGGCCTGCACCAGGGGCTTGGGCAGCGCTAGACCGGAGGTCTCAATCACAATGCAGTCGATCTGGTCGCGGCGCTCCATCAGCACCTGCATGGTGGGCAAGAACTCTTCTTGCACGGTGCAGCAGAGACAACCGTTGGTGAGTTCGAGAATGTTGGTGGCGGCGGGGGCGGGGGCCTCGTCTTCGTCACACACCTGGCAGTTGCGCAGCAGGTCGCCATCGATGCCCACTTCGCCAAATTCGTTCACCAGTACGGCAATGCGACGCCCCTCAGGATTTTGCAGCAGTTGGCGAATCAGGGTGGTTTTGCCCGCCCCGAGAAAGCCGGTAACAATGGTGACTGGAATTTTATGCATAGCCGCGGGTCTGCGCCAAAGAATTACCAATTCTCAACCTATCACGGCAGGAGGCGTGGAGGACCTCCCGTAGGGACAGGCCCACTTGTCTGCATTGAATCCGCAGTGGGGTATGCCACCGACCGAGATTTGACCCAGGAATGGATGGACTACTCGGCATCGCCCACTAGATTTTGTTCTACCTCGCCAAAGATGGCGCTGGGGTGGCAATAGTACTTAAACTCCAGCAGGTTGTGGAAGGGGTCTTGCAGAAAAAAGGTGCGGTGCTCCAGGCTGGTGCCGGGGAAGCGGAGCTTTTCGCCCTGATAGAAAGTGAGGTGATGCACTTTGGCTCTTTGCAGCAGGGACTCCCAGTCGGTTTCGGCCAAAAACACCAGGCCAAAGTGGCGGGGGTAAATGCCTTTTTGGGGGGTGAGGTCGGCGGCGGTGTGGGCCACTAACTGGTGGCCGTAGAGATTGAGAATTAAGGAGTTGGCGGTTTCGCGCCCCGGCGCGCAGCCCAAGCTGTCGACGTAAAACTCCTTGGCGGTGGGGATATCGGCCACCGGGAAGGCGAGGTGAAAGAGGACGGCGGCGGAATCCATGGTGCTAGGCGACAAGGGGCTAGGCGACAACGGGGCGATCAACGGCGTTGAGAAGGGCTTTGAGAGCGGTGTCTTCAGCCTGGCTAATCTGCTGGTCGAGGAGGGCGATGTTAATGGCCTTGGAGAGCACAAAGGCCGCCACCTCAGGCTCTAGCTGCTCAACCAATAGCTCCAT
The DNA here is from genome assembly GCA_036782635.1 of Nodosilinea sp. CTOTU7353. Classification (GTDB taxonomy): domain Bacteria; phylum Cyanobacteriota; class Cyanobacteriia; order Phormidesmidales; family Phormidesmidaceae; genus Nodosilinea. The sequence continues at coordinate 14,447 of DAIPYU010000114.1, forward strand.
GGGCATAGGCACCTTGAGGGCCGAATAGATGCCTCCGAGCATTGACTCTTCCATGCCCATCGCTACCAATCGAGGGCGCAGGATGGCCCATTCGGCCATGGGGTCTTGGCCGCTGGCGTGGAGAATGGAGGCCAGCAGCCGCTGCACTTTGCTCTGCTGGGCTGAGGTCATGGCGGTGTAGGCTAGGGCTGCTGCTTCGACGGAGGTGTCTCGGTCTTGGTTGAGGTTGTCGAGAATTTTTTGCCACTCGGCTTCGGTGCACTGCTCGGGTTTGCCGACGCAGAGAGAGACCTGAATGCGATCGCCCGTAGCCTGAAGCTGGGTGACCTCGGCGTGAATGCCCAGATAGCCAAGCCACTGCGACACCATGCCCACCAGTTTGCCGCTGGCTGACTGAGCCTGGGTAAGCATTTGCACCTGAGTGCGGACCAGGGGGCGAACGAGCTGTACGAGCATGGGGCTTTCCTCAAGACCGCTTTGATCTTACACAAATCGTCTAGGGTTGGCGGTAGTGCAGTACGCCATTCCCCAAAGAGCAGGCCCAAAGAGCAGTCTGTTTTACAGAGCAGTTTATGGGGGAGCAGATTTATCGGGCCAGCTGGCCCAGACGGTGGTGCCGACAATCAAACCGCCCCCCAGCAGCGTGCGCAGGTCGGGTACCTCTCCCAGCAGCAGGGCCGCTAGAACAATGCCGTAGAGCGGCTCGAGAGCGCTAATCACGCTGGCGGTTTGGGTGCGCAGCACCGCCAGACTCTCGATAAATAGGCTGTGGGCCACAGCCGTACACAGCACCCCTAAAATCAGCAGTAGGCCAATTTCTCCGGTGCTTAGGCTGCCCAGGGGGACGATTCCCATTCTGGGCAGCTTCACTAGCGCCAGCAGACTGAGCCAGGCAAATAGGTTTTGGTAGAAGGCGATCGCCATCGCCGAGTAGCGCTGTCGATACCCCTTGTTGAGCAGCTGCAACAGCGCAAAGGAAAGCCCCGACAGCAGC
>DAIPYU010000115.1:0-15135 GCA_036782635.1 Nodosilinea sp. CTOTU7353
CAAAGAAAGATAGACTTTGCTGGGAAATAGATTCTACTAAGAGTGAGATGACATAAAATCAGGGCAACTGTTTGAAAGTTACCCTGATCTTCACGGGGAGAACCATACGCCTGGCTACCCTTACGATGGCTTAGAACATTTACCTAAAGCATACTGAGTCATTCACACAGTATGCTCTACATCACAATTCGGCAGCTAATAGCCTTGACTAGGCGGTGCGCTTAGTAAGTGCGTAGTAGATGAAGAGGGCAACAATTGCGCCTAGAACAGCAACTACTACACCGCCAATGCTAAGACCGGTGGCCGTGAGAGCTAACGTTCCTGTAGTAAACAAGGAGTAAAGGCTACCCCCCACGAATGCACCAATAACGCCTAGAATGAGCGTCCCTAAAATACCGCCACCTTGACGCCCGGGGTAAATAGCTTTAGCAATAGCACCAGCAATCAAACCCAATACAATCCACGCTAGAATATCCATAATTCTCCTTTGTCTCCAGAATTTCGGTAGACAATCAAATGTCTTTCTTACTTGATTGCGATGAATGTAAGATAACTGAATGCGCTAGGCCACCGAGACCATCTAAAGACGTAGTTTCTTGTTGTCTAAAGGCATACGCATCAATAGATTTGACCACCGCAGGCCGTTGAAAAGCATTTTTTGACCATTTCTCTAGCTCCCTCTACGGCAAAAGCTGGGATTGTCGCCCACCGCATCGGAGCTACAGCAGCCCCCGGTAGCGAATAAACAGCAGCGTCACCGCCCAAGACCCTAGGGCTACTTTGAGCGCCACCAACACATTCAGCAGTGGAATCACCCCGCCGCTGAGTAAGGTGCCAAACTGCGCCGGGGGCAGCTCGATGCCCACCAGGGTCAGCACGGCTAGGGCAATGAATATCAGCACCGATACTTTCTCCCAGGTGGCGGCGTGCCAGCGATCGTAGATCGCCTGCATCCATTCCGGCGAAGCGGCGGTAATCGCGATCAGGCCGATCGCCGTGCCCCCAGCCACCCCGGCGGCAAACCCCCCCCCGGGACTTAGGTGGCCGCGAATCGCTAGCTCTATACCCACCAGGGCGGCGATGGTGGCCCCCAGCCGGGCCAGCACAATGGAAGGCTCGTCGGTAAAGCTGTAGAACGCTGCCGTTGGGGTTTCGTCGGCCAGCAGGTATTTGGCCCCCATAATAGAGATAGTAAATACCACCACCTCAAAGATGGTGTCGTAGAGGCGGTTGCGAAAAATAATCCCCGATACCGCATTGGGCACGGCGCTCTCGGCGACAATCGCCTCGGCGATTTCGATCTCTAGCCCCTCGGCTACAGGGTCAGGAAACACCACCATTTTGATAAACAGCAGCACCCCGGCTGCCAGGTAAATCCATTTCATCCCTGTTCCTCCATCAATATTGGGGGGGCGGCCACCCGCTGGCGATCGCCTTTAAACATCGTGATGTCTGCCATTACCGGCGGCAGCTCTAGGGCCAATATCTCGTAGAGGCGCGGCACTCGGGTGCTGATCTGGTAAGGAGGGGGAGCCTTGGACGTAGCCGGATAGACCTGTTCTTCCTCTAGCCCATCACCACAGCCCCAGCCCATCGCCTCAAGACTCAGGCAACTGCTGTGAATGGCCCGCTCGGCTAAAGCTTGCTGCAACGCCTCTTTGTCAGCGTAGGGCACTAGCTCCAGCCGCAGCTGGTAGCGCTTTAGCATGGCTTGCAGGTAGTCGAGCAGCGGCTGCCATTGCAGGCTGTCCTTTATCCCCTCGGTTTCTAGCACCCCCAGGCGCATCACCAGCGACGATCGCACCGCCACCGCGTAGAGGGTAATCGCCAGCATCGTGCCCACCAGGGCCTCGGTCAGCGCCACATCGGCCCCGCCCAGCATGGCGTAGATCAGCGCCGCCACTGCCCCTAAAATGCCCCGCATCACCAGCGCCTGGTAGGGGTTGCGCTGCACAATCACCATAATCGCCGCCAGGGGCAGCAGCAGCACAATCGCGTAGACGTAGCTGAAGTTGTCCAGACTGAGGCTATCCATCATAGCTGCTGTCCCCCGTCGAGCAGTAGGCGAGCACGTAGCCCAGTACCGTATTCCAGATCGCCAGGGAGATCAGCGCCAGCACCAGCAGCGGCCACTCCTGGGGAATGCGCAGCAGCAACCCAACGACGATCGCCATCGACCCCAGGGTGTCGGCCACCGACAGCCCGTGGAGCTTATACAGCACCGACCGCCGACCCAGCAGCGGCCAGGTGCCCCAATACCAAAACACCAGTCCCACAACAATGCAGGTGTAGCTGAGAAAATTGATCATGTTAAGTAGCCATGTCTAGTTAATTGGAAGAAAGGAGTTTAGGGGCTGGGGTTTGCGGTCTACGGTCTACGGTTTGCGGTCTACGGTAGATTGACACCGTGCACCGCAAACCTTGCACCGTACACCCCCCAACAGCGTCTTCTATTTAATTGATCCCACCTACGTAGACCTCCCGCTAAAACTTCCCCTATAACGCGGTTTCTATGCACCATAGCTATTCCTCCATCACATCGTTGACCCGTTTAATAATTTGGGCCAGCAGCATCAGCGCCGCATTGCCCACGCTGAGAATAATCACCCCCACCACGCCAATCATCCAGTCGTCTTGCAGCACCGCAATCACCAAAATCATCACCGAGGATTTGGTGGCGATACTGGCAAAGGCCAGCATTCGCTGCCAGATGTCTTCGTCTTGCAGCGCCTCAATCATCGGAATCAGCAGCGCGCCGATCATGGCAATCAATACTAGGGTCATGGGTTGGGCCTCCGGCTAATGCGGTGGACCTCGTACCAGCCCTGCTCGCGGTAGTGCTGCACAATGGTTTTGGGCGTAAAGGTAATCAAAAATATATCGAGAAACAGCAGACCGGGGCTGCGGCGGGGCTTGGCGCGATCAATCGTCACCATTTCGTGGCGGTGGGGGCGTACCATGATCTCAACGGCCTCGGCGTAGGCCTGGGGAATCGCCACGACCACTTCCCCCAGGGTGCGCAGCCAGTCTTTGAGCGTGCCGGGGTTGGTCACCCCCCGGGGCAGCAGCACTGACACTGTTACCCCAATTAGAATATTGGCCCAGCTCAGGTCGGCGGTGAGCAAAAACCAGATCGTCAACCGCAGCAGCAGGTTTAAATAGCCAGCCATGACCACACCATCCAGAACAACACTACTAAGGTCAAACTCATACCGCCAATCAGGTGTTCAAAGTCTTCTGCCCCCTGCGGCAGGGCAAAGGTAACCCGTTGCACCAGCAGCCGATGAATGGCTAACCCACCGCCGATGGTAGCCAGGGCCATGAGCAGCTTGGCCCCAGTGTAGGCCTCTAGATAAATCCCATTGGCAAGAATCAGCGCTCCCAGCAGCACTCCCAAGGCTGGCCACAGCGATGGATTGGCGGCGGATTTGCCGTAGCGATGGTGGGGCAACAGCATAAACTTGGCGTAGATCACCGCTGTACCTAAGGCAGCCAGACCGAGAATGTTTCCCTGCCAGGGGAGGGCGGCCTCAAGGGTGAGGGCCTTGGCCCCAAAACCGACAAACAGCGGAAAGCCTGCGATCGCCAGACTGCCCGCCATCAGCGGCAGCCACAGACCAGTGGCCATGGGCTGCTGCTGGAGCACCGTCAGATCGCGGCTGGGCAAGTTGCCCACGGTCAAAAACAGCGCCGCTTTCACCAGCCCGTGGGCCAGAGCATAGACCCCCGCCACCGGGGGAGCCGCCATCACCCAGCCCACCTGAGACACCGTACTCAGGGCCAGCACTCGCTTGGCGTCAGTTTCGACCAGGGCGTAGATCACCCCTAGCAGTGCCGTGGCCACCCCAAACGCCCGCACCAGCGGGTCGAGTTCTTCCACCAGCAGGGCCAAGCGCACCAGCGGAAACACCCCCGCCTTCACCACCACCCCCGACAGCAGAGCCGACACGGGGCTTTCGGCTTCGGCGTGGGTGAGGGGCAGCCACAGCCCCGAGACAAAAATGCCCCCCTTGACCAGCAGCCCCAGCACAATTAGCACCACCGCCTCAATGGGGGCACCCCGCAGCCCCGTAAACGCAAACGACTGGTGCGCCTGGTAGACCAACACCGCCCCCACCAGGTAAAACAGCATCGCCGTGTTGCTGATAAACAGGTAGCGCAAGGCCACCCACAGGGTGCGATCTTGACGTGGGTAGGCAATCAGCAAAAACGCCGCAATGCCAATCACCTCTAGGGCCACGTAGAGGCTGATAAAGTCGGCGCAGATAAAGGTGGCGTTGATGCTGCCGTGGAGAATGATCGCCTGGGTATAGAAAAAGGCGGTCTTGCCCGTGGGCCAACAGTAGAGAATTACTGCCGCCGTCACCAGAGCATTGGTGAGAATGAAATAGGCGCTGAGCTGATCGGCTAGCAGGGTGACCCCAAAGCTGTCGAGCAGGTGCAAATCGAGGGGGGCAGGCTGGCCAAACAGAGCCATAGCATAGGCCAGCGAGACCAAGGTGACTGCCAGGGTAAGCAGGCGCGCCGCCTGGGGCAGCAGGTAAACCGTAAACCCCACAAAAAAAGGCAGCGCTATCCAAAGAATCGTGACCTGGGTCAGAATCGTGTCTGGGGTCATCGGTACCTCCCCAGGGGCGCAGTTTGACCCATTGGTTCCGGCCCAACTAGCCCGAGGGCAACATAGGGATCTGGGACTAGTAGTTGACCAAGATAATTGTGACCGGTGTTAGGGGCCTGCGATTTTCGGTCTAAGGTATACGGTTCAAGGCAATCCGTAAACCTCAAACCGTGAACCGTGAACCCCACTGACCTGTCATCTTGAACTTGGCAGAGGACTAGGTAACTGACCATGACCACACCATCCAAAACAGCACAATTAGCATGACGCCCATCCCCCCGAGCAAATGTTCAAACGCCTCGGGGCCGGAGGGTAGCTCCACCGCAGCGGGCCGTCGCAGCAGGCCGTAGAGGAGCCATCCCGCCCCGATCAACCCCAGCGCCTTGATCAGCTTGGCCCCGGTGTAGGCGTCGAGGTAGGCGACATTGGCGGCGATCGCCCCCCCCAGCAGCAGGGCCAAGGCTAACCCCAGCCCCAGCGGCGGCAGCGCCCACCCCGATGTCGGCGCACCGCCCCGATGGGGCAAGCTGATCAGCTTGGCGTACACCGCTGCCGTGCCTACTGCCGCGCCGTTCATTGCTACCCCCTGCCAAGACCCCAACGCCTCTAGGGTCAGGGTCTTAGCCCCAAACCCCGCCAGCAGGGGCGCACCCGAAATCGAGAGCCCGCCCAGGGTCAGCGGCAGCCACAGGGCCGTAGGCATGGGCTGCTGCCGCAAGGTCGCCAGGTCGCGCTGGGGAAACTGCCCCACCGTGAGAAACAGCGCCGCCTTGGCCAGACCGTGGGCCAGGACATAGAAGCCAGCCACCGCCGGGGCCACCAACAGCCAACCCAGCTGCGAGAGGGTGCTACAGGCCAGCACTCGCTTGGCATCAGTCGCGGCCAGGGCATAGGTCACCCCCAGCACCGCCGTAGCCACCCCAAACGCCTGCACAATCGGCTCAAACTCCTCCAGCACCAGGGCCATGCGCAGCAGCGGAAACACCCCGGCTTTTTCTACCGCCCCCGACATCATGGCCGAGATTGGGCTCTCGGCGGCGGTGTTGGTGGCGGGCAGCCACAGCCCTGAGACAAAGATGCCGCCCTTGGTTAGCAACCCCATCAAAATCAGCGCCGGGGCCTCGGCGGGGGCACCGCGCAGCCCCTCAAAGGCAAAGGACTGGTGGGTGCGGTAAACCAGCACGGCCCCCACCAGGTAAAACAGCATGGCGACGTTGCTGATGAACAGGTACCGCAGACCCACCCATAGAGTCCGGTCGGTGCGGGGGTAGGCAATCAGCAGAAAGGTGGTCATGCCCACCACCTCTAGGGCCACGTACAGGCTGATCAAATCGGCACAAATGAAGGTGGCATTGATGCTGCCGTGGAGCACGATCAGCTGGGTGTAAAAGAATCCGGTTTTAGGACTATTCCAGCAGTAGATCAGCACCGCCGCCGTCACCAGGGCATTGGTCAGAATGAACCAGGCGCTGAGGTGGTCGGCCCACAGCGCCACCCCAAAGCTGTCTAGCAGCCTCAGGTCGAGGGGGGCAGCCTGGGAAAACAGCGCCATGGCGTAGGCCGTGGAGAGGAGGGGAATGCCTAGGGTGAATAGGCGTGCCGTCTCGGGCAGCAGGTAAATGCTGAACCCGATGAACAAGGGCAGGGTGATCCAGAGAATCGTAAATTCGGTCATTGCCGATACTCCTCCTCAATGGCGCGGGTTTCCAGGGTGGGGTTGTCGCGGGCCAGCTTCATCACCCCCACCAGCATCAGCGCCTGAATCGAGAAGCCAATCACGATCGCCGTCAAAATCACCGCCTGGGGCACCGGGTCGGCATAGCCCTCATTAGGCAGGCCTATAATCGGAGTCCGCACCCCGGTTCTTGCCGCCACCAGCACAAATAGGGCGATTACCCCAGTGCTCATGACATCCATGGCGATGATTTTCATCACCAGGTTTTCTTTGAAGATGATGCCGAAGAAACCCAGCAAAATCGTGGCGTAGACGCAGGCATGGAGCATTGATTATCATTCCCTCAGTAGACTGGACAATGGAAAGTGTGTTGAGAAAGTGCGACTTCATAGAGATTTCATGTCGCCAACATCAATTATGGTGATCACCTACTTACCTCACCTGCACCCAAACAATCACGTTACCTTCCATAGCATTCCTTGAATGTATATAGATTTTACAGAGTGCCCATCGGCCTTCAGACTGTCTTGCATCTCTGGCGATGGATTGAACAAAAATATGTCACTAAATCCATCAGGAATGTGGGGGAATTGAGGCTCTTTTATAAGCAGTAGAGTGATGTGTTGATCTAGGCTATGACTGAGGGACAACAACTCACCCTTGTTAATATAAAAATCACTGCTGATCAGCAAAGGCTGCTCGGCCTGATTGATAATTTGAGCTGTTTTTAAGTGATGCTGACTGCTGTACTTAGTCCACCAGGCCTCAGACTGCATGCTGACAAAATTTGACAGAAGGCTTGCAGAAAGAATAAGTGCGATTGCAATTTTTTGCAGCGGTTTATATGGTACATCGCCCGCCCCAAATCCCATCCAGTAAGCCACCGCCATCTGAATACCAAGCCAAGTGGGAATCACATAACGACTAATGCTAGAGCGATGCCCCCCAAAGACCACATCAGGAATTATTAAAAATAAGGCGGTAACTCCCCCCAGCAGCAGCACGAATAGCCAGACCTGAGCAGGGGCTTTTCGGCATAGAAAAAATAGCGCGTAACTAATTATCGCAGCCAGCACGATTAGAGTCGGCAACAACAAGATCAGCGGATCGCTAGGAGCAAAATTAAAATCAGCAAGAACGCGCGTAGCATTAGCAACCAATGATCGCACCAGCTCTAGTAGTGATTTGGGCTCTGTCAACCAAGCGGTTGTCCTGATTACCCGAGATGAGTTGATTACAAGATTAATCAGCCACGGTGTGAAGAGCAAAATGCTAACTCCTGTGGCCAGCAGATAGGCTGCTACAACTCTGGTAATTTTAAAGTGCTGCGTCGCAACCACATAAATTCCATGGGCCAGCATCACTAGGACCGTGAACAGAAAGGTATATAGCCCCAAGGTGAGACTAAGAGCATAGATAGCCCAATTAACGTGGGACGGTTTGCGTAACGCCCTCAGTAGAGCAGCACAGCTAAATAAAATCATCACCGTCCACAGCCCGTATTCTCTCGCCTCCTGAGCGTAGAGGATATGAAAGGGAGAAATAGCGATCAATCCAGTCAAGATTGAGGCGGTCACGGACGATTGAAAAAGCTCCCACCCCAGCCAATAGGCAAAGGACAACGCCAGCAGGCTCAGTAGCGCCGAAACACCGCGAATTGACGAGACGGAATCCCCGAAGAGGCTAGCCCAGAGTCTGGCCAAAACATAGTACAACGGCGGATGCTGAGCATCATAGGTGGCCAGCAATGCGACCGTGTCAGCCACAGTCTTGGTAGGGCTAAGGCGCTGAAACTGCTGAATATCATCTACCGTCAACAGTTGACCATTGAACAATCTCTGATCCATTTCCTGGACTGAGTACCCAGACAGGTGCAGAGATGTGTAGGCCTCGTCATGCCAGTAGATTTTTTTATCTAGATTGGCAAATCGAAAGAAAATTCCCAGCAATATTAGGCCAACAAGTAATCCCTTTAAGCTCGATACCTTTGGGTTTGACGATGACGCTAAATATTGCTGGGCTGCCATGATGTAGTCCTGATGAAATTGGGTTACTTTGTCGTCACGGCTGGCCCTACCACCATGGGCAACGGCTCTACGCCATCTATAACCGTCAGTAGGCAGGGATGCTAGGAAGCGATATCGGCCACCTCCGCCGCATCCGCCTCACTGCCCTTAAAGGCAATCCGCAAAAACGGTGGGGCTAGAAATGTGGTAGCAATCACCATAATGATAATCGCTGCCTCTAGGGGCTTAGTCAGCACCCCGCTGGCCGAGCCAATGCCCGCAAACACCAGCCCCACCTCACCCCGAGGCACCATGCCAATGCCGATCGCCAGTTTATTCAGCGGCTGACCAAAGGCCGTCCAGCCCGTGATCACCTTGCCCACGATCGCTACCGCCAGCAAAAAGACCGCAATCACTAACCCCTCACGGTTGGCGGCCACAGCGGGGTTCAGCACCCCCAGATCGGCCTTGGCCCCCACCGTAACAAAGAAGATCGGCACCAAAATGTCGGCAATGGGCATAACCTGGCGATCAAGTTCCCGGCGCTTGTCGGTTTCATCCAGCACCAGGCCCGCCGCAAAGGCTCCCAAAATCGCCTCCAGGTGGATCACGTTGGCCAAAAAGGCCATCAAAAAGGCAAAGGTAATCGCCGGAATCACCAGGTTGCCTCGGGTTTGCAGCTTGTCGGCGATCGCCACAAACGACGAGTTAAAAAACTTACCTAAGAAAATTGCCCCCAGCAAGAACCCCGTAGCGCTGGCAATCAGATACAGCACATTGACCACATCGACTTCGCCAGTCTTGGCCAGACTGGCCACCACCGCTAGCACAATGATGCCGAGCACATCGTCAATCACCGCCGCGCCGACGATAATCTGCCCCTCCGCCGACTTCAGCTGGCCAATCTCCGACAGCACCTTCGAGGTAATGCCAATGCTGGTCGCCGTCAGCGCCGCCCCGGCAAAAATCGCCGGAATCGTCGGCACCTGGAACAGCAGCATCAGCCCCGCCGTACCCAGGGTAAAGGGGGCCACTACACCGACCACCGCCACGATCGCCGCCTGGTAGCCCACCTTTTGCAGCTCTCGCAGGTCAGACTCTAGACCAATCTCAAACAGCAGAATAATCACCCCCAGCTCCGCCAGCACCGAGATCACCTCGCTCTGGCTGCGAAACACCTCGGCCGCCGTCTCGGGAGTGAGCCCGCCCAGCCACTGCAACAGCCCCATTAGCTGAGAGTCGGCGGCGCCAGCCCCGCTCTCCGGGAACATGATCAAATGCAGGGCCGATACCCCAACCACAACCCCGGCCACCAGTTCACCCAGTACCGGCGGTAAGTCGAGCAGCTTAGACAGCTCGCCGCCCAGCTTGCTGGCCACATAGATCACCACCAGGCTGAGCAGTACCCCGGCCAACACCATCGGCCCAGTATCAACCCCAGTCTCAGCGGTGGGGGTAGCAGTAGCGCCCAGCAGCGGCACCAGCCCCGACGAAGCTGGCCAGGGTAGCCAGCACAGAGCAGAAACAACGTCAGACATTAGCATCGATATCTCCTAATTCAACCCAGATTGCAGATTGGGCGCAGCGCTAGCGGAACCCAACAAAGTCGTGATTATGAGAGCAGGGTTAGGCTCAGGCTTGGAGCCTACTGCCCAGCGGTTAACACTCAAATCCAATGCTTCTAGAACGTCGGTACAGAAACCCGGTTTCTGGATCAGCAGGCTAGTCATACTGTTAGCTCAACTAGATCAGCGATAAAGAAACCGGGCTTTTCGCCATCCTGTACCGATGCCCTAAAGGGTGGCCGTTCCAGGCTCTACCGCAAAGCGAGGGGGCTCCACACCGTCCTGGATAGCCAGCTGTTGCAGAGCCGCTTTAAGCGCTGCGGTGCGGGTTTCCAGCAGGTTTTCAGGCGGTACAAACCTGAGCGCGCCTAGTTTTTCGAGCCGTTGCAGAGTTTTGCCCCGCGCTCCGGCCAAAAACACAGGCCGACCGGCATCGCTGGCATCTTGAATGGCATTTTCTAAGGCCAGTGCCGCCGTTACCCCCAGGTGGGGCACATCCTGCAAATCCACAATCAGCACCTCGTGGGCATCCATGGCGGTGTGCTCTTGAGAAATCGCCCGCGCCACCCCAAAGATCATTGGGCCGCTGAGGTGAAACACCAGCACCCGGCCGCGGGCCTGATCGATCAGCGCCTTGTCCTCGGGGCTCATAGACACGTCTTCATCAAAGTCGCTGATAGTCCTCACCTGCTCAGACTGAAGTTTACTGAGACGCTCGATGGTGAGCACGTTGGCGATAAACACACCGACCCCCACCGCCATAATCAAATCGACAAACACCGTCAAGAACATGACGCCATACATGATGGCGGTGCCTTTCCACGAGACCTGGTGGGCTCGCTTCAAAAAGCTCCAGTCGAGAATGTCGAAACCGACCTTGACCGCAATCCCCGCCAGCACCGCCAGGGGAATCTCTCGGGTAAGCGGTGCGGCCCACAGCACCACCACCAGCAAAATGCCCGCCCGCACCAGACCCGATAGGGCCGTGCGGCCCCCAGCCTGAATGTTGACCACGGTACCCATGGTGGCTCCCGCACCGGGCATACCGCCAAACAGACCCGACATCATGTTGCCAATCCCCTGGCCAATCAGTTCTTTGTTGGAGTCGTGCTGGGTACGGGTAACGCTATCGGCAATCATCGCCGTCAGTAGGGCATCAATACAGCCCAGCATGCCTAGCACCAGACCATCCACCAGCATGACCCGCAGCTGATCGGCCTGGAAGGTGGGCAGCTGCAGCGACGGCAACCCGGTGGGAATTTCGCCAATCAGCCGCAGGTCGGCATTGGGCAAGGCCACTAGAGCCAGTAGCGTACCCCCGATTAACACTAAGAGCTGCGGCGGCACCCAGCGATTAAACCGCTTGGGCATGAAGAACAGCACCGCCAGGGCAAAGACCCCTAGGCCCACTTCTGCCGGGTCGAGGGTGCTCACTAGCTCGGGCAGGCTCGTAAGGGTGCCCACTACACCACCCTTAGGGGTGGCGTGGCCCAAAAATGGCCCCAGCTGAAGAGTAATCAGAATCACCCCAATGCCCGACATAAAGCCCGAAATCACCGGGTAGGGCATGAGGGTGACATAGCGCCCTAGCTTGAGCAACCCAAAAATGATCTGAAACAGACCGGCCAGCATGACGACGGTAAACGCCATGGCCATGCCGTTTTCAGGGTCTGACGCGATCAGCTGGGCAATGACGGCGGTAAACACCACCGTCATTGGGCCAGTAGGTTCTGAAATCAGCGTCGGCGTACCCCCAAACAGCGCCGCAAAGAAACCGACAAGCACGGCCCCGTAGAGGCCCGAGGCGGCCCCAGCCCCCGAGGCCACGCCAAAGGCCAGGGCCATTGGCAGGGCAATTACCGCAGCGGTAACGCCCCCAAACATGTCTCCGCGTATGTTGCGGAAGTTGATTCGATTGGTGATGCCCATCGCCAGCACCTCAACTCCTGAATTGATTTTAGTAAATGAAAAAAGATTTGGCATCGAAAAAAGTCTATGGAAAAACAGTAGCATTTCTGCTTTGGAAATTCATCGAGCCGGCAATTGAATTTTCTAATGCTGGTAATAATGCCAGGCTAGGCATAGGGCCCCAGGGTAAAGTCTTGCGCTTTGCTGCGGAAGCGGTGCGGCGTTTCGCCCCAGGTGCTATAAGGGCACCGTAGTTGACGGCAGGGGCTATGGTTAGACGCGCGATCGCATCTCGATTTTTGCTGGCGCTGGTGGGGCTGCTGCTGGGCTGGGGGCTGTTCAGCATCAGCGGGGTGGCCCACGGCCCGGCGATCGCCCAGGCTGGCCCCGACCCCGCCTACCGGGTCGGCGAAACCTTTACCCTAGAGGCCACCACCCGGCTGCGGGGGCGCTCGGGTCAGTACCGGGGCTACACCGAAACGGAGCGCGATCGCCGCACCTATACCATCACCGCCGTGGCGGGCAGCGAGGTCTCCTGGCAGGTGACCTCCGACTTTCGCTACTCCGACAGCGACGGCGGCAGCCTCAACCAGCGCTACACCTTCAACGTGCAGACCGACGCCACCACCCGCGCCTACCTGGGCGGCACCTACGACGGCCCCGAGATCGCCCGCGAGTACTACACCTTTGACTACATCTGGTTTCGCATCGACCCCACCGCCGCCCGCATTGAGACCCGCCACCCGATTTTGGGCAACAGCTTTGTGGTGCAGGAACCCAGGACGGCGCGGCTGGGGCCGCTGCGGGTGGTGAACAGCATTCACCTGGCGCTAGAGCAGCCCTACTCGCGCCAGGTGGGAGACGGCGACTACGACCCCACCGGCCAGTGGACCCTGGCCGTGGATGACGAAACCTACGACTTTGACCCCGCCACGGGCTACCTGCTGCGCACCGACTGGCGGGCCACGGGCAACACCAGCGTGGGCCAGTTTGACTGGTCAGAGGAGATTGTGCTGCGAGACAGCTCGTTTCCGGTGTCGGTCAATGCCGGGGCGACGGCGCTAGGGCTGGTGGCCCCGGTGGGCCTGGGGGGCGGGGCGATCGCCGTTCTGCTCAGCTATCTGCCGTTCCAGAGCTGGCGGTGGCGGCGGCAGGTGGACACCCTGCTGCGATCGCTGGAGCCGGGCGGCAGCGGCCTGGTGAGCGAGGCGGCGGCCAGCCGCGCCCTCTCCGCCTGGAACCCAGCGGCGCTGAACTACACCGACCTGATCGACCCCGACCGCCTGGGGGATCTGGCCAGCGGCCCCTACCTGGAACTGCGGTCGGGGGTCTACCTGATCAACGACCTCAACAATCGGCTGGGAATCGTCGATACCCACGCCGACGACTACCTGCCCACCCAGATTTTGCCGACGCAGATCGACAACCTGCGGCTGCTCTACCGGCTGGCCCTGGGGGTGACGCCGGGCCAGCTAACCGATGGGGTCGACGGCACAGCCCTGGGAGCCAGGGCCGAGAACGGCCTGGATCTGTCGCTCTACGCGGTGCGATCGCGCGGTTTTGCCCAGCCCGACGCCCACGGGGTCGAGGTGTACAACGCCCATAGCGGCTCCGGCACCGCCGACCAGCCCTACCAGGCCACCATCCAGCTGCTCGCTCGGCGGCGGGTGCTCGACTACACCCTGGGGCAAGCGCCCCTCTCGCCCCAGTCTCACCTGAAAAAGGTGGAGAGCATTCTGCGCGATCGCCCCCGGGAGGTGCTACTGGTGGGCGACGACGACCTGGTTTCGGTGTCCCTGGCGCGGCGGGGCATCCAGGCCACGGTGCTGGAGGTCGACCCCTACACCTGCGCCCTGATCCAGGGCATTGCCCAGCAGGAAAACCTGCCCATTGCCCTCTGGCAGCACGACCTACGCCGCGCCTTGCCCCCGGAGCTAAACGACCCCAGCCGCCGCTTCGACCTGTTTGTCACCGACTCCGACTTCACCGTGGAGTCGTTCTTTTTGTTTCTCAACCGGGGGCTGTCGCTGCTGCGGGTGGGCGGCAGCGGCCTGATCAACTTTGAGCACCGCCGCGCCCAGCGCTACCGCGCCCGCCACCTGCTGCAACGGCTCCAGGTAGAGATTTTGGAAGAGGACAAAGAGCGCTGGCGCTACGTGATCTTGCGCAACACTAAAAGCGGGGCCAGCGGCTTTTACACCGGCAAGTACATGGCGGTGAACTACCGCGAAAACGACATCGGCCTGGCGGAGGCCACCTACTCGTCGGTGCTGTTTCGCATTCGCCGCACGATCAATACCCAGGTGCCCCTGCGGCCCCAGGAGAACTTTGGCGGCGGCGATCGCTCGATCTACGACTACTGATGACGACGACATTTGCCATCGAGCGCTGCCACAGCGCCCCGGACATTCTCAACGCCGCCCGCCCTGGCCTGGCCGACGTCGAACAGTGGATTTCCCGCGACAAACTGGACTTTTTCCTCGATCAGGGCATTTACATAGCCTTTTTGGCCTACGGCCAGCCCAGGCTCCACGACCTGCCCCTGGGGGTGATCGTGGGCGGCCTGGAGGAGGAGGGCCGCGTGTGGGTAGAGGCGCTGTCGGTGCACCCCACCTACCGACGGCTGGGGGTAGCCACGGCGCTAATGGCAGAGCTGCGCGCCCAGGCCAGAACTGCCCAGGCGCGCGGCCTAATGGTGGACCTAGACGACGACAACACCGCCGCCCTCAGGTTCTACAAAAGCGTGGGCTTCAAAAAGGTGGGCTACGTGGACCAGTACTACTACGACGCGTCCAAAGCCATCATTCTCTTCTGTCCGCTTTAGGTCTGGCCGCTTTCAGCGTTGAGGCGATCACTACCAATGGCCGAACAGCCTAAAATTTGGAGCTAATAGCAAATCCGAATCGTATAACCCCGATTCCAAACAGGCGGCTTGCGTAGGGGCAAACGGTGTTTGCCCAGCCCAACCGGGGCTAGCCAAGGCGGATTCAGTATCAGACCTCGGCCACCACCTTTTTGCGTGGGAACCAGTGCTTGAGCTGCACCGCCACCAGGGCCGTGACCAGGGTGCCCGCTGCGATCGCAACAATATACAGCCCCGCATTCTCCACCGCGTTGGGGATCGCCAGCACAAACACGCCGCCGTGGGGGGCCCGCAGGGTGTTGCCAAAGGCCATTGACAGCGCCCCAGCCACCGCAGACCCGGCAATGCAGGCGGGGATCACCCGCAGGGGGTCGTTGGCCGCAAAGGGAATCGCCCCCTCGGTAATAAAGGAAATTCCCAGCACCGAGGCCACTTTGCCCGCCTCCTGCTCCGCCTGGTTGAAGTGCTTTTTAGACACAAACGTGGCCAGGGCCAGCCCC
>DAIPYU010000116.1:0-15024 GCA_036782635.1 Nodosilinea sp. CTOTU7353
GGTGGGGGTGATCGTGCTGGCGATCGGCAGGGTAGAGCAGGCCGAGTTTGATACAGAAAAACGCCTGGTTAACGGCGACGACTACTTCCGCCAGAACTGCGGCGGGAAGACCCCGATGAGGAAGAACGGGATGAAGTTGAAGGTCGGCTGGTCGAGCGAGGGGAGCTAAAGGACGAACTGGAGGAGGATCGGCTGGAGCTACGTCTGCCTTCAGCATAGGTTGTCATCACCTGCGGATTCTCGGCATAGCGGGCGTCTTGCAGGGCTTGCTCAATCGTTTTGATGGCCTGCCCAACTGCACTCATTTGAGTCTCCAGGGTGTCGAGTTGCTGGGCAACCTGATCAAATTGCTGGTGTTCTAAGGTATTTTGCTGCTCTAGACGATTTTGTAGCTCCAGGAGTTGAGGTAGCTGTTGATTCAAGGTGTTCTGTGCAGATTCTGCCTGGTTGAGATAGGGGGCATAGCTCTCTTTGGAGCGTAGGGTTGTAAGGGTTTGTGCAAGTGTGCTTTCGATATGGTGCTGCATGGCTTCGATGCGACGACTGTTGTGGTCGAGTTTGGCCTGATTGGTGCGGCGTAGACCAGGCAGTTGTTGGTAGCACTTTAGTAGGGTTTCCTGGCGTTGCAGCAGCTCGGTAACCGCAGGGGTGAGGGCTGCTGGATCGTAAGTTTGCAGCGCTGTATTAACCGCCTGGGTTGCGATCGCAACTTCTGCCATGAGGTGTTCAGGAAAGCGATAGCCCTGTTCCTGTAGCTGCTGAACTTGGTACTGGTTACCCTGCTGTTCACTGCCCTTATCTATCAGGTGCCCGATGGCTTGCAGCGTGTTCCCAGCTGCCTCGCAGGCATCCAAGACCGTCACAGGGCGTTGGGCCTCTAGGGCCGCATCTGCTGCATTGAGGTGATGGTCGATCGCCACCGCAATCAGGGGCGCATCAAAGGCGAAATCGGAGGGAATCCGTTGCACCAGTTGGTCCCGTTTGGTGCGGGTTTCATCGAGAGTCTCCGATGCGATATTGTCAGCGGTTGAGACGCGGTGGATCAGGTATTCTAAATCGTCTATCAACCCCAAAATGCCGTCGGCGTCCATGGCGCGCTGATCGACCCGGATCAAGTCTAGGGTGAGGGGGCAATCAGCTAATTTAGTGCTTAACGCCTTCAACTGCTGGGTCAGGGGGGTGTTCATCGTCGGAGCACCGGCCAAAAATTGCAGGGGATCTAGGAGCAGGCGCAACTCGTCTTCGCTCAGATTGCGAATGCGATCGCGGCTGCCCACTAAATTGACGTACAACTTTTCCCAAGTCTCCACCTGTTCTTCGAGGGATAGGGAGGCAGCGCTGTCTGTGACTTGGTGATAAACACTAAAGCTTTGGGCAAGGGCCTGTTTACCTTGCCGGAGTAGGTCTTCCACCCGGTGTTCATAGTCGGGATACTGGTCGCCTCCAGCGGCCACAAAGACCTGATAGGAAATGGTTTCTTTGGGGGAGCCTGCAAACAGCTCATCGCAGGCCATCAGTAGGCTGGCCACTCGTTCTTGGAGGGCTTTCAGGTGTCGCTGCAGCTGCACCTTTTGACGGTGGCGTTTCCAGGTGACTCCCCCGATGCCGCTACCACCGGCAATGGCCCCAAAGGCTAGAATCCCCTGCAACCAAGGGAAGCGGTCATAGTTCAGGGCATAGGTGGCCGTGAGCAACTCAGTGACGGCGGCGGTGGTATCTCCACCTGCGATCTGTCCTCGCATTTGAGTCTTAAGGGCATCTAATCGAGTGCTGGTATCCAAAGGGGTGTCATAGAGATTTTCCCCATAGGTAACGTTGATGCCCCAAAGGGTTTCTGTGGCGGTGCTAGCCGCAATGGATAAGCCATTGGCATCAAAAACATCCGCTTGGCTCAAATCCCGGAGCCCAGCATCTGCTTCCACTTGATCCAGGAGACGAAACCATGCCGCTTCTCCTTCAGATTGTTCATCCGTCAGAAAAACCAAGACCCGAAAACCCCGATGGTGCCAAGGCTGAGCCGCCTCACAGATGGCAGTTTGATCAACCGGTTGGTTTGATTCAATTCGCAGGGTAACGCCTGGACAGTCGGCGCTATAGGCTAGAGGGGCATGTCCCACGCTAACCATGGCAACGGGCAACAAAACGTAAAGGAATTTGTGTAGAAGCTGCATGGCTCGTAAGGATTACCCTTTTCAACTATATCAAGTCCTTTCTCGTGGAATGGCACTGGAATAAGCTGAGATAAACCTCTGCAAATCGCCAGGAGCCTTGAACTGCCGTAGGGAGGGCACTGCCCTTGCCCAGCCCAACCGGGGCCAGCCAAGGCGGATTCAGTCTTAGCCAGCGACAACTGGTGGTAGGTCTGAGACCTCGTCAATCTGCCCTAGGCTGCTGCTCTTAAACTCAGTTTTGGTCAAAAACCGAAAGGTCTCCTGGTACATGGGTTTCCAGTAGTCGTTGCTCATGTTTTGGCTGACCTCTGACGGGTCAACCATGGGGTGGGGCACCAGGGCCTCGCTGGGGAAGGTGTGCAGGTAGTGGTTGTCGTAGCGCTTAAAGAGCGAGGCCTGGCTGAGGGAGCGGTTGAAACTCTGGGTAGTCTGTGGATCGGCGGCGTCTTCGTTCTCGGTCAGCACGATCAGCGTGGGGATGGAGCGCAGGGCCGCAACATTTTCACGGGTGCGCACAAAGGCCCCAAACCGACTGGCTCCGGTAAAGCAACCCAGGGGAAATTTCAGCTCGTCCCAGCCAAACTCTTTGACATCGAGGGGGCCAGCCAGGTTGACGTAGCGGCGGCGGGTTTCGCCGTAGACCGCTAGCAGGGGGGCAAAGGCCACCGCCTTGGTCACCCGCTGGGGGTTTTGGGCGGCCAGGGCCAGGGCCACCGCCCCGCCCACCGACAGCCCGACGGTGTAGACGGGGCCAGGCAGAGCCTCTAGCTCGGCCAGGCGGGCCTGGGCATCGCTCAGGTAGGCCAGGTGAGACGACACATAGTAGCGGTCAAAGTCGGGGTTATTGTCGCGCTCGATGGCGGCAACGATGTCGAGCAGGCGCGGCTCTAGCCGGCGCAGGCGGGCCACCAGCCCGACCATTTGCACCGGGGAGGGGGTGGCGGCGCTGATATCGCCGGCGGTGGCGATGTTGGCTAGGTAGTGTTGCAGCACCGGGTCGGCGGCAACTTTTTCGCGCAGCGGCACCAAAATTTCGGGCTTGAGATCGACCTGGGGCCAGTATTTGTCGGGGATGCCGTAGGCGTGGCCCGCCAGGGTGGCCTGGTAGACATTAAACCCATTGCGAAACAGATAGTCGGCCAGGCGCGCCATCTGGTGGGGGCGGGCGCTAAACCCGTGAAACATGAGAATGGTGCCCTTCACCGGGGTGTCAGCCCCGTGAAACAGGTAGTAGGGAAACGCGCCGGCCCGCTGGTCGGGGCTGTTGGCAATGGTTTGCACGTAGGCGTCAATGCGCTGTCGGGTCTGCTGGACCTGGTCTTGGGTGGGGGCGGTGGAGCGAGTTTGCAGAGTGACCATAGACCTTAGGGTTGGAGACTGCTGTAGTCATTATGCCTGCTGATTTTCTGGGGAAATATCGGCCCGATCTGGCGATTGCGCCAGGTCTAACTCTGCCAGGCCAAACTCTACCAGAGCAGGGTAAAAGTTGCGGTTTTCGTGGCCGGGGCGGCTGAGTTTGATCAGGGCAAAGCGCTCTAGGGAGGAGAGCGATCGCCACTGGTCTAGCCCAATTGTCACCCCCAGAGCCGCCGCCTGGGCCTGCACCTGGTCGGGCACGGCGGTCAGGTTTTGCCAGGGCGGGTTCGGGTCTATGGCCAGGGTAGAGGCTGGGATACCCTGGATTTTTGTCACCAGATCCTGCACGTAGGCTCCGTAGGTGCCGCTGGCTTCGGCGCAGGGGATCTGGGTGAGGCTGGCTCGCTCGGCGCTGCTCAGCCGATGCCAGTGCTCTAGCTTGAGCTTGACGCCGCAGGTGTCGAGCTTGAGGCGCACCTGCATGGGTATGCAGCGCAGCGACTCTACAAAGCTGGCCTCAAACTGAAAGAAACGGTTGTCTGAGGTGTTGTTTGGGGCGCGATCACCATTCTGAGTCATAAAATCTCCCGAGTCATAGCATCTCCCGAGCCTACAATCTCCCGAGTCACCGGGGCCACACTGAACCTAGCGGGGCTGATGAGACTGCACGTTGAGCCGGTAGGCCTGCCCCTGGTGGGTAACCACCACCGACCCCGGCACGGCGCTCTGGGCATCGGGCACGGCGGTCAGCGTGACTCGCTCCAGCTGTTCCCCGGCGGGCGGCGTCAACACCTCGGCCACCTGGCTAGCCTGCTCCAGCTGGTTGGTGAGCGAAACCAGACCGCTGAGGCCATTGATCAGATCGCGCAGGCTGCGCCGCAGAGCCGGGTCGCCGGTCAACTCATCCATGTCGGCGAGCACCTTGGTGGCGCTTTGAAACACGTTGCGGGCCGAGTCGAGGGTCTGCTGAAGCGTGACCAGATTGGCGGGATTGTTAAACGTGCCGGTAATCGCGCGAATATCGGCAGTAGCCAGGGCCGCATCGGCGGACAGCCGGTCGAGGTTGGCCAAAAACTGACTGTCTTGAATAGCCGGGTTAAGGGTGGTGGTAATGAGCTGAAGGTTGGTAGCGCTGCGGCTGATATTGTCGAGGGTCGTGGCAATGGTGGTGCGGTTGCCGACCACCAGACGGTTGATCTCACCGCCGGCCAGCTCAAACTCAGCGGCGGCGTTGCCGACGTTGTCGGCCGCTCGGTTGGCCGACGTCAGCAGCGGCCCCAGATCGCCCTGGAGCTGCCGGGAGAGCAGGGTCAGCTCTGCCGTCAGCAGATTGGCGCTGGCGGCCAGGGTGGTGGTGTTTTTGAGGGTAGCTTTGAGATCGTCGATGATCTCTGGGTCGGCAAACGTGTCGGCCAGCCTCTCCGCCGACAGCAGCAGCGACTCGTAGCTAGCGCCCACGGTGCCAGCAAGGCGATCGCCGTTGCAAATAATCGTCGGGGGGCAGTCAGGGCCGGCGGGGTCGAGAGCTACTTCTTGAGCGCTCAGGAGACGCAGGGGCATGATGTCAATGGTGGTGTCGCCAATGAGCCCCGACTGATTCACGACGATCGCCGCATCGCTGGGAATCCGCAACTCAGTGCTGCCGATTTCTACCGCCACATCCACCGCATTACTGCCGGGCACAATCCGTAGCACCCGCCCCACGGGCACGCCCCGGTAGCGAACGTTAGTGCCCTCCTGCATGCCCAGAGTATTCTCAAACACAAAGGTAGCCCGATAGCTACGGCTGCCAGGGTTTAGCCCCCTAAGCCACAGCACCAGGCCACCAAATAGACCCACCGCCAATAAAATTAGCAGCCCCACCGACCCCTCACGAATTGCCCTTGCCCGCATGGTGCCCTCTGCCCTAACCGCTCAACCGTACTGTGTCACAGCATTGTGTCACAATCCAACTCTGTACCAAATCACCCCTAAATCGCCGATGAAACCCTGTACTCAGCCAGTTTAGGGGATGGCCACACCTGTCGCCATCCCCCAGTTGTGATCTCGGATCGCCATTTCCCGATTGTGATTCTTGATCGCCATTCTTTAGTGGCCATAACGTCGCGGGTCTCTGGCACCATTGGCCTACTGCACCATTTGAATTGGGCCTTCGACCCGACCGCTAAAGAACTGCCGCACAAAGGGGTTGTCGGTGTCATCGACCGCGCTGACCGGGCCTTGCCACTGAATGCGACCCCGATGCAGAAAGATCACCCGGTCGGCAGTCCGGCGAATGGTGCTGTCTTGGTGGGTCACAATCAGGTAAGAGCTGCACCCGTTATTGCGTTGAATAGCGCGAATCAAGTCTTCGATCACCGTCGAGGCGATCGGGTCCAAACCTGCGGTAGGCTCATCGTATAGCAGCAGCGCTGGCCGGTCTTGGGGGTTTTCGGGATTGGAGACAATCGCTCGGGCAAAGCTCACTCGCTTGCGCATGCCCCCCGACAGCTCCGCTGGGTAGCGGCTGCCCGTGCCCGGCAAACCCACCATATCGAGCACGTCATCGACGATCTGACGAATCTGTCGGGCCGGTAGGTCAGAGTGCTGGTACAGCAAAAACCCCACATTTTCTGCCACCGTCAACGAGTCAAATAGGGCCGCCTGCTGAAACACCATGCCAATGCCCACCGGATCGAGAGCATCTTCAATCAGCCCTTCTCGCCGGTGCCCCTGTACGTAGATTTCCCCCTCGTCGGGGGAAAGTAGCCCGGCAATAATTCTTAAAATTGTCGATTTACCCGTGCCCGACGGGCCAATAATGGCCACTGCTTCGCCCCGGTACAGGGTTAGATCAACGCTGTCTAGCACCAGGTTGTCCCCAAAGCGCTTAGAGATGCCCCGTAAGTCTAGCAGCACCTGATCGCCGCTGCCAGCCGCCGCCCCGGACTGCAAAAAGGCCGCTGGCTGCTGGCCAAAGGCCCTGCTGTGGTCGTGGGAAGCGGTCATAAGCCCTACCGATATAAACATGCCTGGGTATCCTGTGATTAGGCTGCCCGCCCGCTTGCCCCCAATCCTGGGGCTTTACCGAGCATTAACCAGAGTCAGGGCACATCCATGCCTTGACTCTATCAAATAGCCGCTAAAATCGAAGGCGCTGGTGCTAAATCCGATCAGAGGCTGTTTGAAACGCCTGAGAGGGCTTCCCTATTCATGTCCTTAAAATCTTTTCACACAGCCCTGTCCAGACTCTTTCGCTGGGTTAGACAGGAGACCTTAACCCTGGCCCCGCCGCGGCGGGTTAACCGCATGGTGAGCTGGATGGCGCCGGGACTGCTGGTCAAGCGGTGGCTATTTTTAAGCATGGCCGGCGTGCTGCTGGTGGGCACCGGACTGATGATTTGGCTCAGGCTGACGCCGGTGTTTTTCACTGGGCAGCTGCTGGGGGCGGCCCTGCGGGCATTTACCACCCATGTGCCCAACTATGTCAGCGGGCCCCTCGGCATTTTACTGGGGCTGGGGCTAATCTTTTGGGGCCAGAGCCGCACCGTAGGGGCGATTACCGATGTCCTCATTCCCGGCAATGAAGAAGACCTGCTCGATGCCCTGATGACCCAGCGGCGGCTGTCGCGGGGGCCAAGAATTGTAGTGGTGGGCGGCGGCACCGGCCTGTCTAACCTGCTGCGGGGTATGAAGCAGTACAGCTCTAACATCACCGCCATTGTCACCGTGGCCGACGATGGCGGTTCGTCAGGGCGGCTGCGGCGTGAGATGGGGGTGCTGCCCCCCGGCGATATTCGCAACTGCCTGGCGGCCCTAGCCGACGAAGAAAAGCTGCTGACAGAACTGTTTCAATATCGGTTTGAGTCGGGCAGCGGGCTGGTGGGCCACAGCTTTGGCAATCTGTTTTTGACCGCCATGAACGAAATCACGGGCGATCTGGAGCAGGCGATCGCCGCTAGCTCAAAGGTGCTGGCGGTGCGGGGCCAGGTGCTGCCCTCCACCTCGGTGGATGTGCAGCTGTGGGCCGAGCTGAGCGATGGCCGCCGGATAGTGGGCGAGTCGAAGATTACCGAGGCGCGAGGCCACATTGTGCACATTGGCTGCCTGCCCCCCGACCCGCCCGCTCTGCCCAAGGCAGTGAAGGCGATTGAAGAGGCCGACTACATTGTGATTGGCCCCGGCAGCCTCTACACCAGCATTATTCCCAACCTGCTGGTGCCGGAGTTGGTCAAGGCGATTTCGGCCCGGAAGGTGCCCCGCATTTACGTGTGCAACATCATGACCGAGCCGGGGGAGACCGATGGGTTCTCGGTATCTGACCACATTCGGGCGATCGACTCGGCCTGCGGGGCCTATGTATTTGACGCGGTGTTGGTGCAGAAGGTAATGCCCTCTGACCCGGTAATCACCCACTACGCCAGAGCTGGAGTCGGCCCGGTGCTACTGGATCGCGCTGCGATTCTTGACTCGGGTCGCCGCATCATTGCCGCCAACGTCATGGAAGAGAGCGAAAACCTCACGGTGCGCCACCACAGCGAGCGGCTGGCGCGGGTGCTGCTGCGGTGGTATACCCGCACGCAGCGGCTTTGGTGATGGGGGGGTCGGGTCTCGGGTGTCGGGTATCGGGTTTTGGGTGTCGGGCATCGGGTTTAAGGCGGACCTGACACCTAACACCTGACACCTAACCCCTGACACCCATCCCTAAGACGCATCTGCATTGAAGCGACGACCCACCCAGCCGACAATGCCGCTGGCGATCGCCCCGGCCATCAAGACACTGAGGGCGGGCAAAATCAGCGGGTTCCACAGGGAGTACCAGAGGTCTAAGCCCAGGTCGAGGTTCATGCTGCGCCCCAGCACGGCTACCAAAAACCAGCCGAGGCTGAGCAGCACCAAGCCCAGATCGGCCACCAAGACCCAACTAATGATGCTTGAGATGCGCTGTGTGATCGGCATCGGTTTCACGGGTGTACTCATCAGGTGTATTGATTAGGTATGTTTATCAAAGGAGCTGGGGACAATGGGCCGCGATGGCCATTGCGCTTAGACTGCCGGCCCCTAAGTAGGTGGGAGCAATTAAATATGAAGACATGGGGGGTGCACGGTTCACGGTGCAGGGTTCACGGTGGACGGGCAAACCGCAAACCGTGAACCGCAAACCGCAGCCCCCCTCTTGGCAAGAACCGGGACAGCCCCCCAATCCTAAAACAGAAATAGGCCACTCTAGGACAAGAGCAGCCTACCAAAATGATTCGAGTATTAACTGATTGATACAAAAGTTGCCTTGCTAGGGCAGGTGGCTGGTCCGAAGTTATACCAAGTCCAGCTCGGGGGCTGTAGTTCCCCCCTGGCAGAGCGCCACCTCTGGACTTGGACAGGGTTACCTAGGCGTCTAGATTCTGAATCAACAAATTGTCGGGGTCAACGTAGTGGCAAACGGCATCGTCAACACAGATCAGCGCCCAGCCTGAGGCTTCAATGCTGACCAACTCGTAGTCGACATCTTGAACAAAAAATCCCTTGTGATTACGGGTCTCGGGCTTAATTCCGACGGGGCTTGTAGACATAACTTGATTCTCCAGAAAACAGCGACCAGCAATTGATGAAAAAATCTTATGACTGACTTGAGGAAATCCTATCATTGCCTTCATGAGAAATTTATTAAGTAATCTAAGGCTTTATTGCGGAGTGGGCGTGTAACGGGATGTTGCGGCGCAATCGCAGCCATTGTAAGTCGCGCCAACCCCTTGGTTTACCGTTTATTGACGGTGCTAGCACATTTTTTTGCCGTCAGCGGAAGATTAACCTAAGTTTTGTGAATTCTCTATGAGTCCTCGCTAAGGGGAGAATAGCCAGTGGGAATACTGGTGGCGTGCTTGCATTTTCCCTCGGTCTAACCTGATTTTCTCTTGATCCCCGCCGCTTTTCTTGCCGGTAGGGCAAAGGAGCATTAATTTTAAATTTGAAATTAGCCCGCTGATATAGATGGCAAACCCGCCTGTATCAATCCATCAAAAGGTCGCCACTTCGGGCCGTATTCCGGGCTGCATTCTGGGCCATTGACCCAGCCTGATATGCCAATTCCAGCGCAGAATCTGTTATTTTTCCACAGACAGAACTCCGCTTCTAGGCACCAACTCACTATGACCTCACCATGGCTCAGCTGGATTCAGCAGCTTCTGGGCATTGCCCAAACCGGGCTGCATTACAAAAACCATCCCTTTGATATCGAGCGCTACAAGCAGGTGCAGGATATTGCCACCGCTATGCTCGCCGCCCAGGCCCAGGCCGACCCACCTACCATTCTCAATCTCTTGCAGCAAGATATAGGCCACGCTACCCCCAAGGTAGACGTGCGGGGCGTGGTGTTTCGCGACCAAAAAATTTTGTTGGTGAAAGAAAGCGCCGACGGCCTCTGGTCGCTGCCCGGCGGCTGGGCCAACATAGGCGACTCCCCCAGCCGGGCCACGGAGCGAGAAATCTTTGAAGAAACGGGCTTTACCGCCAAGGCCACTCAGCTGCTGGCGGTTTACGACCACGCCCACCCCCGCCACGGCCATCCCCCCGCCCTGCACCACAGCTACAAGCTGTTGTTTCTGTGCGAAATCACTGGCGGCCAGCCCACCCCCAGCTACGAAACCACCGCTGTGGAGTTTTTTGGCCCCCACGATCTGCCGCCCCTGTCAGAGGGGCGCGTTTCTCCCAGTCAAATTCGGCGCTGCTTCGAGTTTTTACACCACCCCGACCCGACCACCGATTTTGATTGAAGCAGTAGAAACGTGGCCGATCGCACCGTTACTATTTCTCGCCGCCCTTGCGCAGCGATCCTTGAAAGACTCGTATAGCAATCGGGTCTGCCCCAGAGGGCACCAGGCGCAGAGGGCCGGGGGTGCTGTCCGCCAGCGGCTCGTAGGCAATGGTGATGGGAAAGTCACGCTGCTCAAAGGCGGCTAGCAGGTCTTGCCGGGGCAGCTCCGCCGGGTCGATAAAGGCCGGGTCGTAGTCGAAAAACGCCTGGCGCTGGCCCTCAACCTGTACGCCGCTGGCCCGCATGTCTTCGTCGTAGGTGAGGGTGTAGTTGACAAAGTCGGGCTGCCGCTCCCCCACCTGAATGCGATCGCTAATCACCATCCGGTTTTTAACCGTGAGGGCGTACTGGCTGGTCGCCAGGTCGTCGTCGGCAAAGTAGAGCCGCTTGAGGTCGCTGTTGGTCGCCAGGGCCACGCGCTGGCCCGCCGGCAGCTTGAGACCGCTGAGGTCAAACCCAGAGCTTTTAGACACCCGGCGCTCCGTCAGCGAGAATCCGGTTTCTGGGGTGGATGAGTCAAATTGGTAGGCGCTGGTTTCGTCGGTGAGGTGGATTGACAGGTGGGGAATCTCCGTGGCGCGGTTAGCGACAAAGGTCAGCTCGGGGCCGGTGGCCTGGGGTACCAAAAATAGAGTCAGGGCTTGGCTGGGGCTAAGCACCAGGTTCTTTAGGTTGGCGGTGTAGCCCGGCCCGGTGAGCTGAAGGGTAACCGGCTGCCGCTGGGCGATCGCAGCCCCGGCAACCCCGGTGAGGGTGACTTGCAGGGGCTGCCCCAGACTCTCTGGGGGCAGGCGGTAGCTGGCGGGCACCTCGCGGTCGAGGCCACCCTTAAAGGGCACCAGAGAAACGTTATTCTCAATGCTGAGGGATGGAGCGAGGGCTGGGGCTGATGCCGTCGCCGATGCTGAAATGTAGGGTGCGACCGTGAGCTGCCCCTCCCCCGCCAAGGTGATCTCTAGGGTAGGTTCTGTCTCCTCTGTGGCCTCTGGCTCTGGCCTGCAGAAGGGGCAGGTGAAGCTGCCCGTGGCAGTGATGGCACTCTCAGCGGGGGGCTGTCGCCACGATCGCTGGGTTAAATCCAGGGTTTTGCGCTCGGCGTCGCCGTAGAATTGTGGCCCCTGGGCAGTGGGCTGGTAGCTCCAGGTATCGGCCTGGGTGTCAAACTCGACATGGAGATCGGTGGGGCTGGTGGGGCGACCCGCCGGGTAGTTGCTGTCATAGACGTAGACCCAGTACTTGCCGCTGCCCCGGTCTTCGACCCGGTAGGGGGTGAGGCTGTGGCCCTCGGCCAGAGCGCCTTCTAGCAGGCGATAGACGCCCATAGTGAAGGGGTCGCCGGAGCCGGTGACAAACACCCGCACAATTGACAGCAAAACCTGAGTGGGGGTAAACGTGTTGCGCACGGTCTCGGTCTGCTGAAACACCTCGGCCACCCCCTGCATAAGAAACAGGTTGGCGATCAAGGTTTGCAGCTCAAACAGAGTGCGGGCCAGCCCAAACACCGTGCGCCCCAGCACAAAATTAACCAGCCGCTGCCACCAGGGAATGCGAGGCTGGGCCGGTTGCCACAGGTCGAGCACCGCCGCGGCCATGCCCTCAGACAGGCCCTGATCCATGCGGCCCAGCTGGGTTTGTAGCCAGCTCTGGGCGGCGGCGGTGAGCACGCAGGTGGCCGCCTCGCCGCCAATGCACACCTGGGTGCCAAACAGCTGCTGGAGCTGCTCGGTCAGCACCTCTTCCCAGGCCTGGGCGTTGCGGTTGAGGTCAATGGACTGAATCAGCTCTTGGTTAGAAAACTGGAAGCCGTTGACCGCCGGGTCAAAGTCGGGCAGCGCTACGGTGCCGCTGGGCAGTTCAACCAGCTGGGCCAGCAGGCCTGAGGGGGCGATCGCCCCCTCAGGCGATCGAGATGGCAGCGCCGCCACCGCCCAGTAGGGCGAGAGCTGCACGGTGATAAAGGCGGTCAGCAGGGCGATCGCCAACCCGCGCCCTAGCCTGCATCCTAGACTAGGCCCTAACCTGCGAAGGTTGATGCCGTAAGTTTGACCCACTGTAGTTTTGTGACCTCACCGTGCAGCTTTGTGTTGCTCGCAGTAGCGATCGTACCAATACTTGGCCCCTTGGGCTTCAGGGTCGATCTCCAAAAGGTTCAAGGCCGAGGGCCGCTGAATCGTCGTGCCCCTTACTCTACCGATTTTTGCCTCATTCGCAATAGCTCCACTTTGTTGCGGTGACTAATTGCTTAGCCTGGATTATTCATGACCTTTGGGAAATGCCGTCATTCCCGTGGAAACGGGAATCTAGCCGCAATAGCACTCTTTCGAGTGGATTCCCGCCTGCGCGGGAATGACAGCCGCTCGCTTCCATCCTTGTGAATAATCCAGGCTAAACACCCTCAAAGCCATTTTTAGAATGAAATAGCCCTGAGGGCGAGGCCCAGCTCAAGCGCTGCGAAGCCATGATTAACTCGATGACCACCCAAGAGCGCAAGCAGCCCAACCTGCTCTCTAGCTCCCCCAGCCGCCGCCGCCGCATTGCCAAAGGCTCGGGCCACCAAGAGAAAGACGTGGGCAAGCTGGTCAGCGACTTCAGTAAAATGCGCACCATGATGCAGCAGATGGGGCGCGGCGGCGGCTTCCCCGGCATGGGCGGCGGCATGCCCGGCATGGAGGGCGGCTTTCCGGGCATGGGCGGCGGTATGCCAGGGCTGCCGGGCATGGGCGGCAGGCCACAGCCGGGTTTTCGTGCTCCCAGCAACAAAAAACAAAAAAGCCAGAAGAAAAAGAAGGGCTTTGGCCAGCTTTAGGCCGAACTTGGGCTATGTTGTCCTCTGTTGGGCAGCGATGCCTACCCTGTACTTGTAATAGAAGGGGCAGAGCGATCATGCTGGCTTAACAGTAGGGTGAGTCACTTGCTTCTATGGAAAATAAGGCAGCAGAAATTTCGGTTCAGGCTTGGCAGTCGGACGGCATTTTACTGGAGCGGTATACCTACACGTCAGGGGCTGTAGAGCCGCTCCCCAAGCATTCCCATGAAGACTACCAGTTTGGCTTAAGTTTTAATTGCGAAGGTACCTACAGCTACCGGGGTGCCTATCACGTAATTCCAGTCGGGAGTCTGAGCGTGATCCATTCTGGCGAAGTGCATTCACCTAGCGATCGCACCTATCTTCCCAGCCCTGCCCAGTTCGAAATGATGCACATCAGCCCAACCTGGTTACACACCGCTGCCGCTGAGATGGCGGGCAAACCGGCTAGTCTTCCTTTTTTCTCAACGGCATTGCTGACGGATGTCGAGTTGACTCGGCTATTTTTGGCGCTACAGGCAGCCCTGGCGCAAAATCATGCCCAATTGGAGCAAGATCTCGCCCTGTGGAACTTCATTGCCCATCTGATTCGGCACCATGCTGCCAATAGTCCTGCCGTTCTCCCGACGAGGCTAGACCGCGCGGCGGTCAGGATGGCCCGTGATTACCTAAATGCTCACTACGCCGACAATATTGCGCTGGAGTCACTGGCCGCGATCGCCGGATTAAGCCGCTTCCATTTCTGTCGTATCTTTCGCCAGGAGTTAGGGGTGTCTCCTAGCGTTTACCAAACTCAGCTGCGCATTGCCCAGGCCAAAAAACTGTTGATACAGGGAAAGTCAATTGCGGCGATCGCTGCAATGACGGGATTTTATGACCAAAGCCATTTTGGCTGGCACTTTAAACGTCAGGTGGGGGTGACACCCCGGCGATATGTCTGTCTGTCAGCAAAATAAGCCAAATCCAGGTTCAGAACCCGTGATAAGGACTTGGTACAGCAATAATCTCCTAGATTGAACGAAAGTCTTGGCTATATCCTTCTGATGTTTGGCAATTAGACCAGGAGAGGAAGCTCTTATGTCAGATATCAGTCGCCGTCAGCTGCTGTTGAGTACTGTTACCCAGGAGAGTAAGGGATGACTTCAATGGCCGGTAAAGTTGCGATCATAACAGGGGCTAGCTCTGGTATTGGCCGAGCAGCGGCGATCGCATTTGGCAAAGCTGGAGCAAATGTGGTGGTCGTGGCTCGCCGCATTGACAGGGGTGAAGAAACCGCTCAGATGGTTAAAGCCGCAGGCGGTGAAGCGATATTTGTGCAGGCAGATGTCGCAAAAGCGTCTGATCTTGAAGGAATGATCAACCAAACGCTAGAAACCTACGGTCGCCTCGACTACGCCTTTAACAACGCTGGCTCTAGCATCTCCGGGAAAATTACTGATTTATCGGAAGCCGACTGGGATTTTGAGATCAACGTGAATCTCAAATCGGTCTGGTTGTCGATGAAATATGAGATTCCTGCCATGCAGCAGTCGGGCGGTGGCGCGATCGTGAACACATCTTCCCAAGGCGCACTGCTGGGTGTTGCCAATTATGGCGCCTATGGAGCCGCCAAAGCGGGGGTAATTGCGCTATCTCGGGCAGCGGCAGCTGAATATTCTGCTGATCGAATTCGGATTAATGCCATTAGCCCCGGTGCTATAAAAACCGATTTATGGGCAGACGCACCCCCTGATATGCTGGATCAAGTCGCTGCCGGAATTCCGTTACAGCGCATTGGTGTGCCCGAAGACATTGCTGAGGCAGTCCTATGGCTTTGTTCTGATGGGGCGGCCTTTGTAACTGGACACAACTTAGTTGTAGACGGGGGATTTACGGCTGTTCAGAAATAGCCAACTGCCTTG
>DAIPYU010000117.1:0-14983 GCA_036782635.1 Nodosilinea sp. CTOTU7353
GCTACGGTGTTTACGCTAGTTTTGGCGTTTCTCAACCGTCTGTTTGTAGGGCGGCGCACCCGACTTTAGAGAATTTGCGACGAGGTTGCCATAGTCAATTGAGACCAGGCAGCTGAGCCGCGGATTGAGCCCTCAGGCTCCCTAGGCTACATTGGGCTCACTGTCGCACAGCGTCTGCATGGCAATTTTGGGTAAGTTTTGGGCATGGGCGATCGCACTACTCGCCGCCATTGCCCTGTTTTTGAGCAGCTGGATCGTGGTGCCGGCCCCAACCATGTTGCTCTTGCCCCTGGGAGTGGGTGCGCCAGAAGTGAGTCCGTTTTTGCTGCTGCTCCAGGGCATCTTGCTGGGTCTAGCGCTGCTGCTCAAGTTTCCTGGCCCCCTAAAACCCCTGGTCATTGCCATGGCCGCCATGGGTCTGGTGCTGAGCAGCCTGCCGCTGTTGCAGGTGCCCGCTACCGTGCGGCAGGCTGAGGCCCAACTGCAAAGCCTGGGGCCAGACTACGGCGGCCAGTTGCCGCCCAATGGCCAGCCCTTTGCCCGGTCTAGACCCTTTGCCCTGGTAGATTTGCTGCGGGGGCTGCCCGAGGGGGCGATCGCCCCAGAGCGTCAGACCGTGGTCACGCCAGACGGTGCCGCCCTGGCCTTAGACATTTACCAGCCGCCCAGCGCCCAGGGGTTGCATCCGGCCATTGTCACCATCTACGGCGGGGCCTGGCAGCGGGGAGCACCCGCCGCAACCGCCCGCTTCAGCGCCTACATGGCGGCCCAGGGCTACACGGTCATAGCCATTGACTATCGCCACGCGCCCGAGCACCGATTCCCGACCCAGATCGAGGATGTGCAAGCCGCTTTGGCCTGGACCCGCGATCGCGCCGCGACCTACAGCATTGACCCTGGGCGCATGGCCCTGGTGGGGTGGTCGGCGGGGGCGCACCTGGCCATGCTGGCGGCCTACGGGCCTGGAGCCTTGCCGATGCGGGCGGTGGTCAGCTATTATGGCCCGGTCAATCTGGCGGCGGGCTACTACGACCCGCCCGTGCCCGACCCGATAAACACCACCGCCGTGCTGGAGAATTTTTTGGGCGGCAACCCAGAACAGCTGCCCGAGCTGTACCGGCAGGCTTCGCCGGTTTTTGCAGTCAGGCCGGGGCTGCCGCCCACGCTGTTGATCTACGGCCAGCGCGACCACCTGGTGCAGCTCAGCTACGGCCAGCAAATGCATGATGCACTGCTGGGCAGCGGCAACCCGGCGGCGCTCATTGTCATTCCCTGGGCCGAACATGCCTTTGATGCGGTGTTTCGCGGCCCCGGCAACCAAATCGCGCTGTACTACACCGAGCGCTTCTTGGCCTGGGCGCTGCGGCCCGACCCCTAGCCCGCGCCGCCATTGCCATAATCCATTTCCTCAGGGGAGCCCAAGGCAGTAGCCTAGGAGAGTGGGTTTAACACCGAGGCGACCTGATGGGCAAACCAGCGTCAATTCACCTAGAGCGATGGGTCGTCATCGGGTTGCTCTGCCTGGTGCTGATGGGCTGTGGCGTGATCAACCCCCGACCACCGAGGGCGGTGGTGGAGGGCGCGATCGCCCAAAAGCTCTCCCAAACCCAGGCCATGCTCTACCGCCAGCTCAAGGCTGACCCCGCCGATCTGGCCCAGGTGGGTCGCATTCGCATCGCGAACCACCACTGGACTGAGATTGCCGGTCAGCCAGCGGTGGAAGTGGCCGGCACCTACCACCTCAAGGGCGGTGGGCTGACCAGCGCCCAGCGCCGTCAAACCCGAGACTTTGACCTCTATCTGCAGCGGGGCACCACCCCAGACCATTGGCTGTTGCTCAAATCAGCCCCGGCCCAGCCTGGCGAACCGCTGCGGTGGCTAGCGACGCCAATTATTTCTTCCCCAGAGACGCAGACCTCAGACAGTCAAGAACAGCCTGGTGGATAGGGTTGATTCACGCTGATTCAGGGGTAAAAATTTGTCACTGTCCTGTGGAATGACATAGGAGAGCCAAGCGTAGCCAAGCTTGAGCAGGCCGTAGCACTAGGGCTACGCCGCCCTGTTTGTCAGGGCTGAGGCAAAAAAGCAGGGGTGACATCTGTTGAAAAACAGCCGCTGGCCTGAGAAGTGTAAAGTAAAGTAAACCCAGCAGGCTAGGGGAACTAACACATGGTTATGAGTCGATTCAGGCGGTCGAGGCGAACCCTGGGTAATGTGCCTGGTCTGTTACTGATGGGCGGGGTGGCGATCGCCGCAGCGGCCTGCAGCCCCTCCACAGAGCCTATGGCCCAGGCCCAGGCTGAGCGCGAAGAAAGCGCTGCTGTAGTCGACATTGCGATCGCCGAAGCCGCCGATGCGGATGGCCGACTGTATACCGGCACCACCCGCCCGGCTCGGCAGGTCTCGCTGCGATCGCAGGCCGAAGGCCGCCTCTTAAACCTCACTGTCGACGTGGGCGATGCTGTGCAGCAGGGGCAGGCAGTCGGTACCCTCGACAGCGTGCTGCTGCAAACCGCCGTGGGCGAGGCCCAGGCCGAGCTGGCCGCCCGTCAGTTTGAGGTGGCCCAGGCCCAGGCTGAGCTAGCTGACATTCGCACCTCCATTGAAGAATCTCGGGTCAGGCTCCAGCAGGCGGGCAACGATGCCCAGCGGCTCCAGACCCTGGCCAGTCAGGGGGCGGTGTCGACCCAAGCGGCTGAGCAGGCTCAGCTCACCCTGGTGACGGCCCAGCAGGCCCAGCAGTCGTCCCAAGAGCAGGTGCGCACCCGGCAGCAGTCGGTCTCGGCCGCTCAGCAGCGAGTCGAGGCCCAGCGCTCGATTTTGCAAGAAGTCCAGCAGCGGCTTTCCTTTGCCAACCTTACTGCTTCCCTCAGTGGGGTGGTGCTAGAGCGGTTGGCCTCGCCGGGCGACCTCGTGCTGCCCGGCGAGGCAGTGCTCTCCATCGGCGACCTGTCTCAGGTGATCGTGGTGATCGAGGTGGCCGACAGCGCCCTCAGCAGTTTTAGTCTGGGCCAGTCAGTCAGCCTGCAAATCGACGCCTTCCCCGGCGAAGCCTTCAGCGGCAGCATTACCCGGATCTCCCCTGTGGCCGACGGCACCTCTCGCCTGTTGCCTGTCGAGATCACCATCGCTAACCCCGGCAACCGCATCGGCAGCGGCCTGCTGGCCCGCGTCACTGGCGGTGCTGTGCAGGCCTCAGGCACAGTGCTGGTGCCCGAAAGCGCTCTCGCAGTCGCCGAAGACAGCGACAGCCAAATCTTTGTCGTCACCGAAACCAACGGCATGGCCACGGTCGAAGCCCGCGCCGTTCAAGTGGGCGATCGCATCGACGGCCAGATCAGTATTCTCTCAGGCCTCTCCCCCGGCGAACAGTACGTTGTCCGCAGCGGTGAGCCGCTCGAGGCCGGGCAGACCGTAGAGCCGAGTTTGTTGTCCGAAGGGTAGGTGGGTAGGCGGGTAGGTGAGTAAACGCACCCTTCCACCCTCATACCCTCCCGCCCATCCACCCATCCACCCCCCCACCCACGCACCCTCACACCCATGCCCCCCTCCTCCTTCCCCAACAACCGCTTTAGCATCAGCGGCTTGGCCATACGACGGCACATTGGCACCCTGATGCTGGGGCTGACTGTGCTGGTAATGGGCTTTTTTATCACCACCCAGCTGCCGGTAGACCTGCTGCCGTCAATTACCTACCCGCGCATTGGCCTGCGGGGCGACGCCCCTGGCCTGTCCCCCAAGGTCGCCGTCGATGAAATCACCCGCCCCCTAGAGGAAGCCATGTCGGCTACCGAGGGCGTGATTCAGGTCTATTCTCAAACCCGGGAGGGGCGCTTTAGCATTGACCTGTTCTTTGAGCCGGGGGGCGATGTCGACCAGGCGCTCAACGACGCCACCGCCGCCCTCAACCGGGCGCGCGGCACTCTGCCCGACAGCATCGAAACGCCGCGCCTGTTCAAGTTTGACCCCTCCCAGCTGCCGGTCTACGAGATGGCGCTCACCTCCGACAGCCTCAGCCCCCAGGAGCTGCGGATCTTTGCGGAAGAAGAGCTGGAGCGAGAGCTACAGCAAGTACCCGGCGTGGCCAGCTCCGACGTGACCGGCGGCGTCAACGAAGAGGTACAGGTGAATGTCGACCTGCGCCGCCTCCAGGCTGTGGGCATTGGGGTACCCGATATTATCAATGCGCTGCGCGATCGCAACGTCGACGTCTCTGGCGGTCGCATTCGCGGCGGCAGCGAAGAAACCCTCACCCGCTTGGTGGGCCGCTTTCAGTCGGCGGCAGACATCGAGAGCCTGCAAATCAACATGCCCGGCACCACCCCGCCTCAGCAAGTAGCCCTGCGCGACGTGGCCACCGTGATCGACGGCACCGAAGAGCAGCGGATTGCGGTGCGGCTCAACGGCCAGCCCGCCGTCAAGGTGAGCATTCAAAAGCAGCCTGACGCCAACACCATTGAGGTGGTCGACGGGGTCAAGGCCAAGCTCGACGAAATGCGCCAGATCGGCCTCATGCCCGAGGGCATGGACATGACCGCCACCCTCGACGAGTCGCGCTTCATTCGCAACTCGATTCAAAACGTGGCGATCGCCGGTCTCACCGGGGCCACCCTAGCGGGCATCGTGGTGCTGCTATTCCTCGGCTCCCTGCGGCAGACGTTTATCATTGTCACCGCCATTCCCCTGGCCACCCTGGTGGCGCTGGTGCTGATGGGGCTGTTTGGTCTGTCGCTCAACGTGTTCAGCCTCGGCGGCTTGGCCCTGGGCGTGGGCATCGTGGTCGACAACTCGATTGTGATGCTCGAAAACATGGCCAAGCGGGCCGAAGAAATGGAGGCCTCCCGCCAGAGCGAAGGCTTTAGCACCCGTGAGGCGATCTTTCAGGCCGAAGCCAGCAGCCAGGAGCTAGAGAGCGCCCTGCTGGCCTCTACCACCACCAACCTGGTGGCGGTGCTGCCCTTTATGCTGATCGGCGGCATCATCTCCCTGGTGTTCAACGAGCTGATTCTCACCATTAGCTTCTCGGTGGCGGCGTCCTTGGTGGTGGCGCTCACCGTAGTGCCCACCCTGGCCTCTCGGCTAATCATGGGTCGGCCCACCCGCTCCTTGCAGAGCTGGGGACCGTTCCGCTGGTTCAATGCTCGCCTAGAGGGGCTCACCCTGGGCTACGGCAGCCTGCTGAGCCAGGTGCTGCGCCGTCGGTTGCTAATCATTGCGGCGGCGCTGCTGCTGTTTGGCGGCGGCAGCTGGTGGATGGTGGGCCAGATTCCCCAGGAGATTTTGCCCCGCATTAGCACCGGCCAGGCGCGGGTCAACGTGCGCCTGCCAGCGGGCACCACCTATGAGGGCAACCAGCGGGTGATGCAGGCGGTGGAAGAGGTGCTGCTGGCCCAGCCTGAAACCGACTATGCCTTTATCACCGCTGGGGGTGCCCTGTTTGGCACCAACGTCAACGAAAACACCCTGCGCGGCAGCGCTACCATTACCCTTCAGCCCGGCACCAACACCACCGCCTATGTGGATCGGGTCAACGCCGAGCTCAGCCAGCTGCCCCTGGTGGGGGCGCGCATCAACGTCAGCCCTGGGTCGGTGCGCGGGCTCAACCTGACCAATACCCCAGTGCGGTCCGACCTCGACCTCGGCCTCCAGGGCGAAGATAGCGAAACCCTGTTTCAGGCGGGGGAGCAGGTGGTGCGAGCGTTAGGGCAGCAGGCCAGCCTGGCCCGCTTCCGCCCCGACGGCGAAGAACCCCAGGAAGAAGTCCAGATTTTACCCGACTGGGCTAGGGCTAACAGCCTGGGGCTGACCTCCACCAGCATTGGCGACACCATTCAGACCGCCCTCAACGGTTCGGTGCCCACCCAGCTCCAGCGGGGTAACCGCCTGGTGGGTGTAAAAGTGCAAATTACCCCCGGCAGCGTGCAGCGATCGGCGCAACTGCTCGATATTCCGCTGTTTACCAACGGCGGTGAGCTGGTGCAGCTGGGCGACATTGCCCGCGTGGGCCGAGGGCCAGCGCCGGGCGAAATTCAGCGGATTAATCGCCGCCAGGTGTTTCTCATTGCCGGTGACCTGGCCGAGGGAGCCAGCCTGGGTGACGCCCTGGCCGAGGCCGAAGGCATCATTGCCGACCTCGACCTGCCCGAGGGCATTACCGTGCTGCCCAGCTCCGCCGCCGAAACCAACCAGGAGCTGCAACAGTCCCTCGCCGTGCTCGGCTCCCTGGCGGCCTTCCTGGTGTTTGTGGTGATGGCAGTGCAGTACAACTCGCTGATCGACCCGCTGGTGATCATGCTGACGGTGCCGCTGGCGTTGGCGGGCGGCATTCTCGGGCTGTTTGTCACCCAGACGGCGATCGGGGCCACGGTGGTGGTGGGGGCAGTGCTGCTGGTGGGCATTGTGGTCAACAACGCCATCATCATGGTGGAGCTGGCGAACCAGATCTATGAGTCCAACGGCTGCACTCGCCAGGAGGCGATCTTGATGGCGGCCCCCCGCCGTCTGCGGCCCATTCTGATGACCACCTTCACCACGGTGCTGGGCCTGTTTCCCCTGGCCCTGGGCATTGGCGAAGGCTCAGAGTTCTTACAGCCCCTGGGGGTGGTAGTGTTCTCGGGGCTGTCTCTGGCCACGGTGCTGACGCTGTTTATCATTCCGTGTTTTTATACCCTGCTGCACGGGGGCTTTGGCCCTGGGGGCAAACGGCGAACAGCGGTCGATCTGCCAGAGTCTGTGGATGCCCCAGAGGTGGTGCAGCCGTAACATGGTGATCGCCCGAACGTTAGAACATGTCCTAACGTTCGGGCGATGGCTATATCTCAACAATTGTGGTTTGGGTGATCAATCGGTGTTGATGATGCCCTCTTCGGGATCGACTAGCCGCCAGAG
Source organism: Nodosilinea sp. CTOTU7353 (assembly GCA_036782635.1). GTDB lineage: Bacteria > Cyanobacteriota > Cyanobacteriia > Phormidesmidales > Phormidesmidaceae > Nodosilinea. Next base: position 6,889 of record DAIPYU010000117.1, read on the forward strand.
CTTTTGCTTGATCTGAATGTCAAACACGTCCCACTTGAGCCGGTTGTACTCTGAGTTTTCGTAGAAGCCCGATAAAAAGCCCACCGGAATCTCAAAGCCACCCGCCATTGATCGCCCGCCGCCAAAGAAGCGGCCCTCGCTGTCTTGACCAAAAGCTTCTTTGATAAATTCGTCGGGGTCGAGGGTGATCTTGCTGGTGCGCAGCGAACCAATCACCACCTCCCGCTCTTCGTCTTCGTCGTGGACAATGCCATAGACGACGGCGGTGTGCACGTTCTCTTCGGTGACGAGAAAATCTGCCGCCTGGGGAATCGCGTCGCGGTCGTCGTAGCGCAGGTAGCCCACCCCGGCAATCGAGACGTTGTTTTGCACCTTGCGGTTGCGCAGCGATCGCTCGATCACATCCATCACTCGCTTAGAGCGCGAGGCTTGCAGCACTGCGCTCAGCAGCTGGCCGTCATAAAACTGGCTCAGGTAAGCTGACGCCATAAAGTCGCTGGCCCCGGCATGCATGAGCTGATTGGTGTCGGCCCGCAGGCCATGCATCAAGGCGGTAGCGCACTTGGTGTGTTTGCTGTTGTTGCGATCAAGATCCAGCAGCCCCTGCTGGAGGTACTGGGTGAGAATGGTGGCGGTGGCCCGAATGTGGGGTCGCAAATCCATGTATTCGGCATCTAGCTGGCTCTGGGGGGCATGGTGATCGATCACCAGCGTTAGGGGTAGCCCCGCCTCTCGCAGGTGCTCATAGAGCTGGCTCGTGGTACCCTGGTTGTCGACTAGCACCAGCCCCTGGTAGTTGGACAGCTTGGCGTTGTCGGCGGCATTGAGCCAGCGGCGAGCAGGCAGGCCGGTGAGGCGCACCAGGGCAATATTTTCCTGGTGGCTGAGGGTGCCAGCGTAGACGATGTCGCACTCAATTTTGTAGTTCGCTGCAATCAGCTTGTAGGCCCAGGCGGCCGACAGCGCGTCGGGGTCAGGGAAATCTTGCAGCAGCACCAGCTGCTTTTCTTCACGGTGGGCCTCCAGCAGGCGGCGCACCGCCTTTACCGGGTCTTCGGAGTCGCTGTCGACCTCAGGACGCGGCACTATAGAAACGGCTCCGTTGCCGCCGGTGCGAGTTTCGCGGAGCTCATCTGTGGCCTCAGAGGCTGAGTTAAGCGTCATAGTGGGCGTTCTCTTGTGTGACTGCGTGTTTGACCGGCTTAGCTCAATGCCTTGGGCGGTTTGCGCAGCCTGCCCAAAACACTGTCAACTAAACCCAGTTAAGGCTCCTAGACCGCTGTGCCTATAGGCTCCGTAAGCTACCGTGCCGCCCACCGTCAACGGTTCTGCTGATCTCATTATTGCAAATTGCCACAGAACCGCTACGAAAATCCCCCCCAGGGAAGAAAGCTGTCAGGAAATGCCAATCACATACTTCTTCCACTCCTGGTGTACGCCGCTGTGAATTTGCCGGGAGACCTCGAAGTATAGGCTGCTGTGGGGCTTGCGAGGCTGGCTAAACAGCGGCATATTGGCCTCGCGGGGGGTGCGATTGCCCTTTTTGACATTGCAGCGTACGCAGGCAGTGACCATGTTTTCCCAGGTGTCGCCGCCGCCGCGTGATCGCGGTATGACATGGTCGAGGGTTAACCCATCGCCGCTGTAGCTACAGTATTGGCAGGTGTGGTTGTCACGCTGAAGCAGATTGCGCCGGGTGAGGGGAATACCTTTGTAGGGCACGCGCACGTAGTGGCGTAGGCGAATCACCGAGGGCAGCGGAAAATCGGCATAGATAAACTTGCCGTTGTGCTCAACCCGCTCAGCCTTGCCCTTAATAATCAGAACAACAGCCCGACGCCAGCTCGTAATGTTGAGCGGTTCATAGGAGGCATTGAGCACCAGAACCTTACTCATTCCTATGTGTGGCTAAAGAATAATTAGATTGATGGTAGCACAGAAGCTAAATTGAGGCTTTTTGCCCTTGCTACAATGCTTTGCAGCCTTTACCCCGCCGCGCAGGCATCTGGCGTTGGGCATCTGGCGCTATGATGAGTCGCTAGCGCCGCCAAAGGCTCACCCGCCAAAGGCTCACCCTGTGGAGGACGAAAACCATGCTCAGTTGGGAACAGACTCCGAGTCTAGAACCGATGCGCTGCTGTCGCGCCTGGGTAGAGATTAACCTGGCCGCGCTGCGCCACAACGTGCAGCAGTTCAAAGGCATTTTGCCCGCCTCAACTCAGCTGATGGCGGTGGTTAAAGCCGATGCCTACGGTCACGGAGCCGTGGCTGTCGCCCAGACGGCGCTCCAGGCTGGAGCGTCCTGGCTAGGGGTAGCAACGGTGCCCGAAGGCATTGAGCTGCGGGCGGCGGGCATTCAGGCCTCAACCTTGGTCATGGGGGCGGTCAACAGTGCCGAAGAAATGCAGGCGATCGCCCACTGGCGACTCCAGCCCACCCTGGTTAACCCCAAGCAGGCGCTAGTTTTTTCTGACATGCTCTCGGGTCTAGCCGCCGCCCGCCCCGTAAACGTACACCTCAAAATTGACACCGGCATGGCCCGGCTGGGGTTTCCCTGGACGGAGGCCACAGATTTTGTTCAGTTTGTTCGCCCGCTGCCCCACCTCAAAATCGACAGCCTCTACTCGCACCTGGCCACCGCCGACGATCTAGACCCGACCATCATGCGGCAGCAGCACCAGCGCTTCACCGCCGCGATCAACAATCTGCGCCGACAGCATCTATTGCCGCCCCGGCTGCACCTGGCCAATACCGCTGCGGCCCTAGCCGACCCGGCCCTGCACTATGACCAGGTGCGGGTGGGGCTGGGGATCTACGGCCTCTATCCCGCTGCCCACCTGCAGCACCAGGTTGACCTACAGCCCGTCATGCAGGTCAAAGCTCGCATCACCCACCTCAAAGAGGTGCCCGCCGGCACGGGCGTTAGCTACGGTCATCGGTACCGGTGCGATCGCACCACCCGCCTGGCGGTTGTCGGCATCGGCTATGCCGATGGCGTACCGAGAATACTCTCCAATCGGCTCCAGGTCATGGTTAAGGGCCACCTGGCCCAGCAGATCGGCACCATCACCATGGACCAACTCATGCTAGACGTCACTCACATCCCTGATCTGCAAGAAGGTGATATCGTCACCCTACTGGGTCGCGACGGGCGCTACACCATTGGCCCCGACGACTGGGCCACCATGGCCAACACCATCAGCTGGGAAATCCTCTGCGGCTTTAAGCACCGTCTGCCTCGCATCACCGTGGAGCAGCCCCTCTTCACTCGGGCAGTAGCCCAGGGCTAGGTCCAAGACCGCTAGAGAAAAATATACCTATAGGCTTTCTAGCACCGTCAGTAGGGCCTCTGGCGACGCCTGGCGGTGCAGCAGCGAGAACAGGTGTCCGTAGCGCAGACGGCCCTGGGCATCGAGCACAAACTGGGCCGGGAGTGGTGCTCCCAAAGCCTGGCCGGTTGAGTAGGCGCGAAAGGTAGCGCCGCTGTCGTCGCTCAGCAGCGGGAGTGTAAGGCCCAGATCGGCTACTATGGCCTGCCCCTGGCGTTGAACGGTGTTGGTGATCACCAACACCTCGGCCCCGGCGTCGCGGAACCGGGCATAGGCCTGGTTCATTGCCCCCAGGTAGGCACATCGATGCGAGCTATAGGCCAACTCAACCAAAACGCGACAAAAAATTAGCACCACGGGCTGCTTACCCCGCCAGTTGGCCAAACGCACCGTGCGCTGGTAGGTCGCATCCCACAGGGCAAAGTCTGGAGAAATTTGGCCCAGAGGCAGCACAGCGCTGGGGGGGAGGGGCAGCCAATAGCGCCAAAAAGCAGCGGTTGTCAGCGGAGAACTGGTCAAGGTGATTACTTTAGAACAGCGCTACTATTGGCCCTCGGGCCACCTAAACCCCAGCAAAAAACTCCCGTGACTTAACCGGGTCAGGAATCATCGTCTTATCACCGGGCTGCCAGTCTACCGGACAGACCTCATTGGGGTTATCTTGCACGTGCTGAATGGCCTGCAGCACGCGCAGGGTCTCATCGACTTTGCGGCCAAAGGCCAGATTGTTGATGGTGGCGTGCTGCAAGACACCATCTCGGTCAATGATAAACAGCCCGCGCAAGGCCACCCCGCTCTCGGGGTCAAGCACGTTATAGTCAGCGCCAATATCTTTTTTGATATCAGACACCAGGGGGTAGCTGATTTCACCGACCCCCCCCAGCTTGCGCTCGGTTTGTATCCAGGCCAGGTGGGCAAACTCGCTGTCTACAGAAATGCCTAGAATCTCAGCATTGAGGGCTTTAAATTCGTCGTGGCGATCGCTAAACGCAGCAATTTCTGTAGGGCACACAAAGGTAAAGTCAAGGGGGTAGAAAAATAGCACCACATACTTGCCCCGATAATCAGACAGTTTGACGATCTTAAAGGTCTGATCGACTACGGCCGTAGCGCTAAATTCGGGGGCCATTTGGCCTACCCGCAAACAACCATCCTTAATCTCAGTCATAGCCTTTATTCCTCGGGGTCATACCGCCGTGCGCAGTACCATCATAGTACCTAGGCTCAGGGCTGGCTTGCCGGACGACATCGCGAAGGCCAACCTAAGACTGTTCCAACTATAGCCATCGCCATTGTGGCTAGAACATGCCAAAACCGTTGAATCGATGGCTATAGGTCAGTTCGTAGTCGAGTTTTCGCCCATGACGTCTACCGATCCCCTAAGTGAACTAGCCACCGCTATAAGACTTATCCAGGATTGCACCGCGCTCACGGGTTCGAACCCCTAGGAGGGATGTTTTTTGAGTTGGGGTCCCCTAAGCATAAGCGTGTAGGCACAGTCGTAAAATTTTGACTTGTCTATCAACAGGTCAAGTTATCTTAGGCAGTATCTCATACCCATTTCTTAAGGCCCCCAAGGCGCTTCTAAAACACCTATCAAGACTAGTGAAAATGGCTCAGGCGTGATTTGAACACGCGACCAAGGGCTTATGAGTCCCCTGCTCTACCACTGAGCTACTGAGCCGTGGTACGGGTGCTTGCCGGAGCTATGATTGCCCGATCAACCAACCAACAGTTAATGAATCTATCACAGAACAGCCGCGATACCAAGCGGAAAACAGAGAATTCTCCGGCGATTTTGTGAAGTTGGCCCCAGAACTTTGCTGTAGACATCGCTAGATCAGTTAGGACATGACCCACGCCCCTGGAGCGATGGCTATACGCCATTGCGCTGACCTAGTCTTTGCCGCTGGCCGCTGTCCTAAGCGAGTGGCTATCGCTATAAAAGCAGGCCAGCTAAGCTGACCCGCCTTTACAGCGATAGCATGACGGTGATGCCGTCGAGCTCTAGCGCCCAGGGAGGTAAGCCATAGGATTAACTGTGCCGCTAGCCGTATGGATCTCAAAGTGAAGGTGAGGGCCAGTACTATAGCCTGTACTGCCCATCTCAGCGATTTGCTGCCCCTGACCAACCTGCTCACCCTGGCGCACCAGCAGGCGGCTGTTGTGAGCGTAGCGGGTCATGCTGCCGTCGGGGTGGCGAATATCCACCAAGTTGCCGTAGCCACCGGAGTTCCAGCCAGAGCGCACTACCACACCAGACGCAGCCGCTACGATGGGAGTACCCACTGGCCCAGCAATGTCAATGCCGCGGTGCATACGTCCCCAGCGCCAGCCATAGCCAGAGGTAAAGGTGCCATGAGTAGGCCAAATATAACCGTTAGAGAGAGCCGGAGCCTCGGGCAAAAACTCGCTGGCCCCGGGCATCATCGGCATATTGGGCGACACCGTCTGCCCCACGGGCAGGTTGGGCATCACTCGATAGGCGTCAGCACCTAGGGGGGCAGCAGCCAGCAGCTGACTCGAAGAAGTCGTGCTCTCAGGCGGTACTGACTCCGCTGCGGTAGACTCAACCGCCGTCGGGGCGATCAACCCAGGTGCAACCGACGATTGCACGGCGGCTAGCTGATGTGGCTCATGCTGAGCCACATCAGTAACTGTCCACTGACTGGCGACCGCCTGGTCCTCTTCCCTTACTATTAGAGTAGATTGGCTGGCTGGCTCAGCCCCGCCAATTGCCTCCGAGGCCAGGGCCACAGGCTCAGGGCTGTAGTATTCCAGCGACGCAGCAGGAGCAGATGTTTCGCTGCGGCTGCGCTCAAGCTCTTGGCGGGCTTCGCGGATACGCGCGTTCAGCTCATCGCGGTCAATAGTTGAGCTATTAGATTCGCGAATGCGAGCTAAATGGTCGCGGATGACCTGCTCACGAGTCTGGGGAGCTGCGGCCAACCCAGACGTAGGCAAGGGGCTCGAGCCCTCTACATCGGCTAATGATGATGCCACAGGAATACTCAGGCTGTCGCCCACCGAAAGTGTCTCAGGCTGATTGACAGCGTGGTTGTGGGTTAATAGCTCGTCTAGGGTAAGCCCATTGCGAGAAGCAATAGACCAAAGCGTGTCTCCCGGCTTTACCTGGTAAGAGCGTATGGTACCGGTCTCAGCAACGGCATCACGGGTCGCAGGCCGCAAGGGCAAAGCCGCCGCCAAAAGATCTTTCGAGCTGTCAACGATCTCAGTATCAGCGGTCTCAGCTTCAACAGCTGCTTCAACCTCAGTGGCCAGTTCACTGCTCGGCGCTGGGCTAGGTGCAGGCTGAACAGTCACCCTAGAGACGGGGCGGCTAGCTTCTTCGTGAAGAGGAAGGCTGGTTACAAGGGTAGGAGACTCGGGAGCACTGGCTCTCTCTGGGGTATTTGCCAATGCGACAGGCTGAGAGGCCTCAACCACTGCCGTTGACCATTCACCCTCAGCTGCGGCCACTGGCTCAATCATTGGCAGAGCTGGCACCTGGGCAATTTTGGACTGATCCCGTGCTTCTGCAGCATCAGTCATATCTTCGGCTGGCAGTTGATCGGCGGCGATCAGCGAGTCCTCAGTAAGATCCTCAGCCCTCTCAAGGGCGAGATTGTCTTCCAGCTCCCGAATCTTTTCGAGATCGCTAACTGCAGGCCCAACCCGTAGGGAATTTAGGTTGTCAGCGGCTACCAGATCACCGCCAACGCCGCCGAGGACGTCAGCCTTAAGCGCTAAACGAGAGCTATCAGCAGCGGTGGCCAAGTTTTCCATGCCTACGGCGGGCACTCGAATAACCTGACCTACCCGTAAAACCTCATCGACCGCGATACCGTTGGCGGCCTTAATAATCTGAACATCAGCCTCGTGCTGAGCGGCAATCTGCCAAAGGCTTTCTCCAGCCTCTACGGTGTGATAGGCAGACGCAGCTTGGGATTTCGTGGATGAGAATTTTAGTGACTGAGACCCCTCGCGACTAGCGGCGGGCAAAACGGTCAGAGCAGAGCCATCAGCAGCAAGGGCTAGTTCAGGCTCGGTGAGGAATGGAGCAGAAGCCCCAAACGACAGGGCTAAACCAAGCATGGCTGCCGAGGTTTGAGCTCGACGATAACCTCCCGATACCTCAGGTTGAGCAATGCTCAGCTCTAGAGGACAGCAATCTACATCAGACTCTTTGGGAACTAAGCGTTTCAAGGAACGACCTCCTGTAAACCAGCGCTTGACAACCTGTGAAAGCCTGTCTACTCAGCCAGTGGCGATGTCGCCAGAGCAAGGACGCCCAAATGCTGGAGTAATTTGTCAGGCAAGCTGTCAGCAGCAGAACAACAACGGATCGATAGAGCGACGCATCAGCTAGGCAAGAATACCGCGCTTCAGCAACCTAGGCAAGTTTACATGACTTAACAGCAAAAGCAATGCCCAGCATTTCTCTATCACTTCCCTGAACACTAGACTCGTGGTCGGGAATTGTGCGAACACAACATAAACGTTTAACCCTAAAAAAAAGTATTTGGCAAGGGTGCAGGTGGAGTACTGAATAGCGCAGTGAATTGTGCATAGAGATGCATAGAGCCCTTGCTGGCAGAGGATAGGAAGCGATCTTAAAGGCTCTTAGCCCTTGATTTACAAGCGTGATCGCGGCTCTCAACCCAGTCTCTGAATGCGTGACTGAGCCTGGGTTGAACCCAGAAACAGCAGGCTTTAGTAGCAGCCATATGAATTTCTTATCTGGCTTGCCCTAAATTTGTATCCTC
>DAIPYU010000118.1:0-14872 GCA_036782635.1 Nodosilinea sp. CTOTU7353
CAAAGGGCCAGACAAAGGGCCAGACAAAGGGACAGACAAAAACGCTTGAACTGGGTGAGGAGGGTTGGCATGGGGCTATTCCACAGTGATTGAGATTACGAGCGAGAACGTTAGGCGACGTCTGGAAAATTTCGCCTCAATGGTGGGTAGTGCCCACCCTACGATGGCTACAGTCGCCGGATAAAGCGGGAATCTTCTTTTCTAGAAATCTCCCTAGGCGGCCTGCGATCGCATCACCAGACCCACCAGGCTATCCACCAGTCGCTGCGGATCCATCGGCATAATATGTTCGCCGTGCATCACGCTCTGGGTCATGATAAAAAATATTGTCGCCCCCAGCACGATCCGCGCCGTGGCCTCTGGGTCGGGCAGGTTTAGCTCCGGGCAGGTTTTGAGATAGTCGGTCAGCTGGTCGGCGGCTGGCTTGGTCAGATATTCCACAAACGCCTGGGCCAGCTGCGGAAACCGACCCGACTCGCCCGCCACTAGGCGCACAAAATTTTGATAGTCGATGTCGTGCAGCTCGCTTTCAATGGCGTTGGTAATCAACCGCCGCAGCACCACCTCGGGGCGACCTGCTAAACAGCCATCGCCCATCACCTGCTCACAGCGGGCCTGGGCCACGTACTGAATCAGCGCCCGAAACAGCCCCTCTTTATCTTTGAAATAGTTGTAGACCGTAGGCTTAGAGACCCCGGCGGTGGCGGCGACCTTGTCCATGCTGGTGCCAGCGTAGCCATTTTGCAGGAACTCTTGCATTGCCCCCTGCAAAATCTGCACCGCTTTATCGTTCAGCACCGGCGGACTTTGAACCACGCGTTAAATCTCCTCTTAACCCAGCTAATTAATGTATAGCACTCGTCTGCAGAGCAAACATCGCCCCAGATGGCCTCGGCTGTAGCCATTGTGCTGTCCCAGTTTTCGCAAACAGCAGGGGCAGAGATCCGCAGCGATCCTAGGCGCGACGGCCATCGTTATAAAGCATCGTGGATGACCTCAGCATAGTGCCCCAGGGCCGCTGAGAATGTTTTTTGCGCCGCTTCTAAACCCCATCCCAGTCAAGGGGCGGAGTTCTGCGGTAAGGGGAAAACCACAACTTTCGATCTGGACTTGAAAATGGTCTCAAGTCCTTAGACTCCCCCAATTCCCCTACGTCAATGTTAGGAGAGAATTGACGTTTTTAACCAAACCGTTTAGTTTAGTTACGCGGGGTAATTCTTTCAGCGCCCTTGGCAGATCCTTCGCGAGTAAACGCCATGCACACCATTGCGCGCCTCAACCTGAAGTGGCGTCGCCTAATTTTTGTCCTGCTGGCCACCCTGATCTTGGCCGACACCGTGCCCCAACCTCAGCTGTCGCCGGGGCTGCTGCGATCGCTGACCACCCATGTGCAAAACCAGTTTGGCGGCCGGCGGTAGTCTGAGCAGTAGGCCAGCCAGCCAGAGCCCGCAGCTAAGATTCCGTAAACTCTGCCCCCGTCAGGGCAGTTTGGTGACTAAGCTAGGGGTGCTCTAGAGAATTTCCCAGAGAATTCGCTAGGGAATGCCCCTTCGCCACCGCGATCGCCCATGACGCCGTCAACCAACCCCAAGACCGCCGCCCTCTCCACTGGCTATCAGGTTACAGAATGGGTGCAGAAGCAGATCAAGCGCGACTGGGTCAAGCTCTCGCTGGCGGGGCTGTGGCTGACCTTTGTGGCGACCCACGTGGCCACCGACTCGGTACCGGTGCAGATGGTCGAGCGGCGGCTGCAAACCCTGTTTTTTGAAATTCGCGGCCCGGTCACAGCCCCCGACGACATTGTGATCTTGGCCATGGATGACGAGTCCTTTAGCCAGGCCGAATACTACCGCACCGACCCCGAGCAGTACAGCTATCTGGCCCCCATTGCCGGTAGCCCCTGGCGGCGCCGCGCCCATGCGATCGCCATTGAGCGCCTGCTAGAGGCCGGAGCCAGGGCGGTGGTGGTGGATATTATGATGTTTTCTGACAGCAGCTACGGCCCCGCCGACGACCAGGCCCTGGCCGATGTGCTGGCTCGCTGGGGCGATCGCGTGGTACTGGCTACCTCCGTAGACGATGCCCATCTGCGCCAGGGGGCGCTGATTCGCCCCACCCAGCCCCTGCCCCAGCTGCGCGACACCCCCGTGCTCACCGGCAACATCAACTTCCCCATCGAGCCAAACGGCCGCATTCACCGCCACGGGCGGGCCTACCTCAACGGCCTTGACGCCAGCCTGGCCGATATCGATGCCGTCAGCAGCCTGCCCAGCGACGTCACCACCACCCAGTCCTTCGCCGAAGCTGCCCTCGCGGCGGCTCGGGTTGAGCACCCGCCCTACCGAGGCGATTTCATGAATTTCTACGGGCCCACCCGCACCTTTAGCCACCTGCCCTTTTGGTACGTGCTCGACCCCGACCCCTGGGCCAACTACCTCGACGAGGGGCGCTATTTTCAAGACAAAATTGTGCTGGTTGGGGCCACCGCTAAGTTTCTGCAAGACTTTCACCAGGCCCCGTTCTCAGAGACGCTACTGCACCCTGAGACCATGGCCGGGGTCGAGATTTTAGCCAACGACATGGCCAACCTGCGCAGTGGCCAGTCGCTGCGCCAGGGGCTGGCCAACCCCTGGCTGCGGGGGCTGCTGGTGATGGTCGGCGGCGGCGGGTTTGTGCTCTTGCTGCGGCGGTTTAACCGCCCGGTGGCCCGCCTGGGCTGGACGCTGGCCACCCTGGGCGGCTGGTTTTGGCTCAGCTATGGGGTCTTTGCCGGGGCCGGGGTGCTGCTGCCCGCCGGGGCACCGATCGTCGGCCTGATGGTGCTGGGCAACACCTACATCGTGGCCGATATTGTCACCGAGCAACTGCGCAAGCAGCGCCTGCGTCAAACCCTAGAGCAGTATGTCACCTCCCCCATCGTGCAAGAGATTATCAGCCAGCAGGACGACCTGCACGACCTGCTGAAGCTGCGGGAGGCCGAGGTGATCGGCCTGCTGCTGGCCAACCGCTACCGGGTGGTGCGCCTGCTGGGGGCGGGGGGCTTTGGCGAAACCTACGTGGCCGAAGACACCCAGCGCCCCGGTTCGCCCATCTGCGTGGTCAAGCAGCTGCGCATTATCAGCAACGACCCTAGGGCGCACCGTCTGGGTCGGCGCTTTTTTGAGGGAGAAGCCGAAACCCTAGAAAAACTAGGCCACCACCCCCAAATTCCCCGGCTGCTGGCCTACTTTGAGGCCCAAAGCTCGTTCTATCTGGTCGAAGAAATGATTGACGGCCGCCTGCTCAAGGATGAGCTCGCCGCTCGCCGCCCCCTGCCCCAGGCCTACGTGCTCGACCTGCTGCTAGGGCTGCTGCCGGTGATCGCCTTTGTTCACGATCAGGGGGTGATTCACCGCGATATTAAGCCCTCCAACATTATTCGGCGGCAGTCAGACGGGCAGCTGGTGCTGATCGACTTTGGCGCGGTTAAGCTAATTTCCAACAAGCTGGCCGATACGGGGGTGCAGCTCACCTCCACCTCCACTATTGGGGTGGGCACCCAGGGCTACATGCCCAGCGAGCAGTCGGCGGGGCTGCCCAAGTTTGGCAGCGACCTCTATGCCCTGGGCATTACCGCCGTTGAGGCGCTGACCGGCGTGCCCTCCTACGCCCTGCGCCGCGACGTCAACGGCGAACTGCTGTGGCGGCACGAGGCTCCCCACGTCGACCCCGCCTTTGCCGATATTCTGACCCGGCTGGTGCTCTACGACTTCACCGATCGCTACCAGCGGGCCGAAGAGGTGCTGGCTGACCTGTCCGGGGTGGAGGGGTTGGTGCGATCGCAGCCCCACGCCGACGCAATTCCTAACCCAGTGGGTGAGTACCACGGGCAACCGACCTACGGTATGAGCATTGATAGCGTCGCCACCGACGACCTCGACGAACCCGAAGCCGGGGAAGAGACCACCCGGGTGCTGCCCGGCGACTGGTTTACCACCGCTGGAGAAGTTTCCTCCAGCGACGACGACACCGAGTCTTGATTTCTTAGGATGTTTTCCAGGCAGCATCTTCTAGTAGTCTGCCAAGTCAAAGGTGACAGGCTGGTGGGGTTCACGGTGCAGGGTTTAAGGTGTACGGCAGTCCTTGAACCGTATACCTTAAACCCTGCACCTTCAGACCATTAGAGCCTGCCATAATTAGGCTGGTTGAGTCTTAGGCACCAGGCTGGGGAATGGTGATATCCACCGGGTTAACAGCGGTATTGGGAGCCAGAGAGTCTAACCCCGGCTGCATGTCGTCGGGGTTGCCCACCACCAAAATCACCAGCTGTTCTGGGGCCAGCCGGGCCTGGGCCGCCGCCAAAATCTCCTGGCTCGTGGTTTGGCGCACCTGGTCTTGAAACTGAAAGACAAAATCCTGCGGATAGTCGTAGTATTCGTAGCGCATCAGCCGGGCCAGGGTTTGGCTGGGGCTTTGAAAGTTAAACACAAAGCTGTTGAGCACCGAGTCTTGGGCCTGGGCCAGTTCCCCATCAGTAACGGGGCTGGTGCGGATGCGGTTAATCTCACCCAGGGTGGAGCGAATAAAGGGCACCGTGGCCTCAGAGCGGGTTTGGCCCCCGCCGATAAACAACCCCGGATGGTCGTAGCGAGGCGACCAAAACGCGTAGACCGAGTAGGCTAGCCCCTGGCGCGATCGCACCTCGTTAAACAGCCGCCCGCTAAAGCCATTGAGCACCTCATTCATCACCGCCAGGGCGGCGTGGTCGGGGTAGTCAAGCCGCCCCCCAATGTGCCCCAGCTGAATGTAGCTTTGGGTGAGTTGGGGCTGCGACACCATAAACACCCCGGCCCGCGCCTGCTCCACCGCGGGCAGCTCTGCCTCTAGCCCAGCGCCTGACTGCTGCCAGTCGCCAAAGTAGGCGGCAATCCACTGCTTCATCTGGGCGCTGTCAAAGTCACCCACAATGCCCAAAATGGTCTGCTCCGGGCGAATTGATGCCTGATAAAACTGCTGAATATCGGCCTCACTGATGGCCTCTAGGGTGGCGTACTCGGTTGAGCGGGCGTAGGGGCTGTTGGCCCCGTACACCAGCTTGCGAAACTCACGGCTGGTGATGCCGTCGGGGTTGTCGTTGCGGCGGGCAATGCTGCCGCTATACTGCCGCCGGAGCAGGTCTACTTTATCTGCGGCAAAGGCAGGCCGCTGAATCACGTCGGCAAACAGGCCAAACACCGCCTCGGTATCTTCGGTGAGTGCCCTAAAGCTGGCACTGCCCTCGCTGATGTCAATGCCCGTTTCAATCGATGCTGCCCGCTGCTCTAGGGCCTCGTTGAGGGCATCGCCATCCAGGTCGGTGGTGCCCCCCAGGCGCATAGCGTCACCGGTCAGACTGGCCAGCCCGACTTTATCGGCTGGCTCAAACCGCGCCCCGGTGCGAAAGCTGGCGCTGCCGCTGACCAGGGGCAGTTCGTGGTCTTCAAGCAGGTAGACCACCAATCCGTTGGGCAGCTCATAGCGCTCGTAGTCGGGAATCTCAATGTCCCGCAGGGGAGGAAACTCTAGCTCGCTGTAGAAGCGCGGGGTCAGCGCGCTGGCTGGGGCCGGGCCGGCCAGCAGCAGCACCCCCAACAGCCCGGCCAGGGACAGCATCGGCACCATGCCCCGCCGCAGGGTTCGACGGATACCCAAAAACCATCTGTTCGCGTTCATCTTCGCGTTCATCACTGTGCGTTTCACTACCGTACGTCTCGAATCGGGTTTGTTTTACTGCTCGGGGCGGTCTAGGCCTGGGTGATCTCTCTAAGTAGTCTCTCTAGCTGGCTTCAGGCCCAGCTGGGGCGGGCAACAGCTTGCCTACGGTGCGATTGGTGGGCTGAAATAGGGTCTGAGTCACCCGCTGAATGTCCGCCGCTGAGACCGCCTCAATCGCCGTTAGTTCGCTAAAGAGGTTGCGCCAGTCACCGGTCTTGGCCTGATACTCGGCCAGCAGGGAGGCCATACCGCTGTTGGAGGCCAGTCTTTGTAGCAGCCCAGCCCGGGCCTGGGTCTTGATGCGGTCTAGCTCTTGAGCGCTGACGGGCTCTTTCTGAAGCCGCTGGAGTTCTTGGGCAAAGAGGTCGCCAATTTCATCGGGGGTATGGCCAGGGGCGGTCAGCCCGTAGAGCAAGAAAATATTGTCGTAGCGATCGCCCGGAAACCCGTTCAAGCTGCCGATATCAAGGGCAACCCGGGCATCGACCACCAGGGTTTTATAGAGTCTGGAGGTGCGACCACCCACCAGCACGCTATCAATCATGCCGTAGATGACGTGGTCGGGGTGGGTCAGGCTGGGGCGGTGGTAGCCCTCTAAATACCAGGGTTCTGAGGGTAGGGTGATGGTAAACTCCCGCTGGGCCGTTTGGACTGGCTCATCGATCGCCGGCTGCGGTGGCACTGGCCTAGCCTGGTAGCGGCCAAAGTACACCTCCGCCATACGCTGCACCTCAACGGGGTCTACGTCACCTACCACCACAGCGGTCAGGTTGCCAGGGCCGTAGTAGGTGTCGTAAAACTCTTGGATATCGTTGCGGGTGGCCAGAAACAGGTCGTCTTGGTAGCCAATGACCGGTCGGCGATAGGGGTGGCTGACAAAGGCCTCCTCCAAGAATTTCTCAATCATGGTGCCAATGGGGGAGTTATCGACCCGCATGCGGCGTTCTTCAAGAATGACGTCTTTTTCTTCGTAAAACTCCCGAAACACTGGGTCTAAAAACCGATCCGACTCCAGCGACATCCACAGCTCTAGCCGATTGGCGGGCAGGCTGTAGAAATAGCGGGTTTCGTCGGCAGAGGTGGTGGCGTTGAGCCCCACACCCCCGACCTGCTGAATGATCTGGCCGTACTGGTTTTGTTCAATAAAGCTGGCTGCCTCCTGCTGCAGGGCCTCTAGCTCTGCCTGAAGCTCGCCCGCTTTAACCGCGTCGCCCGCTGCCTGGGCGGCCAAAAATTCGTCAAATACCGTGTCGAGCTTGGCCATGGCCTGCTGTTCGGCTTCAAAGTCTTTGGTGCCAATACGGCTGGTGCCCTTGAAGGCCAGGTGCTCTAAGTAGTGGGCCACGCCGGTTTTGCCGTCGGTTTCATCGACCGCGCCTACGTTGGCGTGAATCATAAACGACACCACCGGAGCCTGGTGCCGCTCCATGACGATGAATTTCATGCCGTTGTCGAGGGTGAATTCGGTGATCGCCTCGGCGACGCGATCGAGGTAGGGCTGAACGGCCTGGGCAGTTTGCAGTGGCTGGCGCGCCGCCGCCGGGGCGATCGGCCACCACAGCCAAAGGCTGACCAGGGCCACTAGGGCGATCAACGTCGGGCGCAGGCGGCCTGCCAAGAAACCTCGAGCGGTCTGCATTCTTCCAGTCATAGGCTGCACTCAAACACTGGGAAACGTTACGACGGGAGATGTGGTTAACGACATCACGGGCCTAGGGGCTAGGCTCCGACCTTCAGGATAGTGGAGTCTTGCGGGCAATGACCACATCCCCAACCCAGGCCCTGACTCAGGAGCATTAACCCCTAGTACTTTGTGGCATGAGTCAGCCGACTGTTCCTGAAGCCCGACGCCTGAAACCCGACACCTAAAACCCAACACCTAAAACCCAACACCCCAACAAGGGTTGCCCTACTTCTGTCACCCAGTACTAGGGTAATGGCCAGCCGTAGGACAGTTGTCAAAAGCCTCAGATCCTGAGTAAAGTCCCAATAGTCGCTAGTTTACGATAATGCTAGGGGTAACTGCCCAAGTGGATTGAGGGGTGCGATCGCGGCTCAACGGCTTCTACAGCGATGGCTATGGCTATGACTCAGAGGGTTGGCCATCTAAATCTGACCTCTGGACGTAGTGCTTAGAAGCAAGGTTTAAGCGCGGGGCCAGGCTCAAGGTTCAAGCACAGGGCCTAGACGCGAACCTATGCCAACTGGTTTCATCAGTATTGTTCTGGGAGAGGTTGAGCATTGGCACAGGTAATAGATAGCTCTAACCTCAAGCTGTGGGGGCAGCGGGTTCTAGCGGCCACCTTCTTGGCGGGCCAGGTGGTCATACATCTAATTTCTCGTCCCTTGCACCGGCGCAACACCCTAGAGCAGATGGCGGCGGTGGGGCCAGAGTCGCTATTGATCGCGCTGATTACCGCTGCCTTTGTGGGCATGGTGTTCACCATTCAAGTAACGCGAGAATTTATCAGCTTCGGGGCCGGCACAGCGGTGGGCGGCGTGCTGGCCATCACCCTCGCCAGGGAACTGGGGCCGGTGCTGACGGCGGTAATCATTGCCGGGCGGGTGGGGTCAGCCTTTGCCGCCGAGATCGGCACTATGCGCGTGACCGAACAAATTGATGCGCTGCAAATTCTCAAAACCGACCCCATCGACTACCTGGTGATTCCGAGGGTAATTGCCTGCGCTCTAATGCTGCCCTTGCTCAACGTACTGTCGTTTATCACCGGCATGACCGGGGGCCTGCTGATTGCCACTAACCAGTACGACATTCCCTATTCAGTCTTCTTAGACTCGGCCAAAAATTTTCTATCTGTCTGGGATCTAGTCAGTTCGTTGATCAAGGCATTTTTCTTTGGCATTCTGATCGCCATCATTGGTACCAGCTGGGGGTTAACCACCACTGGTGGAGCTAAGGGGGTGGGGCAGTCCACTACCACGGCGGTAGTGACGGCGCTGCTGGCGATTTTTATCAGCAATTTCTTTCTCTCCTGGGTGATGTTTCAGGGCACCGGCAGCGCCATCATGAGCAACTTTTAGAATAGTTTTCAACCTTTCAGCACGTTATGCCTAGTACTGGCTGGCAGAAGTAGGGCAATCCTTCCAAGGGTTTCAGGTGTTGGGTGTCAGGTTTTAGGAGCAGTTGACTGACTTATGCCGCAGAGTACTAGAGACGCTGGCGGCTAGGTAAGGGCTATTTTTGAGCATCAGCCTGGGTTGGACTTTGGCACTAAAATCTTGCCCTCTGCCCTTCCTCAGGGATAGGTTCAGGGGCCAGGCGCATGGGCTAAGGGAGGGGGCCTATACTTTAGGAAGTAGTTTCAAAGAGCCCTAGACCCCGTGACCTCTACCCCGACGGCAACCTACACCGACTTGCCCTCTAGCTACCGCATTCCCCTGGTGGTGATTGGTCTAGGGGTGCCTCTGGCGTTTATCAATCTCTGGCTGGGGGGCATTGTCGGTGTCTTTGGAGTGTTTTTGCTGGTGCAGGCCATCACCCTCACCCTGCGGTTTACCACCACCGCCTTAGACATATACCGGGGCGATACCCTGATTCGTACCTTTCCCTACGCTGAGTGGCAGCACTGGGAGATTTTTTGGGGGCCGGTGCCGATTTTGTTTTATTTCCGCGAAGTTAACAGCATTCACTTTTTGCCCATTTTGTTTGGCCCGACAGAACTGCGGGTTTGCCTAGAAACCCACTGCCCTGTGGTGAATTCTTTGTCGAAGGATCCTGAGTAATGTTGAAACTGCCTTGGCTAGCCCCGTTTGGTCTGGGCAAACACCGTTTGCCCCTACGCAAGCTGCTTGTTTAGAATCGGGGTTATGTGAGTCGGATTTGTTATGAGACCGCTGCTGGGGCCAACCTGGTCGGCATCTGATAGGCTGACAGCAGGGTCTATGGGAGCCGTTATGACCGCAGAGGATCTATCGAAATCAGTCCTGGGCCAGGGGGGCAGCGGCGGCGATGCCCTCGCCGGGGCCGCTGACTCGGCGGGCCTAAAGTCAGACTGGAGTACGCGCATTGATACGCTGCGCCAGCAAGAAACTGACCTCAAGCGCAGCATTGCCGATCTGCAATCGACCTATAACCGCCTGACCCAAGATCAGTTTCAAAAAATTCAAACCGACGTTGGCCGCATGGTGCAGCAGGGCACGGCTGATCTAGAGCAGCGTAAGCGCATTCTGCAAAACGAAATCGAAGCGCTAGAGCGTCGCCAGGAGCGCATTCAAGCCGAGATGAAGACCAGCTTTGCGGGTGCCTCTCAGGACCTAGCCATTCGGGTGCAGGGCTTTAAAGACTATCTGGTGGGCAGCCTGCAAGACCTGGCGGTGGCGGCAGAGCAGCTCGATCTGGCCTCGACTCGGGCCAAACAGCCCCCAGAACCTGAAGACAGGATTGACTCCAGGGCAGATACTCGGTCTGCAAATCGCACCCCGCGCCGCGCCGCTGAGTCTGCCCCGCCAGCCTTTGCCTCCAGCACCTTTGAAGACCAGACCGATCGTATTCGCAGCCTGCTCGACCAGTACCGCATGCGGCCCGACTACTACGGCCCCCTGTGGCAGCTGCGCCGCACCTTTGAGCCAATTCACGCCGAGCGGGTCTCCAACTGGTTCTTTGCCCAGGGGGGGCGCGGGGCGGTTAAAAGTATGGGCAGCCGCCTGCAAAACGTGCTGGTGGCCTCGTCAGCGGTGTCGATCTTGCACGCCCTCTACGGCAACCGCCTGCGTACCCTGGTGCTCTCCAACAGCCCCGAGCGCCTGGGCGAGTGGCGACGGGGCCTGCAAGACTGCCTGGGCATCTCTCGGGCCGACTTTGGCACTGGCCAAGGGGTGATGCTGTTTGATGCCCCTGAGCCGCTGGCCCAGCGGGCCGATCGCATCACCGCCGACAACGGTCTGCCCTTTATCGTGGTCGACGAGGCCGAGTCGGTGATTAGCCTGGCGCTGCTGCAATTTCCGCTGTGGTTGGCCTTTGCCCCCGACCCGATGAACCCGGTGGCAGAGTACGACTCGTTCTAGAGCGCTGGTCTAGAAACCCAGTGTCTGGGGCAGAAGATTAGTCATGTCGTTAGAGCAGCGACGAAGAAACCGGGTTTTTAGCTGTAGGGTGGGCACTGCCCACCATTGCGAAACTATTGTCCAGAAGTTGCCTAACTGCTAAGGGTTAGGTGCTGGATGTCAGTGATCGCCGCGCTACTCCGTCTAGGTCTTGAGAGCGCTGGATAGCTGATCGACCACCTGGTCGAGGGCGACGGAGCGCGAGGCCTTGAGCAAAATGCGATCGCCCGGCTGCACGATGTCTAGCAGGTGCTGGGTCAGCGCGGCGGGGTCGGTGAAGGCGGTGGTGCTCACCCCCGCTGCCCCCTCGGCCAGGGCGATCGCCTCGTCGGGGTCGGCCAGGGTGAGCAAGGCATCTAGCCCGAGCTGACTCACCCCCTGGCCCACCCGACGGTGCAGGTCTACAGATTGCTCGCCCAGTTCTTTCATCGTGCCCAGCACGGCAATGCGTCGCTGGCCGGGGGTTTCGGCTAGCAAATGCAGGGCCGCCAGCATTGACTCCGCCCCGGCGTTGTAGGTCTCATCGAGCAGCAAAATATCATTGGGCAGCCGAATTTGCCGAGCCCGACCGCTGGGTAGCTCGACGGCAACGCCCTGGCTGAGCACCCGCCAGTCGAGGTCGAGGGCCTGCATGACGGCGATCGCCGCCAGCCAGTTGAGGGCATTGTGGCGACCGGGCAGCGGCAGCGGCAGCTTCACCCCCTGCACCTCCAGAGTGCTGCTGTCTAGCAGGTGCCCCTGCACGTCGCCGCCCTCAAGACCAAAGCTGAGGGTGCGTCCTGACCACACAGTGCGGGCGGTGGCCATCAGCCGGGCATTGTCGTGGTTGAGCACGGCGGTGCCGCCGGCGGGCAGATCGGCCAGCAGTTCGCACTTGGCGTCGGCGATCGCCTGCTCCGAGCCCAGGCGGCCAATGTGGGCCGTACCCACGTTGGTAATTACGGCCACGTCAGGTACCGCGATGCGGGCCAAACGGGCGATTTCCCCCGGCCCGCGCATGCCCATTTCGACTACCCCAAAGGCGTGGCTGGGCTGTAGCTGCAAGAGCGTTTTGGGTACGCCGATGTCGTTGTTGTAGTTGGCCTGGGTTTTGTGGACTGGGCCATAGGTGTCCAAGGCAGCGGCAAGCAGCTCTTTGGTGGTGGTTTTACCCACCGAACCGGTAATGGCGACGATGCGAGCCGGCTGCTGGGTGCGCCACCAGTGGCCCAGGGCCTGGTAAGCCCCCAGGGTATTGGCCACCGGTAGGCAGGGATGGTGGGGCAATTCTTTGCCCTGCTCCACTACAACAGCGATCGCCCCTGCGGCGATCGCCTGCTCTACAAACCCATGGCCATCAAACCGCTCCCCCGCCAGGGCGACAAACACAGCGTTTTTACGGAGATCACGTGTATCAGTAGTGATATTTGATACGTGTTTTTCACGGAAGGACGGCGGTACCCGATCAAGTGAGGTTTGAATAACCGCTGCCAAAGTTGCCAGTGACGAAAAGCCCATAGCTTCAACCTGAGAGTTTCGTAGCGATCATCACACTGTACCAAGTCTTCGCCAGAGCTTTGCCGTAGTGTGGTCTGATTGTAAAAGAATTGTGGCTTCAAAAATCGGTATATTTTCCCTGGAAATTCGAGGGTTTTATCCTTAAACTTAGTCTAAGCGGAGTTTTTAGGCCTTCTGAAGCCGGGTGATGGCTGTGAACCCTCTTCCCAAGAGTCAAGCTTCAGCATAGAGTGTTTCCCACTGGAGCCACGATATAGCGCTACGAGTCTTCCTAGGGTGGCAAAGCTAGTTCTCAGGTTTATAGCTGCCTTATGATCCGGTAAAAAGCTTTACCAGAAGTTCGTTAACGCTACTGACACATTCCCAGAAACTGAGGAATTCACGCAGTAGTCTGAAGGTATAGGGACGGCAGCCTAGTGTAAAAACTGACGCAAACAGCTCTTGGGTATGTCTTTAATAGATTCAAGGACTGTTGTTGCAATCAAAACCGTGCATCTCTTAGGTTTGTACCTTAGCTAGCGAGTTGATTTCCAAGTTTTTCTCATCGCAGTCCGTGAGGGCTTATTCAGTTAAGTCCATCTGCTGATGGGGCAAGGGCGGTGAAAACGTGAAGACAAAAGCGAACTATAACAGCCGAATTACTACCGCCGACGAAGAGCGCTTGTACAATCACCTACTTGCTTGCGTGGCGGTAGAGTCTCCTGATGCCATGATTGATCGGTTTCAGGCTCTTTTTGTGGATGGGTTTGGCTACCCAGATCGTAACGTGGTAGCGGCCCTCGACCAGCTGCTGAGCTGCCACGAGATCGACGAATCTTTCCGCTTTATTCTCAACCGTTGCTGCCACATTTTGATCAACCGCTGGCAGACTAATACTCAGCTGCAGCCCGCGATTCCGGTGCTGATCGACTTGCTGGAGACCACGCCCGTTGGCCGCGTGCCTGAGCTATCGCGATCGCGATCTATTCGCCGTCTGCGCCAGGTTACCCACAGCTTCCTCGAGACTGAGCAACACCTGGCCCTAAAGCGATTGGCCCGCAT
This sequence comes from Nodosilinea sp. CTOTU7353, assembly GCA_036782635.1. Taxonomy (GTDB): domain Bacteria; phylum Cyanobacteriota; class Cyanobacteriia; order Phormidesmidales; family Phormidesmidaceae; genus Nodosilinea. The sequence goes on from DAIPYU010000118.1 coordinate 13,333, forward strand.
CATTGAAGCGCGCCAGTCTGCCCTGCCCCGCAACCGCAGCGCCGCTGCGGTGCCCCTGGGTTCGCTGATCAACCGTTACCCCTATCTCTACGAGCACTGCCTGGTGACCGAAGATAGCGACCTGCAGCACCAGCGGTGTGTGCGCAATATGCAGGTTGAAGCCCAGCACAAATTTGAGGTTGACCTCAGCCACTACGTGACCTATCGAGTTCGCCAGGGTCGGATGCACCGCCAGGGCCAAACCGACTTTGCCGACAAGCTGCGGGTTGTGCCCAACCCCACTCTGCTCAACGATCAAGATCTGGTGTGTTCGCTCAAACAGTTTGCCCGCCGCCGAGACCATGGCCAAAGCTATCGCGATGGTGCCCAGCGCTTTTTGCTCACCCACGACCACGGGGCATCGTTTAGGCAGTTTAAAGAAGATCTGTTCGACTACATCATTGCCGATGTTGATTCGAGCTACAGCCAGCGACAGTTCAAATCGATCCTGCAAGATCATCTGCTCATTACCTCCAACGATAGCGATGGCAAACCTGTGGATGACTTTCTCAAGGTGCGTACATGCAGTAACCTGTTTAACCTGCTGGTGGTTGACCCCAGCGCTGGGCGTCAGCACTACGTTTTTCTAGACCTGATCAACAATCTGGGGCCGCTGCAAACTACCGGCCTGCTGCTCAGAATTTTGCTGATTTGCCAAAAGGTCAAGCCCTTTCTAGAGCGACGCTTTTCGCTTTTGTTTAACCACTACGAAACCACCTCTAGCGATACGGTGGAGTGGTTAGTCACTATGTTTGAAAACATCAACATTGCCCTTAGCCTCAATTTTGGCAGCGTTGATCTATCCCATGCTGGTGCTCGGTAGCGGGGTTAATCAAGCAAGCAGAATAAAATCGAGGCAGCACTTCCGCCCCAGGACGCGCCCGATTGGCTATCCCATTGCCCAAATTTAGCGCCCCCTCCGGCTATCGCCCCCGGGCCGATGACACCAGCCTGGAGACAGAACCATTTCACGGGCTGATTTAGCGATCGCTGACATTAACCCCTACGAACAGCTCAAATTTGAGCGGTGCTCGACCTGCAAGGCAGCGTTCTGGCCACCAGCCCATCGCTGCATGATCGGCGTCAGTGGGAGGCGATTGCCCAGCGTCTAGACAGTAAAAGTCCTGGCTCAACTACCCCGAAGAACCAGGACTCTTGAGAAGCGGAGAGTCTCCATCCGCCTCAAGCTTGGAGGGTGCAGCGGGCGATTGTAGGGAGCCGCGCACACACCTCAAATTATTCAAAATGCTTTGTAGGGTGGGCACTGCCCACCACGGAAGATTGCTTGACCTCAGGAATTTTGCTGAATAGAAAATCTCATTCCCCGACCGGGAGGGGTAGGGTGGGTCTAGCCTAAGCGAGGCTTGACCCACCCTGCCCTGGGGGCACCCTTCCTAAAAGTGGAGGGTGATTTTTCCAGGGGTGTAAGGTGGGCACTGCCCACCTTACAGGTGGCCTACAGGTGGCCTCGCTAGCCAAATCGACTCGATGTCGAGGCTAT
>DAIPYU010000119.1:0-14865 GCA_036782635.1 Nodosilinea sp. CTOTU7353
AGCAGCGAGTGGCGAAAGATCAGGTCATTCATAGATTTGCCGTAGCCGCCGCCGATGACGCAGGCGACCGGGTAGCCCGCCTTGACGCAGGTATCGAGCACGTAGCGATCGCGCCCAAAAATCCCCGTATTGCTCAGCGCCAGCTTGCCCAGCAGGTCGTCGCGATGGGGGTCGGCCCCGGCGTCGTAGAGTACCAGGTCGGGCCGCACCTGGGCCAGCAGATCGGGCACGTATTGGGCCAGACAGTCCAGATAATCCCGATCTTCCAGGCCCAACGCCAGGGGCACATCTAAATCGCTGGCCTGCTTGCGAGAGGGAAAATTCTCCTGACAGTGCATGGAAAAGGTAAACACATTGGGATCGTCGCGAAAGATCCAGGCGGTGCCGTCGCCCTGGTGGACATCGAGGTCGAGAATCAGCACTCGATTTACCCGGCCCTGCTTTTGGAGGACGCGGGTGGCGATCGCCAGATCGTTAAAAATGCAGAACCCCGACCCGTAGTCGGGGAAGGCGTGGTGGGTGCCCCCGGCGGTGTTGCAGGCCAGCCCATGCTCCAGCGCCAGCTTGGCGGTGAGAATGGTACCCCCCACCGCCGTGCAGGTGCGCTTCACCAGGGCGTCGCTCCAGGGCAGGCCGATGCGCCGCTGGGCCTTGGGGTCGAGGGTGCCCTGGCGGTAGGCATTTACATAGTCGTGGTGGTGGACATACTCTAGCCAGGTCTGGGGCGGTTCGCCGGGCTGGTAGATTTGGTCGGCGGTGATGACGCCATCTTGCAGCAGGCGATCGCGCAGCAGCCGAAACTTAGGCATCGGAAAACGGTGGCCCTCGGGCAGGGGGGCCACATAGTCGGGGTGATAGATAACCGGCAGCTGACTCAACGCCCCTCGATCAAACGCTGTCTTTAAGTTACAGGGCTAGGAGTTACATTTCTACATGAATGATGACAGCGATCGCCGCTGCCGCACATCTAGGGCGTGGGCCACGCTGCCCTCGGGGTAGTCGAGGGAGATATCGGCCCCATCGGGCACCACCGTTGGGGTGCGAGCCTGGGCCTGAGAAACTGCCACGGGCAGCGGCTGAGGCCAGGTCTGGGGCACAGCCGACGGTACGGGGGATACTGGCTTCACCGGTCGAAAGGCGGCGGGCTTTTTTGCCGGCGGCATGGCCGCCGCATTTACGGCCCTGGCCCCCGGCACTACGACATCATCGCGCTCGGGCACATAGGGAGTAAGGCGCTTGGGGTGAGGCGGTCGGGCCGGTGCCGCCGCCTTAGCCACCGGACGCAGCTTTTTGCGTTTAGGGCGGCTTGACGCCTTGATTTGCTGAGTCAGCACAAAGCAGCCAAAGGCGCACAGCCCCACTAGGCTCAGCAAGCCCCACAGGGTGACGGTGCTCAACTGGGGGGCCTTGGCACCGGTCGGTTCTGCACCGGCGGATTCGCCATCACCGGCATTGGCGGCGGCATTGGGGGCTAAATCTTGGGGCAGGGGCGCGGCGATGGCGATGGGCGCTTCTCGGTGGGCGATATCTGGTGCTGGCTCGTTGGCCATTAGGCCGTGGTAGGCGATCGCCGACACGCACACCAGGGTGAGCCATAGCCCGCCCAGCAAGAACAGAGGCCGATAGGCCAACAGGCGCAACCAAAACAGGCCCGATGTCAAAGCCGGGTCTTGGGCTTCAGAAAAGGGCTGCGGAGCGGTGGGCGGTTTCGAAAAATGCTGCGCCATAGGGTCACTCGGGGCCATTGATGAACAAAATTTAGCCTCGCCGATGCGCCCCTTGGGGCCAATTGTAGGCGGTCTTGTCCTCCGGCGCTAGAGCCGGCGGGGGGCCGTAGGGTTGAGCCATTGGGGCTGAGCTAATAGAGTCATACTGCCCGCTGGGCGCGGCGGTCTATCGCAGCACCATGGCGGGTACAAAATCTTGGGGATTTTGGGCCACCCACCCCATGGCTGAGTTAAGCCTGACTTCAAAAAACAAAAATGAATTGTCTGCGGCGGTCTCGGTTAGGGAGGTCACGGCCTGGGGTGCCATGGGTTGGGATGCTAGGGGGCCAAGGCGATCGCCCTGGCGTACCGTCTGCCCGGCCCGTACCTCTAAGGCGTCGAGGTTGGCATAGCGGGTTTGCAGCCCCTGGACGTGGTTAATCACCACCAGGTTGCCGTAGGTGGCATCGGTGCCCGCAAAGGCCACGGTGCCTGGCCCCACCGCCAAGGCCGGGGTGGTGGGCGGGCTGGCCAGAGCGACGCCAGTGTTAAACACCAGTTTGCCCTGGGCCGAGTCGGGCTGCCAGCCGTAGTTGACAATCACCGGCGATCGCCGTGGCAGCGGGTAGCCCTGGAGCGGGCTGTCGCTGGGGGCGACGCTGGCCGTCGTCGTCCGCACCCCTTGAAACCAGTTCACCCCCGGCACAAAAACGCTGGTCGGTACGGTGCTGACACAGCCATTCACCTCAAACAGCACATCGGCCCGGCTGTTGTAGGCCTCGGCCACCTGCTGCCAGGTTTGCCCAGGGGTGACGCTGACTCGAATGCCGTTGAAGGGTGGAACCGACAGCTCTTGGCCCGGGCTGACCGTGCCCCCTTGGGTGGCGGGGTTAAAGCCCATCAGCGTGGCAGACAGCAGGCCATACTGCTGGGCAATGGTGTCCAGGGTTTCGCCCTGGGTGACCCGGTGGCGGGTGAGCCGCGACAGCGCTGGCTGCGGACAGGTCGCGGTGCCGCTCTGGGCGATCGCCTGGGGCATGGCCGCAACCCCCAGGCTCAAGGCCGTGGCCAGGCCGGTCAGCACCGCCCCCAGCCTGAGACGGTTTTGAGGGCGGAGGGTCGCAGGCCGTCGCAGGTAACCCAGCAATGCTGTCAAGAATGATGGCTTAGGGGCTGCGGCAACTCGAAGAGAGGGGCCTAAAAAAGAGTGAAATGCCATAGGGAGCTTTGTCTCAACCCGCCTTGATTGGATTGTCTTGCTGGGGGTGCCGATGGGAGGTGCATAGCTGCCCCTGTGCCCCTTCGGGGGTATACCCCTATAATAGGTAAGACAGACGCACTTGTTCAGGGGTTGCCTTGGGTTTCTCTGGCCGATGTCAAAAGTTCACGCATTGTTCAAACTATTTTTTAGCGTGAGGTTGCCAGGACTAGGCCTAGAGTCAAATCTCGGCATAGTTAAGTGGCCTAAACGAAATTAGATTGGGACGAGCCATTTAGTCTGGTCCGTGGGGCCAGGCCAGCGCAGGCAAAGTAGCAGAGGGCGTAGAGAATGAACTCGTTGCTAAAGCAGTTTTCTCCACCGGTCGTGTGGGTAGCAGCAGCCTTGATGGTAGGGGGCAGCGCGGGTTGGGCAGGCCATCACTACGCGTCTCAGGCGGGCCTGTTGTCGGCGGAGGCTGAAGCCGCCCCAGAGATGGTCGCAGAAACATCTTCGATCCTCCAAACTTCCCTGAACGAGGCCGCTGAGCCACCCCTACAGGCTCTGGTACCGGGCCAGATCGACGGCAGCAGCCAAAACTTTATCGCCCTGGCCGTAGAGCGAGTGGGGCCAGCGGTGGTGCGCATTGATGCCGAGCGGTCAGTGCCAGACATTGGCCGTGATGCCCTCAACAATCCTTTCTTTCGCCGCTTTTTTGAAGAAGAACTGCCCCCCTCCAACCTGCCCGACCGCCTAGAGCAGGGTACTGGCTCGGGGTTTATTCTCACCGCCAGCGGCCAGATTCTCACCAATGCCCACGTGGTGGAGGGGGCCAAAACTGTCGAAGTCACTCTCCGCGACGGGCGCAAGTTTGAGGGCGAGGTGGTGGGGGTCGACTCCGTTACTGACGTGGCCGTCGTCAAGATTGAGGCCAATGATTTACCTGCTGTGCAGCTCGGCAGCACCCAAAACCTAGCGCCGGGGCAGTGGGCGATCGCCATTGGCAACCCCCTCGGTCTCGACAACACCGTCACCGCTGGCATCATCAGCGCCCTGGGGCGCAGCAGCAACCAGGTGGGCATTCCCGACAAGCGGGTGCAGTTTATTCAGACCGATGCGGCCATCAACCCCGGCAACTCCGGCGGCCCCCTGCTCAACGACCGGGGCGAAGTCATCGGCATGAACACTGCCATTCGCGCCAATGCCCAGGGGCTAGGGTTTGCCATCCCCATCGAAACCGCCAAACGCATTGCCGATGAGTTGTTTACCAACGGGGTTGTGCAGCATCCCTTCTTGGGCATTCAAATGGTGGAGCTGTCGGCAGAAATGGTGGAGCGCATCAACCAAGATCAGCAGCTCAACCTCCAAATTGAAGATGACGACGAACCGGGCGTGCTGATCGTGGGCGTGCTGCCCAACAGCCCGGCCCAGGCCGCTGGCATTCAGGTGGGCGATGTGATTCGCGCCATTGAGGGTCTGCCCGTAGACAGCCCCCCCGACGTCCAGGCCAGGGTAGAAACTACCGCCATTGGCGATACCCTCAACCTCGAAATCCACCGCGATGGACGCGATCAAACTGTTGCCGTCAAGCCCGCCGCGATGCCCGTTGATTTGAGATAGGGAAATGAGTGGGTAGGTGAGTGAGTGAGGTAGGTGAGAGTTGCTTTCTGTGACTCACCTACCCACCTACCCACCTACTCACCTCCGCCCATCCTCTCCCCCGTGCGCAAAATCTGCCCGGCCAGCACCGCTGCCCCAAAGCCATTGTCGATATTGACCACGCCAATGCCTGCCGCGCAGGAGTTGAGCATGGTGAGCAGGGCTGAGAGGCCGTTGAAGCTGGCTCCATAGCCAATGCTGGTGGGCACCGCCACAATCGGGCAGTCGGCTAAGCCCGCCACCACACTCGGCAGCGCCCCCTCCATGCCCGCTACCACAATCAGCACGTCTACATCGCGGATGAGTTGGCGGTGGCGCAGTAGGCGATGCAGCCCGGCTACCCCCACGTCCCACAGGCGCTTGACTGTAAAGCCAGATAGTTCGGCGGTCACGGCGGCCTCTTCCGCCACGGGCAAATCGGCGGTACCTGCGGTCAGCACGCCAATGATGCCAGGGCGGTGAGCGGTCCAGTCGGCGGGCACTAGGGCGCAGATGCGGGCCATGTCGTAGTACAGCGCCGCCGGGATTTGCTGTTGGATCTGAGCAAACACCTCTGGCTCGATGCGGGTGGCCATGACGACGGGGTTTTGCTGGTGCAGGCTGCGCATGATCTGCACAATCTGGTGCACGGTTTTGCCCGGCCCCCAAATCACTTCAGGGAACCCGGTTCTCAGGGTGCGGTGGTGGTCGACCTTGGCAAAGTCGTCGACGGGTTCAAAATCGAAGTATTTGAGCTGGTCAAGGGCAGCTTCGGGGCTGAGCTGCCCTTGGGAAACAGCGTTGAGCAAAACGCGCAGGGCATCGGGCTGGGTCACAGAAGAAGGCTCGCAGGGTAATTAAAAATGTCACAGGGTTGACATATCCAGGCTACCTCAGTGACATACCCGGCTTCTATATTGATAATCAATCGTTCACTCCTCAACACCCCAAGCACCGGAGCTAGCTCCGGTGCTTTTTTGTCGGCTTTTTTTGTCGGCCGGGGGGAGACGCAGTTTTTTAGCTGGGGCATCCGGAAAGCCCAGGGGCAATCTGTATTAGTTAACTAGGCCGTCTGGCCTGCCTCTGGCTGTGGTCTTTGGGCCGTGGGCCTCGGGGGGCAATGGCACCTGCCCTGAAACTAACTTAACTACTATGAAACGGCATCTATGCGCGATCGCTCTGGCCAGCCTGGGCCTAGTTTCTATCTCACAGCCCGCTAGCGCTCGCCCCGAAATCGCCAGCGGCGACCAGCTGTTGACCACAACGGTAGAGGGCTGCCTGTCGCGGGCTGAGCGGCTGATTGCCGACCTGGGCGTACAGTCTGACCAGGGCAGCATTGATCGCACGGGCTACTTCGAAGATGGCACCTTTCGCATTCTCTGCTACGGGGCCGGAGAAGAGAGCAGCCTGGCGATCGTGTTTGCCACCCACGATCAGTCGGCAGAGGTGGCTTCTAGCTTTATTCAAATGATGCTGACCGAGCTGTCGCGCGGCGAGTCGATTTCGCAGCAGTAGGCCCTTTGGCGACTAGCAGGTGATTGACTAGCGAAACAGGGGCTTAACTGGATGCCCCGGTTAAGGTGGCGCAGGTCGAAGGGTAGGATCGCTAGGTCTGGCCGCTGAGCCTAAGACTAGAAGTCCAAGGCTCAAAGCCGAAATCCTCTAAAGAGGATTGGGAGCCGAGTGCCCCAGTCTGCTTTAGCAGACTTTTGCTATGGGCCAGGGAGTTCACTCCCTGTTGGTTGTGGCCGGAGTCCCTAACCTATAAGCATCGGGAATAGTTTGGTCACCTTCACAGAGCTGTCAAGGATCCACCAACGTAGCCGGGGCTTGACTGGGTTAAGCCCCGGCTACGTTGATTGCAGGTGTGACGAACCAGGTCAGCCTCCTTTAGGGATCAAGCCACCGTTTCTCCCTACTCGGAGATTTCCTACTCGTAGATATTGGCGGCCTTGAGCATGTGGAAGGTAATCAGCAGCTGGGTCAGGGCTAGGGGGTAGCTTTGCAGGGTCTCGCCCGTGGTGCCCACTACCTTGCCGATGTCGGTGTTGCCCTCAATGCTGCAAAACTTGCCCAGGTAAGGAATTTCGCCACACAGGGTGCGCTCTAGCTCCTGCACGGGCTTCTCGGTGGCATGGCCGTCGATTTCTAGCACGTCAACGGGTTTGCCCATGTCGCGATCGAGGCCGAGGCGCACCGCATCGCTAAGGGAGCCGCCATTTTTATCGCCCAGCAGGTGGGTAAAGTCGGGGTGGGGAATGGTGGGTCGCATCACCAGTCGGACGTTGAGCAACAGCTCGTCTTCAGTCTTTTCGTTGTCGGGGGGATAAAAGCTCACCACCACGTCGGCCCACTGGCGCTGGGGGCGAATAAATGATTCAGAGTCTGATTCTCGCGCTTCGATCTGCTTGACCACCTCTTCGGGGGTATAGCCGCGCTTGCGGGTGTCGCGCTTGATCTTCCAGTTGGCGCGCAGGTCTTCGGGCGGGGCCAGGTAGACTTTGACGTCGTAGGCGTCACGGCAGGCTCGGGTTGAGTAGCCCAGCAGCCCCTCGGCAATCACAAACCGCCTAGGCTCAATGTATTCGGGGGCATCAAACTCGCCGGTGGTGTGGTTGTAGATGGGCTTGAGAATGGGCTGCCCGGTGCGCAGCAGGCCCAGGTGCTGCTGAATGATGTCGACGTAGTTGCAGTCGGGGTGCAGGGCCGAGATGCCCATTTCTTTGCGCTGTTTGCGATCGTAGCGGTGATAGTCGTCCGTGCAGATGGTGGTGACCTGGTCTTCACCTAAAATCTGCGCAATACCTCGCGTCAGGGTGGTCTTACCTGCTGCGCTATCACCCACAATGCCGAGGACAATCGGACGACTCATAGATTTCTCCAGGATTTTACAACCGACAGTTAATTACACCATTGTAGGAACCCGTGGGATCATCACCAAAATATTTCTTACTCTGCTTACAATGGCTCTAGAAAAATTCCAAGCAAAGCATCCAACCCAGCATTGAACCTGGGAGAGACAGGCGGTAGAGCTGTATGCCTTTCGCAGGCGGCCTAAACCGCTGAAAATGGTCAGATTTTTAACAGAATAGATTGCTCCGCTGGCCACCCTTTGGGGTACCTGTTTAGCCCTGCTTTTCTAAGCCCATGGATTTCCCCACCTCCTCTGCTGCTTCTGAGACCCTGGCGATCACGCCTGCTCTGCCAGAGCTGCTGGCCCCGGCGGGCAATTGGGACTGCGCCAAAGCGGCGGTCGAGAACGGGGCCGACGCCATCTATTTTGGGCTTGGGCAGCCGCGCTTACCTGCTCAGCCCTCAGGATCTCTCGGGCCTGGCGGTTCTCCCGGAACTCATTCAAACCGGGGTGAGCTGCCTCAAAATCGAAGGCCGTCTCAAAGCGCCGGAATACGTCGCCAACGTCACCCGCGTCTACCGCCAGGCGTTGGATCGGTTGGCGGCCAAGGCAAACCCACCCCTACCGCCCCCCGTAGGGAATCCACCCCTACCCCTCCGAGGAGGGGATCCACTTCTCACCTTCTCAACTTCCTCCTCTCCCTACTCCCCACCCATCCACTCATCCATCCACCCACCCCCTCCCCACTCCCCACCTCACCCTCGTCCGCACCCGCCCCCAGCTCACCGCCGCCACCCAGGCGGGGATTGAGACGATCTACTGCGAATTTGAAAACCCGGCGACCTACAAAGAGGCGGTGGACTGGTTTCGGGCCAATCGCGTTCAGGATTCTCAGACTATTTGGGTAGCGCCGCCGCGCATTGCCAAGCCGCTGGAGACCTACATTCTCGACCAGGTGAGGCGTGCTAACGCCGATGGCTACCTGGTGCGCAACTACGACCACCTGGCCTATTTCGCTGACCAGCGCTGCATGGGCGATTTTTCGCTCAATGTGGCCAATGCGCTGACGGCGGATTATCTGCTGAGCCGTTATGGCCTGGAGCGGGTGACCGCCTCCTATGACCTCAATGCCGCTCAGCTGGTGGAGCTGCTGCAATCGGCTCCGCCGGACTGCTTTGAGATTACTCTGCACCAGCACATGCCCATGTTTCACATGGAGCACTGTGTATTCTGTGCTTTTCTCTCCGAGGGCAAAGACTTTCGCGACTGTGGCCGACCCTGCGAAAGCCAGCAGGTGAAGCTGCGCGATCGCGTGGGCACCGAGCACATTCTGCTGGCCGACGCGGGCTGTCGCAACACGGTCTTTAACGGCGTTGCCCAAACCGGGGCTGAGTACGCCCAGCGGCTGATGCAGGCCGGGGCCATGCACTTTCGCCTAGAGTTTCTGGACGAGGGGGCCGAGGCGGTGGAGCGGGCGATCGCCCAATACCGACAGCTGCTGAGCGGAGATATTACGGGTGCTCAACTGTGGCGATCGCTACAAGTGCAGAGCAAACTCGGCGTTACCCGCGGCCCCCTAGACGCCAGATGATTCTGTCTAGAACGCCACTCCGTGGCCTAATTACTGGGCACTAACGAACCTGTTTAAGTTGGTGGTTGGTTTCTTCTAGGTCAAACAGCTCTGAGTCAAACAAACCGCCGACCCACTCCAGCATTTCGCCATGTTCAGGTCTAGGGTCGTCTCCATTCAATTTCGGCGATGGTGTTGGGCCTGCCAGGCTGATTTTTATGGGCATTCAAACCCTAGATATTCTAACTAGGCTCAGGCCTCACTCGACTCAGGTAGATGCTGGGTTTGCGATCACCTCGACCTGACAAGGTCTAATTTAGCAGGGTGTTAATATCTTGGTCGCGCAGGTAGCCCACCAGCATCGGGCTAACCCCCGTCACCAGCGTGATGAAAACCACAATCACCAGCTGTCCCAGGCTCAGGGCGCTCAGCAAATCTCCCAGGGCCACGCTGTCTGTAGGCCGTTGAGCACCGATAAACCAGGCGTTGCAGGTCAACGATGTCCACAAATCGACCGCCAGGGCCATGAGCCACACTAGCCGCAGTCCCAACAGCTGAAGTCCGTAGGCACTATAGCGCTGCCGCCGCCGCCAAATGGGCCGGGTGGCAAAGTTAAACGCCACCACAATGAGCGTGCCGATCACCGCGAGGCTAACCGCGACTAGGTTACGACTGTCTAAAATGATTAAAATCCCCAGCAGCGTGGTGATCAAATCCCACACGGTGCTGAGCTGAAGTGCCGCCATGAGCACCACTTTACGCAGGCTGACTGACCGAGACTGATGCATAGTGCTACAACCCCTAAATTGATCTGATCCCTTTAGATCCATGGCGCGGCCTATATTCTTAACTCTAGGTGCAGAAAGATAGACAGCGCTGCCAAAGGATAAATTTCTTCCAGATTTGTCGCGGATGTTTAGAATCGATGCCCCAGCCTGCTGCCGCCATAATTTCAACCAGGCAATCCCAACCCAGTAATCTCGACCAGGTTCGGTAAAATGCAGGGAACAATGACCTTGACCCTAGACCTTACAGTAGACGGCATGGCGATCAAACCTATTCAGTATGAAACGCTGCTCTCGGTCTGCACTGACCACGAAGGGGCGCTAGAGCTGCTCAAGCGCCACCGCCCCTATCTGGAGGCGGTGCCCAGCATGCGGCGGCCCGAAGACAGCGTTATCACCCTGCCTCTGCCCAACATTCGCCTGCGCGATGCCGTCCACCTCAATGCCCACAGCCCCAGCATTGCCCCCGGCGCGGTGATCACCCTGCCCTGCGATGTGGCGCTGCTGATGTGCGACCCCGAGTGGAAGATCAAGACCGGCATCGAAATTTTTGTCTACATTCACCGTCCCCAGGAAGATTTTTCAGGCCTGCTGCTGCGCTGGCGGCACACGCAGATCTTGACTGATCGCGGCTATGAATGGCTGCTGCCGCACAAGTACGAGCACTTGCTCAGCGACGGCACCGACAAAAGCTATCCGCTGTTTGTGGTGTTTCCAGAGACGCCGGGCCACATTCTCCAGGGGCTGCGGGGGGCGGGGTTGCCCACGGTGGTGCTACCCCTAGAGGCCGAAGAGTTAGACCCTGCTGTGGAGCCAGAGAGCACCCTTGAGATTGGCGACATACCAGGGCTAGACGACATTGACACCAGCGCCCTAGAACTGCCCGATGAGTAAGCGCTGGGACTTGTTTGAGTCGCCCGTTTGGCGCTGGGGGCGGTTGTTTTTGCTGGGGTTTTTGGCCCTGCGGCTGGGGTTTTGGCTGATGGCCTTCCCCAACCCCGACGAGGCCTACTACTGGCTGTGGGGGCAAAAGCCTGGCTTTTCGTACTACGACCACCCGCCCCTGCACGCCTGGGTGCAGGGAATCTTTGGGGCAGCGCTAGGGCGATCTGCCCTGGTGCTGCGGCTGCCCAACCTGCTCAGCAGCGGGCTTTTGGGGTTTACCTTTTACCACATCTGCCGCTACCTCTATGGCGATCAAGCCCGAGACCGCTTCTGGATTGTGGTGCTGCTCGTCGCCGCGTCGCCCCTGTACTTTTGGTATCTGGGCCTGGCCTGGCACGACCACTGGCTGGTGACCTTTGCGGTGGTCAGCAGCTTTTTGTTTGTGCGCTATGTGGATGGCGCTGTGGAAAATCCGGGCGGGGGCAGCGGGCGCGATCTCTACGGCGCGGCGCTTTTTCTCGGGCTGGCGGGGCTGTGTAAGTACAACGCGGTGTTTGTGGGGCTAGGGTGCCTGGCGCTGGTTTTGACCGATAAGCGCAGGCGGCAGGTGCTGGGCGATCGCCGCCTCTACCTGGCCCTGGGTCTGCTAGCGCTAGTGCTCTCGCCGATTCTGATTTGGAATGTGCAGCACGACTTTTTTTCGTTTCGGTTTTACCGCGATCGCACCGCTGGCGGCGGTCTCACGATCAATCTGCTTCAGCCCATGGTGTTTCTGGCCCTGTGTGGCCTCACCCTCGGCCCCATTCAGTCGTGGAACATTGGCCGCTGGTTGAGGGCCGGAGGGCAGACAGCGCTGACTCGACCCTCCTGTTACCCAGCCCTCGGTCTGTGGGTATTTGGCCTCTCCACCGCCGCCTTTACCGCCCTATCTACAGTGTCAGTCGCCCTGTTCTACTGGAACATCTTGGCCTACCCGCTGCTGCTGCCGCTGCTGAGCGACCAGTTCTATCGACCATTGTTGCCCCAGCCTTCGCGGGCCGGGCAGTTGGCGATCGCCCAAGGCCTAGGTCTGTTTGTCTCAGCCGTCCTGGTGACCTATTACACGGTCATCCCCCTCGGCGCATTCTTTGGGGCGGTTGACCCCGACGGAGCCGCCCTCTTCGGCTGGCCCCAGGTGGCCCAGGCGGTTATGGCCCAGGCAGAAAGCTTAGACAATCCGCTGCTGCTCACCACCGACTACCGCTCGGCCTCGGCCCTGGCCTACACCCTCAACGACCCCAACGTACTGGCGATCTCAGGCCGCCTTGACCAGTTTGACTTTTGGTACGACGCCCCCGCCCTCGAAGGCCGCGACGCCGTGCTGCTGGGCGAAACCTGGCACCCCATTTGCCCGGCCCACCTGGCTATGTTTGACCGGGTAGACCCACCCGAAACCGTTGAGGTAATCCGTTTTGGCCAGATGCTGCAAACCTACGAGATAGTCAGGGGCTACGGCTTCAGCGCTGGGCCAGAGGGGTATCCGCTCAGCCCAGACTATCCCCTCGCCTACAGCAGCGATGGGGAGAATTGTTTGCCATGAGGGATGCGGGTTACGGTTCGCGGTTTACGGTTCACGGTTCGCGGTTCACGGCAGTCCTTGGACCGTAAACCGTAAACCGTAAACCCCTCAAGCGGGGGTGAGGTAGGCAGGGCGGGCCGTTTGGGCCTGGGTCAGGGTGGCGTGCAGGCCGTCCCAATCTTCGGCGGCGATCTGGGCTTTGAGGTGGTCGATCTGCTGCTGGTATTGGGTGAGGGCCTCTAGCAGCGCCGTTTGGTTATGGCGGGCCATCAGGGTGCCCAGGTCGGGCACGCCGCCGCCCACTCGGCTGGTGTCTTTGAAACCAGAACTGGCCAGGGCTTGGGCTAGGGCGAGAATGGCCGGGTCCGTCTCCTGCTGACAGGCGAGAATTAGGCCGCCGCTGACCATCACTGGCAGGTGCGAAATCCAGGCGACGGCGCGGTCGTGTTGCGCCGGGTGGCACTGGCAGAGGGTGGCCCCGAGGCGGTTGGCGATCGCCCGCACCCGCTCTAGCGCCTCGGGCTTGGTGGCCTCGGTGGGGGTGAGCACGTAGGGTCGATCGCAAAACAATCTCGCCTCCGCTACCCCCAGCCCCGCTTCGGCCTTGCCCGCCATCGGGTGACCGCCCACAAACCCCGGCCACAGCGCCTCGATCGCCGGCACGATCTCGCCCTTGACCGAAGCCACATCCGTCACCACCGCCGCTGGCGACAGGTGCGGCACGATGGCCGCCGCCGTGGCCACGGTGACATCAATCGGCGTGCAGATAAACACCACATCGGTCCCGGCCACCAGGGCCAGGTTGGTGCCCCCCTCGGCGATCGCCCCCATCGCCAGCGCTGTCTGAATGGTTTCTGGCCGTCGAGCAATGCCGATGACAGCATGGCCCTGCCGGGTCAAATCTAGCCCCAGGGAGCCACCGATCAGGCCCAGGCCAACAATGGCAATGCGTTCCATAGGTTTCTCAGAAGTTTATCTGTGGCCTCAGCCTACAGCCGATGTAGGGTGGGCACTGCCCACCATTGGGAAACTATTGCCCAGAGGTCGCCCTAGCTTAAGCTATTTCTCGAAAAGAACCTCCCTGCACCGGGCAAACAACCGTTTGCCCCTACGGAGGAGGGTACCCCCAGGTAGGGGCGCAGGGCCTGCGCCCTGGAGAGACATCTAAAGTGTCGGGTATTTTCATTGCCAGAATTGTCCTCAGAGAGGCAAATCTTTGTGGGTAAAGGGCTTGGCCTCGCTGCCGCTGTAGGTGGTCGAGACATGCCCATCGCCCACCAGCCGGTACTTGTAGGTAACTAACCCCTCTAGCCCCACCGGCCCCCGAGGCGGCATTTTTTGGGTGCTGATGCCCACCTCAGCCCCAAAGCCGTAGCGAAAGCCGTCGGCAAAGCGGGTCGAGCAGTTGTGAAACACCCCGGCGGCATCGACGCGATCCATGAAGTAAGCAGCGGTGGCGGGGCTGCGGGTGGCGATCGCCTCCGTATGGCGCGAGCCGTAGGTGTTGATGTGGGCGATCGCCTCCTCCACCGAGTTCACCACCTTGATCGACAGAATTAGATCGCTGTACTCCGTGGCCCAGTCGTCGTCGGTGGTGGGCACCAGGTAGGGGACGATCGCCTGGGCCGCCCCGTCGCCGCGCAGCTCAACCCGAGCCTGGTGCAGAGCGTCGGCCAGGGGGGCAAGGCCCTCGGCGGCGATTTCGCGGTGGATTAGAAGCGTTTCAATGGCGTTGCAAGCTGAAGGGTAGGCGGTCTTGGCGTCGAGGGCGATTGCGATCGCCTGCTCCAGATCGGCATCGCTGTCTATATACAGGTGACAAATGCCGTCGGCGTGACCCAGCACCGGAATCCGCGTATTCTCCTGCACAAAGCGCACAAACGCATTGGAGCCACGGGGAATGATTAGATCCACATAGCTCTCTAGATCCAGCAGGGCGCGGGTCTCTTCGCGGGTGGTCAGCAACTGTACCGCCTCTGGGTCTACCCCCGTATTCCTCAGCCCCTGCTTAATCGCCTGCACCAGCGCCGTACAAGAGCACACCGCCTCCTTACCGCCCTTGAGAATCACCCCGTTGCCCGACTTGATCGCCAGCGCCGCAATCTGCATCACCGCATCGGGGCGCGACTCAAAGATTACCCCCAATACCCCCAGGGGCACCGCCACCCGCGTCAGCACCAGCCCGTCATCCAGCTCGCGGTGAATTTGCACCGTGCCCACCGGGTCGGGCAGTCGGGCCACGTCGCGCACCCCGGCGATCGCCCCTGTCAGCTTCACCCCATCGAGCTTCAGCCTGCCGTAGAGGGGCGTAGCCAGGTGGTCGGCGATCGCCGCCTCGCAGTCGGCCTGGTTCGCCGCCACAATCTCATCGGCGTTGGCCTCTAGCGCCGCCGCCACCGCCTCAATGGCGCGGTTTTTCTCATCGGCAGACAGGCCAGCTAGCATCTGGGCCGCCTGGCGCGTAGCCTGGGCGATCGACAGCAGCGGCTGAGCGTCCTGGGCTTGAGCCATGGGAGAAACAGTCATAGCAATACAAGAAACCCGACAATACCCCAGTCTACCGCCTCAGCAAAAGCACATTCCCCTAACCACCCACCTATCTACCTATATCCTCCGCTAGGGCAGACACACCGGTCTGCCCCTACCCATCCACCCATCCACCCATCCACCC
>DAIPYU010000120.1:0-14818 GCA_036782635.1 Nodosilinea sp. CTOTU7353
AGGCGCGGCTGGCTTCTATAGATATGGTCTCGTCGTCGGTGCCGTGGAGAATCAGGGTGGGAATGTTGGCCCGCAGGTCTTCGTCTCTATAGCCCTGGGCATCGGTGATAAAGCGGTAGTCGAGGGGAAGCTGCCGCTGCTCGGTGTAGTGGTAGACCGAGAGGGTGCCCTCGGTGCGCCAGGCTTCCAGGGCCTCGGGGCCGAGGCGGGGTAGCCACTGCTTAAGAAAGTGGAAGGCGGGGGCCAGCAGCACCAGCTTTTCGATGCGTTCTGTAATACTCACCTGCTGGGCGACCCAGGCGGCGGTGAGACCCCCCAGGCTAGAGCCGATCAGCACCGTAGGTTCACTCTGAGACAAAATTAGAGCGCTGACCTGCTGAATCTGGCGGCTGAGGGTGAGCTGGGTAAATTCGCCCTGGTTGAGGTCGGGGATCAGCAGGGGAATTCCTAGGGCGGCAAGGCGGGTTTTCATCGCCTGGGCCTTGGCCGACTGGGGGCTAGAGGCAAAGCCGTGGAGGTAGAGGTATTGGGGCATGGTGGGGAGTGGGGAGTGGATGGGTGGATGAGTGGATGGGTGGATGAGTGGATGGGTGGGGGGTGAAGAGGTGAAGGGGGGAGGGGGGAGGTTCTTCTGGGAGACCGTACATTAAGGCAAAGCAGGAATCTCGTAGGGGCAAACGGTTGTTTGCCCAGGGTATTGGCCTTAAGCCGGAGTTGGGTGGGCGGTAGAAGCAGGCCCCTGGGGCTGCACTAGGAAATGGGTGGGGAGGGGTTGGCCCCTGGGGGTATGATATTGAATCGGCTGAATGCAATGTCACCCGTGGCTAAAGGCGGTGCATTGCTTCGCGAATGCACCCTACGTAATTCACCATAATTCTCCAACGCTATGACTTCGACCTATCGCATTACCCTGCTGCCCGGTGATGGCATTGGCCCTGAGATTATGGCAGTGGCGGTGGATGTGCTCAAAACCGTGGGCAGCCAGATGGATCTGGCCTTTGAGTTTGAGCAGGCGCTGATCGGCGGGGCGGCGATTGACGAGACTGGGGAGCCGCTGCCGGAGGAAACGCTAAAGACCTGCAAGGCCAGCGATGCAGTGCTGCTGGCGGCGATCGGCGGCTACAAGTGGGATGAATTGCCGCGGCACCAGCGGCCTGAAACCGGGCTGCTGGGTCTAAGGGCGGGGCTAGAACTCTTCGCCAACCTGCGCCCGGCAACCATTCTGCCCCAGTTAATCGATGCGTCTTCTCTAAAACGCGAAGTCGTGGAGGGCGTAGACATCATGGTGGTGCGAGAATTAACCGGCGGCATTTACTTTGGCAGCCCTAAGGGGGTATTTGAGACCGAGACGGGGCAAAAGCGGGGGGTCAACACCATGGCCTACACCGACAGCGAGATTGATCGCATTGGCAAGGTCGCCTTTGAGATCGCCCAAAAGCGCAAAGGCCAGCTGTGCTCGGTGGACAAGGCCAATGTGCTGGAGGTGTCGCAGCTGTGGCGCGATCGCATCACCGCCCTCTCTGCCGATTACCCCGATGTCACCCTCACCCACATGTATGTCGACAACGCCGCCATGCAGCTGATTCGCTGGCCCAAGCAGTTTGACACCATTGTCACCGGCAACCTGTTTGGCGACATTCTCTCCGATGCGGCGGCGATGCTCACCGGCAGCATCGGCATGCTGCCCTCGGCTAGCCTGGGGGCCAGCGGGCCTGGGGTCTACGAACCCGTCCACGGGTCGGCCCCCGACATCGCCGGGCAAGACAAGGCCAACCCCCTGGCCCAGGTGCTCAGCGCCGCCATGATGCTGCGCTACGCCCTCGATCAGCCCGCCGCGGCCGATCGCATTGAGCAAGCCGTGACAAAAGTCCTCGATCAGGGTTATCGAACTGGCGATATCATGGCGGCAACCATGACCCAGGTGGGGTGCAAAGCCATGGGCGAAGCCCTGCTGCGTGCCCTGGCGTAAAGTTCTCTCTAGACGACCGTTTAGAGTTTGCCGCCCATGGAAAGATCGATTAGAGTCTGACTATTAGCGCACAGGTGAGCCGTGTACGGTCTACAGCAACCCCCTTCTTCCAGCCTGCCCCCTGGCCAGCTACCGGAGGCAGTCCCCCTGCCACCGGCGCTCAACCCGGCTTTGCTCAAGTCGGCCCGGCAAATCTATCGCACCTACTATGAGGTGCACCCCGAGGATGTACAACGCCCCATCGGCATCGCCATTAGCACCAAGACCCATCGCGGCAAGCTGATTTTTGGCGATCGCCCCGTGCTGCTGCCCAACGAGAGCTTTGTGCCCATCAGTCAGATCGAGCCAGGGCTGCATTAGTACTTGGCCAACCTAATTGAGACAGGCTCTAACGGGCGGATGTAGGGTTTGGGGTATACGGTTTGGGGTATACGGTTTGGGGTATACGGTTTGAGGTATGCCGCGAACCGTGAACCGTACACCGCAAACCCCTGTTACCTTTGGCTGGGCAGACTACCCCACCGCGATTTGCTCTGTTGCTGCGGGCAAACTGGGTTAGCGTAACCCGGTGAAGTAATGGTTGCCCACGTTTTTCTAGCTCAAGAAACCCTCGATCTGTCGGTGGTGATCTGCACCTACAACGGCGAGCATCGCCTGCCCAAGGTGCTCGACTGTCTACTGGCTCAGCTGGGCACCGAGCACCTGGCCTGGGAGGTGATTGTAGTAGACAACAACAGCACCGACGGCACCGCCCAGGTGGTCGAAGCCTACCGGCAGCACTGGCCCCAGGGTATTCCCCTGCGCTATGCCTTTGAGCAACGCCAGGGGGTTGGCTATGCTCGCCAGTACGCCGTCACCCTTGCCCGCAGCCCGCTGATTGGGTTTTTAGATGATGACAACCACCCGGCCCTGGGGTGGGTGGTTGCCGCTCATCGGTTTGGCCAGGCTCACCCCCAGGCGGGGGCCTTTGGTAGCCGCATTCGAGGCGACTTTGAAGTTACCCCCCCGCCGAATTTTGAGCGGATTGGGGCATTGCTGGCGCTGACTGAGCGCGGGTCTGAGCCGCTGATCTATGCGCCCCAGCAGAAGGTGCTGCCGCCAGCGGCGGGGCTGGTGGTGCGGCGGCAGGCCTGGCTGGGCAGCGTGCCCGAGCAGCTGACCTTGGCCGATGCCATTGGTTCGCGGGCGGCGGGGGAAGACCTGGAGGCGGTGCTGCACATGCAGCGCCACGGCTGGGAGATCTGGTACAACCCGGCCATGCGGATGCAGCACGAGATTCTGGCCAGCCGGTTTGAGCGTAGTTATTTGCTGCAAATGTTTCGGAGCATTGGCCTCAGCCGCCATCGCACGCGCATGCTCAGTGTCGCCGCCTGGCTGCGACCATTGACAATAACCGTTTATATGGCCAATGACCTGCGAAAAATCTTGCGCCATCTGGTGAAATATCGAGGCCAGGTGGTGAGCGATACCGTCACCGCCTGCGAGATGACAATGTACTGCTACAGTTTGGTTAGCCCCTTCTACATAACCCAGCGCCAGTGGCGACAGCGGTGGCGACGGTGGTGGTCGCCTAACTCGGGGAGTGAGAATAGTCCAAAAGCGCTTTCCTAACGCCATGGCGCGATCGCAGAAATTGATCTCACCATGGGTACCCGCAATCTGGCCCACAATGCGACAATAGGGCAAATTAGCGCCCAAGCAACGGCGGTTCTCGCCTAGATTGCTCCTGTGAATCGTGCTTGCCTGGGCCAGTGACCCACCCTTGAGAGATAGACCTATGCGCTCTGACCTACAACACGCCCTTGATACCCGCAGCGCCCTCAAAATTATTAGCGGCCTGACCAACTTCGACCCCCAGCGGGTGGTGGCCGTGGTCAAAGCCGCCGACCAGGGCGGGGCCACTTTTGTCGATATCGCCGCCGATGCCGACCTGGTGTGCCTGGCCAAGGCCGCCACCACTCTGCCTATCTGCGTGTCTGCGGTCGAGGCCGAAGCCTTTCTCGCCCCCGTCGCCGCTGGCGCAGACCTAATCGAGATCGGCAACTTCGATGCCTTCTACGCCCAGGGTCGCCGGTTTGAGGCCCCCGAGGTGCTCGAACTCACCCACCGCACCCGCGCCCTGCTGCCTGAGATCACCCTGTCGGTCACCGTGCCCCACATTCTGGCCCTCGACGAGCAGGTGAGCCTGGCCGAGGCCCTAGTAGAGGCTGGGGCCGACATCATTCAAACCGAGGGCGGCACCAGCAGCCAGCCCGTTCACCCCGGCACCCTGGGGCTGATCGAGAAGGCGGCTCCCACCCTGGCGGCAGCCCATGTGATCGCCCGCGCGGTCTCTGTGCCGGTGCTCTGCGCCTCGGGCCTGTCGGATGTGACGGCTCCGATGGCGATCGCCGCCGGGGCCGCTGGCGTCGGCGTTGGCTCTGCGGTAAATAAGCTCGACAACGATCTGGCGATGATTGCCGTGGTGCGTCAGCTGGCCGAGAGCATCCAGGCGGTGCAGGTCGGCGCTGTGCGCTAGAGCGCCGGTTCACGGTTCACGGTTCACGGTGTACGGTTCACGGTTCACGGATTTGCCTGACACCCTGCACCTTGCACCGTATACCTTGCACCCTGCACCGTTAAGGCTAACGCGGATCAACTGAGGGTGCCCGGTCGACCAGGCGAATTTGGTTTTGCCGCTCGACTACGGTAACCAGGGGCAGGGGTTTGCGGGCTGGCCCCCGCAGCACCCGGCCCTCGGCGTCAAATTTAGAGCCGTGGCAGGGGCAGGCAAAGCGGTTTTGGTCGGCCTGCCAGTTGACGGCGCAGCCCCGGTGGGGACATACGGGGCGAATGCCGTAGGGGGCAACGCTCGGCCCTTCATTAATCACCAGGTAGGTGACGCTGGGTAACCCCTGTACCGGCTGCGGAATTCCCGGGGTGGTGGTGGTCAAAAAGGT
Organism: Nodosilinea sp. CTOTU7353; assembly: GCA_036782635.1. GTDB lineage: Bacteria > Cyanobacteriota > Cyanobacteriia > Phormidesmidales > Phormidesmidaceae > Nodosilinea. Next base: position 4,909 of record DAIPYU010000120.1, read on the forward strand.
ATCGACGGCGATCGCATTGCCCTCGGCATCCAGCGCCTGCGACCCCGGCAGATAGTCGACACAGCGAGAATTTTGCGGAAACATCGAGCACAGCTCTTCTAGCTCCGGTTCTTGGCTAGCTGTTGCGGGCCGCCCAACCATCAGGGCGATCGCCCCTAGCCCGCCCCCCGCCATATACCTGAGCAACTGTCGCCGACTGCGGGCCAAGGGCTGACTGGGCCGGGGATTTGAGGAGTGGGTCATAGTGTCAAATTGCCTATCGAACTGTCTTAGACTGACCCAGCGGTGTCTTGGGCGCTAAGGTTAGGCTAACGAACAATCTTGTCCTCAACAAAAAGCGGCGCTAATACATCCTGTGGCCGGGCAGAACCAGGTTTTTTGGGCCAAAGTGCACCACCTTCGAATAATTTGGGTGCAATCTCCATTTAAGGGATTCTTACTATATGCTTTGTCTGTAGCTAGCTGGCGTAATTAATCACTACAATGGGCAGACTTTCCACCCACGTTCTCGACACGGCCCTGGGTAAGCCCGCCGCTTCACTGCGGCTAACAGTCTGGGCCATTAGCAACGAAGCCGATATTAAAACGGCGCTAAAAACGGTTGAAACCAATGGCGATGGCCGTACGGACGAGCCCCTGCTAGAGGGCGATGAGCTGCACAAGGGCACCTACGAGATCACCTTTGATGTGGCAGCCTACTTTACCAAAACCGGCGCAGCCCTTTCTGAGCCGCCGTTTTTAGACCAAATTCCCATCCGATTTACGATCGCTGACCCCAGCAGCAACTTTCACGTACCGCTGCTGGTATCGCCTTGGTCTTACAGCACCTACCGGGGCAGCTAGCCGCGCCCAACCAGGCCAGCGCGATGGCCGGGGCGACTACAGCGCGATCGCGCCCCTCGGCCTGAGCTTGATACAGAGCTATATCGGCTGCCCGCAGCAGATCGGTGGTCTCAAACTTCTCTGAAGGCACCACTTCGGCTACCGCCAATGGCCCGCCGCATTTGACCGCGCATTTCTAGATATTGTAGAAAAATAATGTTGTCGGCTAGGTAAGATACACCCAGCTCAGTCGCCTTAATGCCGCTAGAGTACCCCGCTCGACCATGGCCCGCACCGGAATGTTGATGCCCTCACAGCGGTTGAGCAGGGTATCGACCGCCTCTTCAAACAGATAGACCACCGAGCGATCGCCCCGGCCGCAAGGAAACAGCAAGAAACCGTTAGCGTTGGGGCCGCTGAATGATGGTTTCCATTACCCGCTGCTTGGTCTTGGGGTCTATGCCAATCAGCCGCACGTAGTCGTTGGCGTAGTCGCCCAGGCAGTGCTCTACCTCGGCGCTGGCCGCAGCGGCATTCTGAGCAGAGATAGCCGGGCCGCTCTGCCAGGCGTTGGTCTGAAAGCGGCGCTGATTGACATGCTCTAGCCCCAGCCGATAGCCCCGGGAGAGGATGGAGTTGATCTGGTCGCGCACCTCGGGGGGGAGGGATAAGGGAGTGGGGGAGTGGGTGGGTGGATGGGTAGATGAGTGGATGGGCTGGGGAGTGGGGGGGATGGGGCAGTGGGGGGCGTCGCCGTTGTTGTTGGTCGCATGGACCGGGGCGGGGGCGGGGTTAGAGGCTTGGTGGGTAGTACTGCCAGGGGCAGGGGAGTCCTGGAGAACGCGGTTGTATTCGTTGGCCAGGCGCATGTCGTCGACCCGGCGCTGTTCGCCCACCAGGCGGTGGCCGACCTCTAGCAGGTGCGACAGGCTAAAGTCGGGTCGACGAAAGCTGGGCGGGGTGGTGGTGTTGACCACGCTGCGGGAGACGTTTTCTAGCCCCACCGAGTAGATAAAGTCGCGGATTTGCTCGTTGTAGATCTGGGCGCGCACGGCCCCAAAGAAGTCGATCGCCTGGGTGGGGAAGGTATCGACCATCATGGCCACATCCTGGGACGAGAGGCCGTCGGGTTCAAAGATGCCGCCGACAATGCCGATGCGATCGCTCCGGTCGGGCTGCCAGTAAAACTTATCCATCCGCCCATCGCGGATCAGCGGCGCGTAGAGAGTCGACAGGTCGTTGCCGGTGAGAATGATCGGCACCCGCTGGATTTCAGTGTCGTCGTAGCTGCCGGGGAGCTGAACATTGACGGGGTTGTCGGCAATGTTCATCAGGGTGTTGTTGACCAGCTGGGTGTTGACGGTGTACTGGGTCAGCGCGTCAAACCGGCCTGCCCCGGCGTCGATGTCGTTGATCATCAGCACCGCCATTTTGCCCCGCACCCGCACCAGCTCGGCCGCCTCCCGATAGCGCAGGCGAATCAGCCGGGCCGGGTCGCCCGCGTCGGGGCTCTCTAGCTCGCCACCGGAGATATGGACGACCTCAACGCCCATACGCTCGTACAGCAGCTCGCACTGAAAGGTTTTGCCCTCGCCCTTGCGGCCGTGCACCCCCAGCAGCAGCGGAATTTTGACCTCCGGCAGGTTCAGGTAGTTTTTGGTGATATGCACCGCCAGCTTTTCAATGAACCGGGGAGAGAGATAGTAGGCCATGGAGATTCAGCGTTCGGGGGTAGCAGGAATAGAAATCTGATCGGGGCAGCGGCGATGAGTAGGTAGCCTAAATTAAACGATGCTGTAGGGTGTGTTGTGGCGACAGCCCAGCGCACCGCCGGGGTTAGCTTCGGTGCGTCACGCGTGGCGATGACACACCCTACGCATAATTGTGCTCACCTACTTAGCTCTTTAGGGCTGGTCTTTGACCATCGCAACCGCACCTGACGGAAGATTCAGCAGTATCCGCCTTTACAGTATCCCGCAGCGGGATTAAAGAAATGGTTCAAAAGGCTGAAGGGGGCCATGAGCGATCGCTATGGAGGCATATTCTCCCTATACCCAGGCTGCCAAGGCTCAACCAAAAAGCCCCCGTTGGGGGGCTGAGTTTTCGTCTAACTGTAACGAGAGACGCGGTGAGCAATGACTATCGGGGCCAGTTTAACGGGCCGACAGCATCAGGGTTTCGTTGACAGTCAACGTGAGGTCTTGGTTGGGGTTGATGGAAATCACATCAAACCGATCACGCCCGAAGATGCGGGCGAGGGTGGCTCCGGTGGCCGTCCCGGCCAAGACCTCTAGGGTGCCGACGTTTTGATCGCCGGTGGTGCGGGCGATCGCCGCCGCCGCCCCCGACCCCAGGATTGCGCCGGCCAGCGTCTGACCAAAGCTGGCCCCCTGCCGAATAGTTTCGGTCGTAGTCACCGTTTGCGACGTGGCGTTAATCGCCATTCGCTGCCCCCCAGTGAGCACCAGCTCTTGGGCGACAAACTGCGAACCGCCAGCGCTGGGGCGCAGTTCGCCCACCACTTGGCTGCCCGCCGGCACCAAAACGCGCCCAGCGCTATCGGTCACGGATTGGGAAACCGTCAGGGTGAGGGCGGCGGTCTCATCGGGGAGTACGACAATTTTGTCGCTGTCGGCGTAGGCCATTGTCAGGGTTGTGCCCGCTTGTAAGCTGGCCTGAGTTACCACCTGCTGCCCCACAATGTAGGGAGAATTGACCGCAGCTAGCTGGTTTTGACTGACCAAAGCCTGGTGGATAAAGGCTGCCACATCGGCCCGAGTCGCCGTTTGGTTGGGCCGCAACATCTGTACATCGGGGTGGTTGACGACCATGCGCCGTTCGGTGGCCGCCGCCAGGCTGGCTACCGCATATTCAGGAATGGCATTGGCGTCGCGAAAGATCCCAATGCTGCCTTGGTTACTGGCGGTGTAGTTGAGGCCATTGGCTAAAGAAACCAGTACCTGAGCCCGAGGGATATTTTGATCGGGCTGGAAGATATTACCGGGGTAGCCCGACAGAAATCCCATCATGTCGGCCTCCCGAATGGCAGCGGCGGCCCAATAGTTAGGGGGTACATCTACGAACGAGGTGGCCCCCCGCACCGCAGACTGGCTAAAGGCCGCCCGCACCATAGCGGCGTACTGGGCACGAGTCACGGGCTGATCAGGGCGAAAGGAGCCGTCTGGGAACCCAGCGATGACGCCTCGATCAGCCAAACTGGTAATGAATTGACGCGCCCAATGGCCAGCGGGTACATCGACAAACTGGTTTTGCGCTTGAGTTTGGGCAATCACTGGGGCGGCGGAGATCACAGGGGCAAAGGCACCCACGCTCAGACCCAGTGCCAACATCAGAGCGGTTCCAGATTTTAGGCGAAACGAATTAGACATTATTTTAAAAACTCCAAAGACAAACAACGGGCGGACACATTTTCAGGTAATTGTCTGGGCAGATTTAGCTCAGTAGCTTCAGATTTTCATGCTTTCATGAATCTCTCTTTGGGTAGATATGAGATTCATTGGCTGGTCTATTTCTGTCAACCTAGCTTTAGAAAACTGCCAGGTTTTTTAGCCCTTTAAGCGTCGGATAAAGTCAATCAAAGCTCGTTTCTATATAAAAATAGGACGATTTCATCGCTTTGGTGATTCTTATCTTAGACGCAGCAAGGACGGTAATCAGGTGGTTGTGTCCCGCTGTTATCAATCTAAAGCCGCTTCTGCCAAAGTAACTGATCAGCTTTCCGCTATTTCAACTGTCACATCAAGTAGGAATGCGCAGTTAAAAACATAAAACCTTGGCAGGATGAGCAAAGCAGCATGTGCCCACTCTGCGTTTAGTGACTCCTACTCATAAAGCTGCTGTTTTTGGTGATTTACCTGTCTATCCAAAAAGGAAAATCAGACAATGAAGGACTTGTAAGGCGACCAAAAAGTTCCCGCCGTTTGGCTGATATTCATTGGGGCCTAAAAGCTCGCCCGGAGTGGTGAGAAAATCTGAAACAACATCCCTACAGTTGCGCCGGGGGTAGCGTGGTCTTAAGCAGATGCAGTACCTGCTCCCAGGCGTCTCGGGCGGCTTCGGAGTTGTAGCTGTAGCGCTGGTCGCAAAAAAAGCCGTGCTCGGCGTCGGGGTAGCGAAAGATACGGTGGGACACCCCATGCTTTTGCAGAGCTGCCTCTATTTGATCCACGTCTTCAGCTGCAATCAGCGGGTCTTTTTCACCGAAGAATCCGTAGAGCGTACCTGTGATCTCGCCGGTGCGGCTGAGGGTGGGTTCACCGCCGCCGGGAGTCATGGTGGCAATGCCTGCCCCGTAGAACGAGGCCGTGGCCTTGACCTCGGGCAGGGTGGCGGCCAGGTAGGCGACGTGGCCACCAAAGCAAAAGCCGATGCAGCCGACCCCCTCGGGGATGACGTTGGCTTTGCTGTAGAGATGGGCGATCGCCCCCTGCAAATCCAACCGCAGTTCTGTCGCCTGGGTGCCCTGCTTGTAGCGGCGGCCCAGCTCTAGATCGTCTGGGGTGTAGCCCACCTCAAAACCGGGGGTCTGGCGGTGGTAAATGTGGGGAGCGATCGCCACATAACCCGCGACCGCAAGTCTCTCCGCCACCTCGCGGATGTGGCTGTTGACCCCAAACACCTCTTGAATCACCACCACGGCCCCAAAGCGACCGGGGCGAGAAGGCTCGGCCAGGTAGGCCAAAATTTCGGTATCGCCGCTGGGAATGGCGATGGTCTCGGTGCGCACCAGGGATGTCATGACAAGTTCGTCCGTATCAGCCACCCCTACCTTAGCGCTGGGGTCGCTACAATTGTCAAAAATCATTGCGGGGGTCGGGGGGAACTACCAAAACCCAGCGACTTTTCTAGAATCGTCCTAAATTGACGGTACAGCCGGTGTATATAGTCTTGAGTTAGCCCCTGGTTTGACCCTGCTGGGTTGGCCATGGGGGTGTCGTGATTTATCTGGCAACAGTCTGGAGGTAGTTTGGTGGTGCAGTTTCACATTCAGCCCGAAAGCGAAATACCGGCGTCGACCCAGCTCTACGGTCAGATCTGGTTTGCGATCGCATCCCGGCAGTATCCGCCCGGCTATCGGCTGCCCAGCACCCGGCAGCTGGCCATGCAGACGGGTCTGCACCGCAACACCATCAGCAAGGTCTACCGCCAGCTCGAAGACGCCGGGGTGGTCGAGGCCATGCCTGGTTCGGGTATCTACGTGCGCGAGCAAAACAGCATTGAGAGCGCCCGCCCCCAAACCCTGCTGTGGGATGAGTTTCCCCAGGCCCGCGAGGTGGTGGAGACCGGTCTCGACGAGCTGCTGCACCAGGGCTGCTCGCTCAACCAGTCCCGTGAGCTGTTTCTGGCCGAAATCGACTGGCGGCTGCGCTGTAGCGCTCGGGTGTTGGTCACCGCCCCAGGGCAAGACATTGGGGCTGGTCAGCTGATGGTGCGCGAGCTAGAGAACGCCCTGCATATTCCGGTGCAGCTGGTGCCCCTCGAAGAGCTAGACACCGTTTTGGCCCAGACCCGCTCGGGCACGGTGGTGACCAGCCGCTACTTTATTAGCGAGGCCGAGGCGATCGCCGCCCCCAAGTCGGTGCGGGTGATTCCGGTCGATATCTACGACTACAAAAAAGAGCTGGGTCTGCTCAAAGATTTGCCCAAGGGCACCTGTCTTGGCATGGTCAGCGTCAGCACCGGCATATTGCGCGCCGCTGAGGTGATCAGCTACAGCCTGCGGGGCGACGAAGTATTGCTGATGTCGGCCCAGACCGACGACTCCTACAAGCTCAGCGCCGTGATCCACAGCGCCCAGACCATTGTGGTGTTTGACGAAGCCAGCCTGCCGGCGGTCAAAGAGGCGATCGCCGAAGCCCGCGAAGAGCTGATTCGCCCCCCCAAGCTGGTGGTGTGTGACAACTACATTGGCGAAAAGTCTATTCTGCTGCTCAAGCGAGAGCTGGGGCTAGACTAGCCCCAGCTTGATCTACTATCCCCAGATCAGCTGGGTGGCGTGGAGGCGATCTCAGACCTTTCTCTCTGCCATCTGGCCTCAGCCCTCTAGCCCTGGGTACCGACAGCGCTAGGCCTGGTCGGGGTCAATGCCCTGGGCACGCAGTAGGTCGGCTAGGCGATCCGCCCGCTGGCGCTCTGCCTCGGCCCGCTGGCGCTCGATTTCGGCCTGTTCTGAACTCCACAGCAGCAGGTTACCGTCGACATCCCACCAGCGGAGCCAGCTGAGGGTTTGGGCCAGGCGTTCTCCGTGCCAGACCCCTAAAAACAGATCTAGCGGTTCAATCCAAAATCTTCCTGCGGCATCGGGCTGTTGCAGCTCATAGCGACCGCTTTGCAGGTGACGGACTTCTAGTCTGGCCCGCTGGGGGGCATAGATCACGTAGGTGGGCACCTGCAAAATTTGTTCGTAGAAATAGAGCTTGCCGTAGGGCACAATCGACCGAATCGACAGCTCGCCATTGTCATCGGCGGAGAGAAACTCCATGACCACCGCCACCGGGTCGCCCTCTAGCCTGGGGGTGTAGCTGCGGCGCACCATGCCCTCAGGTATGGGATTCACTCGGGGCGCGTAGAACCAGTCGGGCGCTTTGACGACGGTTTCTCCCTCTACCCCGGCCACCAGGCCAAAGTTGGAGCCAATCAGCATATCGGGCCGAATGCGCTGGGCGGCACCGAGGGCATCGGTGAGGGCGGCGGCCAGGGGCGGTTGGTGAATGTTTTCCACTGGGTCGTCGATCAGCTGAAAGTCATCGGGCAGCGGTGGCCAGGTGATCGTCGGGCCAGTGCGGGGCTGTGCCTGAACCATGGCAAGCTATTCCTCGGCAGGGTAATGATTGGCGATCGCGCTTATTCATCTTTGAGAAATTGACCAGCGTAAGCCTCAACGCCTACATCGCTGATTTGTCTCTCAGTTTAGCCTGGCCGCGCGGATTGGGTTGGCTCAGCCGGGTCAAAGCGCAGCTCGCGCCTGGGGCTGGGCCAGCTGCGGGGGCGAGCTTGTAGGCGCTGCCGGTGATGAGCACAGCGGATCGCCAGCCAAATCGGCAGATGGAACGGCCTAGAATATTTCGTATGTTTATCTCTTTCGTTATGGCTTGTCTTGCCGATGGCGTTTGCTGCCGCAGCAGATTTTAATCGCCCCTACCGGGGGCGGCTGGCCCCAACTCCAACGGGGCATTTGCACCTGGGTCACGCCAGGACCTTTTGGGCCGCGCAGCAGTGTGCCCAGCAGCGGGGCGGGGTGCTGATCCTGAGGGTTGAAGATTTGGATCGCGATCGCTGTCAGCCCCAGTACGCCAGCGACCTGCTCGAAGACCTGACTTGGTTTGGCCTGCGCTGGCAGGAGGGGCCAGATGTGGGCGGAGATTGCGGCCCCTACACCCAGAGCGATCGCCAGCCCTTCTACCAATCTATCTGGCGGCGGCTCTGCCAAAGCGGCGCTATTTACCCCAGCCCCCACTCCCGGCGAGATGTGGCCCAGGCCCTGAGCGCCCCCCACGAGGGCGATCGCGAAATCATCTTCCCGCCCCGCCTGCGCCCCGCCGCCTGGAAGCCGGGGGATGAACCGGGGGATGAGCCGGGGGCAGTCAACTGGCGCTTTTGGGTGCCCGACGGCGAAAGGATTGAATTTCTTGACCAAAACCTGGGGCCGCAGGGGTTCCTGGCCGGCCAAGACTTTGGCGACTTCATTGTGTGGCGACGCGACGGTTTCCCCAGCTACGACCTGGCGGTGGTGGCCGACGACCGGGCCATGGCAATTTCTGAGGTGGTGCGCGGCGAAGACTTGCTGCTCTCTACCGCCAAGCAAATTTTGCTCTACCGCGCCCTGGGCTGGGAGGTGCCAGCGTTTTATCACTGCCCCCTGGTGCGGGATGGAGCGGGCCGGCGCTTGGCCAAGCGAGATCGGGCGCAGAGTCTGCGATCACTGCGGCAGCAGGGCCTTAGCCCAGAGCAAATTCGCGCCGGATGGGCAAATTAAGATGGACAATGTGAACAGACCAATGCAGCATCCCAGCCGCCACCTGTGGGATTTTTGGTACTACTTTGACCCTGATGCGGGGCTGTTTCATATCTTTTACCTAAACGCTGACCAGGCCCTTGTCGCCTCGGAGCAGCACCACTACGCGGCCTGCGTCGGCCATGCCACCACCCCAGACTTTGTGGCTATCGACTGGGGCGATCGCAGCAGCTTTAACGTCCTCACCCCGCCGGCAAACCACTGGGCCAACACCTGCCTGTGGAGTGGCGATGTAATTAAAGTCCAAAACGGCTATCTGATGTTCTACACCTCTAGGGACAGCCGCCAAGACGACGGCCTGACCCAAAGCATCGGCGTCGCCTACGCCAGCGATTTGGGGGCTAACCAGTGGCGTTTTTTTGACACCCAGCTGACGCCAAAAGGCTGTTATCAACCCAGGGGTCTGACGGGCGATCGCACTATCCACGCCTGGCGCGATCCGTTTCTGTTTCGGCGGCGGGAGACCCAGCAAATTTTTATGCTGGTGTCAGCCAAAACAGTGGGTGGCCCCCTCGGCGCGAGTGGCGCTATTGCCCTGCTGCAAGTCGCTGACAGCGGGTTTGCCCAAGCCGTACGCGGCGAGCAAGACTGGCAATACCTGCCGCCGCTCTTAGCCCCTTGTGGCTATGCCGAAATGGAAGTGCCCCAGCTCTATCAGCAGCCTGACGGGCGCTACGAGCTAGTGTTCTCCTGCTGGGCGAAATACGATTTTTCACCGCTGACGGCGGGCGGGTTTCAGGGCATCACCACCTCCAGGCTCTGGCCTGAAAGCGGCGATCGCCTCGACCTCCCCCGATCAAACCCAGCCATCCACACCCTGAGCCCAGAGACAGAGGGGCTCTACGCCTGTCGCATCGTCCCTGAACTCGGCGGCGAAATCATTGGTTTCGACATCCAGTCGGGCGGCATCCGCCGCAGCGGCATTCAAACCCACCTGACCTCAGTAGATCGCGACTTCTCTGATCTAGCAATCTGATCTAGCAAATCCCCCCCTACTCATACCAAATCCGGCTTGGCTACCCCCGATTCAGCAGGGCAAACAACCGTTTGCCC
>DAIPYU010000121.1:0-14589 GCA_036782635.1 Nodosilinea sp. CTOTU7353
CCAGATAGGCACTGACTAGCATAATCGCTGGGTGAGGGGGAGAGTCAGGATTGTCGGTCTCCAGAGGATCTCCATGCACTCTACAGCAGGCTCAGTTCGTGAGTCGAGAACAGCAGGGGGACGGGAGGGGGCAGACGCATAAACGCTAGAACCATTGGAACTAGACTGAAACTCCAGCATCTTTAGGCTTCCTTGAGAATGAAATAGCCCTGATTGTTCGGTGGTGGCTCTGTTTGACTGTCAATACTGTCTGTCATAGCCATCGCTAAAAAGGTTAGGACAGACAGTACACCCCTGGAGCGATGGCTATACGCCATTACGCTATCTCTATTTTTACCACTGGAAAGGGCCGGTGTCCTAAGCGCGATGACCATCGCCATAACCACATCGGCAAAGGCCAAGAAAACCCACATTGCAAAATTCTCTTGGCCTTGCTGTCGCCTAACCCACCGGCTGGGGGTCTTGCACCTGTCTGAGCCGTTCGCGCAGGGGTGGGCCTTCGATCACCTCGTCTTCGATCAGCTGCTGGGCCAGGGTCTCAAGCAGGTCGCGGTTTTGCTTGAGAATGTCGAGGGCGCGCCGATGACCTGCTTCGACAATGGATTTGACCTCTTCGTCGATCGCCTTAGCAGTTTCTTCGCTGATGGGGCGGCGGGCGTTGGGCATACCGCCGTCGAGGAAGGTGTTGCGCTGGGCGCGATCATAGGCGAGGGGGCCGAGTACCTGGCTCATGCCGTAGGTGGTGACCATTTGCTCGGCCAGGTCAGTGGCCCGTTGCAGGTCATTGGACGCGCCAGTAGTAATGCTGCCAAAGATCACCTCTTCGGCGGAGCGCCCGCCCAGCAGGGTGGCAATTTGCCCCTTTAGCTCATCCTCATCGCGCAGAAAGCGATCTTCGGTGGGCAGTTGCAGGGTGTAGCCGAGGGCGGCCATACCGCGCGGCACGATGGAGATTTTTTCGATTTCATCGGTGCCGGGCATCATCGCCCCCACCAGGGCGTGGCCGACTTCGTGGTAGGCGACGATTTTCTTCTCTTTATCGTTAAGCACCCGGCTCTTTTTCTCTAGACCCGCCACGACTCGCTCGATGGCTTCGCCAAAGTCTTCTTGCTCGACCATGGAACTACCGCGCCGGGCGGCCAGCAGGGCGGCTTCGTTGACCAGGTTGGCCAGGTCGGCCCCGGCAAAGCCTGGGGTGCGGGTGGCGGTGGTCTTGAGGTCTACGGCGTCGGAGAGTTTGACATCCTTGGCGTGGATCTTGAGAATGGCTTCGCGACCCTTGAGGTCGGGGCGATCAACCAGCACCTGGCGGTCAAAGCGACCGGGGCGCAGCAGTGCAGGGTCAAGGGTTTCGGGCCGGTTGGTGGCGGCCAGCACGATCACGGTAGTATCGCCCGCGCTGAAGCCATCCATTTCGGTGAGCAGCTGGTTGAGGGTCTGCTCGCGCTCGTCGTTGCCGCCGTACATGCTGTTGCTGGAACGCGATTTGCCGATCGCATCCAATTCATCAATAAAGATGATGCAGGGCGACTGCTTTTTGGCCTGTTCAAACAGGTCGCGCACGCGGGAGGAGCCGACGCCGACAAACAGCTCGACAAATTCTGACCCTGAGATGCTGAAGAAGGGGACGCCTGCTTCGCCCGCGACGGCTTTGGCCATCAAGGTTTTGCCGGTCCCCGGTGGGCCGATCAGCAGCACGCCCTTGGGAATTTTGGCCCCCAGGTCGGTGAAGCGCTTGGGAGTTTTGAGAAAGTCGACGACTTCTACCAGTTCGGTCTTGGCCTCTTCGACCCCGGCCACGTCGTCGAAGGTGATTTTGCCCGCGTCGCCATCGACGTAGACTTTGGCCTTACTCTTGCCAATGGAGAGTGCCCCCTGGGGGCCACCGCCACCGCGAGCGATGAAGAACCGCCACACGCCAATGAAAATCAGCGGCGGAATCACCCAGCCCAGCAGGCTGCTAAACCACTGGCCCTTGGGCGGCGGCACGGCGGCAAACTCAACACCGTTGTCTTCGAGCAGCTGGGGCAGTTGCAGGTCAAAGATGGGAGTGGTGCTGTAAACGTCGCCATCTTCACCCGTTACCGGGTCTTTAACTTGGTAGCGAATCTCGTTTTGCCCCACCGAGGCTCGCACAATTTCTTGCTCTTGAATGCGGTGGATAAACATGCTGTAGGGTTCGCGGGCGGTTTGGTTGCCAAATAGACCAGAAAACGCGATGTTAAGTAACAACAGGCCGGTGGCGGACCAAAGAACAATGTTGGCGATTTGGCGCGATCGCGGCGGCTGAGGGTTTTTGTTAACGGGCATGGCAATTTTGGAGGGACAATGTTGAATTTTAGATTTTGAATTTTAGATTTCCCCTACCGGGAAGGGTATGGGTAAGTTTGAGGGGATTTTGGATGGGGGATTAGTCACCCAACGGAAATATTAATCTGCTGCAGGGTGGATTGACATTTCCCAGGCTTAGCGCTTTTCAGCCAGCATGTGAACCCTAACCCACCGCCAGAGAATTGCTAGTTAAAGTCCACATCAACGGTGGTGCCAGCGGCATCGGGCGCGTCGGCCCGCAGACCCGACTGTTTTTTGTTGGTCAGACCAGCCAACACAATCTGCGACATGGCGGCGATAAACATAGAGGCCACCACCGCGTCGTCAACTAGGCCCAGGACGGGAATAAAGTCGGGAAGCACATCAATGGGGCTGAGCAGGTATAGCAGAGTAGCCCCTGCCATCAGCCAGCGATATTTAGGATTTTCGAGGGTGTTTTTGTACCAGGTGTAAAAAGACTGCACTGGGGAACTCATAGGACCAGGTTGAATGCGATGGCTTCATATTGCCACGGAACCCCCTGGGTGCTCCTTGGTGGATAGCCGCCCGGTAACTGGGCGAGGGCCGAACTCTACCCCGCCCGCAGGTGCCAGCCGCGCGGCTGCAAAAAGGTATACAGCCCCGCCAGGGAGAGGGTGGTGCCCAGGCCCGAGTGGCCGCGCCCGCTCCAGGGCAGGCGGGGACTGACGCGATCGCAGCAGTTCCAATAGGCGCTCCCAGTTTTCAGCTGGCGCAGCATCCCCACGGCCCGCTCCCGCTCCGTCCCATACACCGCTGCCGTTAGACCGTAGGGCGTATCTTTCATCAGCGCCACGGCTTCCTCGTCGCTGGCCACCCGCTGAATGCCGATCACCGGGCCAAAGGTTTCTGCTTGCATGACAGTCATGGTGTGGTTGACCTCGGTGAGCACCGTGGGGGAAAAGTACCAGCCGGGGCGATCAAGTTCCTCCCCGCCGCAGCGCAGGGTGGCTCCCTTAGCCAGGGCATCTGCCACTTGATCCGCCAAAACGCTGAGCTGCGGCTTGCGGCTCACCGGGCCAAGGTAGGTGTCTGGATCGGTGGGGTCGCCCAGCTTAAACCCCTGCACCGTGGCCATGAACGCTTCGAGAAATTCGTCGTAGACCTCGGTGTGGACGTAGATCCGCTCCACCGCGCAGCAGCTCTGACCGTTGTTGTAGAAGGCCCCGTCGGCCAGCCCCGCCGCTGCCGCCGCCACATTCGCGTCGGGGCAGACGTAGGCGGGGTCTTTGCCGCCCAGCTCCAGCTGAGTGCGAATGAGTTTGGGGGCGGCTGCCAACGCAATCTTCTGCCCCGTGGCGTAGGAACCGGTAAAGAAGACGCCGTCGATTGACTGCTCCAGTAGTGCAGCTCCGGTTAGACCCGAGCCCATTACGGGGATGAAGCTGTCCTGGGGAATGCCGGACTCGTGGAGGAGGGCTGCGATCGCTCCTCCGGTCAGCGTGGCAAACTCCGACGGCTTGTACAGCACCACATTGCCCATCAGCAGTGCCGGAATGAAGGTGTTGCCCCCCACAAAGTAGGGATAGTTCCAGGCTGAGATGTTAGCGATCACGCCCAGCGGATCGTGGCTAATCACTTCTTCTAAAGTGCCAGTACCCGGCAGCGCATGGGCTGGCTCAGAGTAGACGCGCTCTGGAGCCAGCACCTGAGCGGCATTTTCCACAAAGAAATCGATTCGTCCCGGCACCGCGAGAACCTCGCTGCGGGCCTGGGTGATGGGTTTACCGGTTTCTGAGGTCAGCAGCGCCGCCAGGGCATCAACCCGCTCAGTTAATAAATCTCGAAACCGTAGCATGGCCGCGATGCGATCGGCCAGGGGCAGCGCCGCCCATTTCGGCTGAGCCTGCCGCGCCCGGTTGTATTTTTCAGCGACGGCGGCTCCGTCATCTAACGAAATTTCTTGAATCAAGGTCTCGGTAGCGGGGTTGATGATCGAGAGAATGTCAGCCATAGCGCGGGGAATTGAGTAGGTCATTGATTGACGGTTTTGGTGCGGGGTGGATGGTGGGCCGTGCCCACCCTACGGCTGTTTAGGTCAATTGCAGAGAAGGACAGATTGCTTTGCAGAACAGAGATTCAAACCGATGATCGGTCGATCCTTTCCGTTGGGTCCAGGGCGGCGGAACGGCCCTGGTCGAGGGGGTCTGGGGGCAATCGAAACGCCCCCAGCAGTAGGTTTGGCTTTAGACCCAGATTGTGCACCGCAATCGCAGAGAACTTACCCAGATGGTGCATCGCTGCGCGGACGCACCCTACGGGTGGGTGGCAAAGAGCAGAGCAATTAGAAAGCATCTTGATAGATGGCGTAGAAGTCTGTCTCCGTAACGGGTCTAGGATTCAGCGGATGACAGCCATCCTTGATCGCCACCGCCACCAGCGGCCCTAGCGCATCGGGGGTCACCCCCAAAGCCCCCAGCGAGGTCGGGATACCAATGGACTCCGACAGCGCCACAATCCAATCCACCAACTCCTGCCCGTCGGTAGCTGCTGGCTTGACAACCCTAGCCATGCGCAAAAATTGCTCGGGGGCGGCAGCTAAGTTAAACCGCATCGACGCAGGCAGCATGATGCCGTTGGCCAACCCGTGGTGGGTGTCGTAGACCGTCGAAAGCGCATGAGCGCAGGAGTGGGTGACGCCCAGGCCCTTTTGAAATGCGATCGCCCCCATCATCGACGCATTCAGCATTCCTCCCCGCGCCGCCAGGTGTGCCGCCGCTGTCGTCTCGTCAAAGACTTCTCCTTCCCGTAGCCGCTGGGCAAAGTCCACACAGTCCCTGAGATTCTGCGCCACCAGGTGAATTCCCTCCAGCGCAATGCCGTCGCAGAGCGGGTTAAAGCCCTTGGCCAAAAACGCCTCGATCAGGTGGGTCAGCGCGTCCATGCCCGTGGCGGCGGTGATTTTGGCGGGCAGGCCCATTAGCAGTTCGGGATCGGCCAGAACTACTTTAGGCAGCAATTGCGGGTCGAACATGATCTTTTTGGCGTGGGTGTCATCGTCCGAGATCACCGTGCTGCGGCCCACTTCGCTGCCGGTGCCCGCCGTGGTGGGCAGAGCCACAATGGCAGGAATCGGCTGGTCAATCGGGCGGGTGCTGGCACCGTCTTCGTAGTCGAATAGGTGGCCGGGATGGTGGGCCATCAGGGCGATCGCCTTGGCCACATCCATCGGCGCGCCGCCGCCTACCGCCACAATGCCGTCGGCCCCGTGGGTTTTCCATGCCTCAACCCCGGCGTTGACCTGGGAGACCACCGGGTTGCCCCAGACGCCGCTAAAGGTGACGGCTCCAAAGGGGGACAAAGACTTCTCTAGCTCCGGGAACCAGGGCAGTTGGGCCACATCCTTATCGGTGACGATCAGCACTCGCTGGATGCTTAGGGCAGTGAGCTCGGCAGCAAGCTCATGGCGCGCCCCCGGCCCAAAACGAATGCGCGTTGGGAAGTTATAGGTGTGAATGGTGGAAGCCATGGAAATTTGCGTACCGGAAAAAATCAGCATTTAATCTCCCCTCCTTGGAGGGGTGCCCGGAGGGCGGGGTGGGTTCAAAGACTGGGCTAACCCACCCCTACCCCTCCCAGGAGGGGACGGATGAGAAGTCCCTAAATATTCACGTACTGGTTCATCTCCCACGCCGTCACCTGGGCATTAAAGGCGTTCCACTCCTTCGTTTTCATCTCCAAAAAGGTCTTGGCTCCCAGATCGCCCAGGGTTGCCATCAGCAGGGCGTCCTGCTTCAGGGCTGTCATCGCTTCGTAGAGGTTGGCGGGCAGGGTCTGCAAATCGGGGAATTCATCGGCCCGAGCAAACAGGTTTTCGTCAATGCGCTGGCCGGGGTCGATCTGCTGCTCGATGCCCTTTAGACCAGCCGCGAGAATGCCAGCGCTGGCCAAATACAGGTTTACGGCACCGTCGATCATACGGCACTCAAACCGGCCCACATCTGGAATGCGGACCAGGTGAGAGCGGTTGTTGCCGCCGTAGGAAATGTAGCGCGGGCTCCAGGTGCTGCCGGAGGTGGTGGTGCTGGCCCCCAGGCGGCGATAGGAGTTGCAGGTAGGGGCGCACAGGGCCGTGAGGCCTTTGCCGTGGGCCAGCACGCCGCCGAGGAAGTGGTAGCCCATGGGCGACAGGCCGCCCGCGTCGGCCCCTTCGGCGAAGGCGTTGGTGTCGCCCTGCCACAGGCTGTTGTGCACGTGGCCGCCGTTGCCGGTGATGTGGCTAAAGGGCTTGGGCATAAAGGTGGCGACAAAGCCCCGCTGCTCGGCCAGGGTTTTGACCATGTATTTGAAAAACACGTGGCGATCGCAGGTTGTCCGCGCATCGCTGTAGGCCCAGTTGAGCTCAAACTGGCCGTTGGCGTCTTCGTGGTCGCACTGGTACGGCCCCCAGCCCAGATCTTCCATGTAGGTGACGACGGTGGAGATCAAGTCAAACTGACGCATCAGGTTGAGCTGGTCGTAGCAGGGGCGCTCGGCGGTGTCTTTGGGGTCGGCAATTTCATAGCCCTTTTCGGTCTGCCGCAGCAAGAAAAATTCGGCCTCAACCCCGGTTTTGTAGGTGTAGCCCAGGGCCGTTGCCTGGTCAATTACCCGGTTGAGAATCATGCGCGGCGCGGCGGGGAAGGGTGCGCCCTCAAAGTAGACATCGCTGGCCACCCAGCCCACGGTGGGTTCCCAGGGCAGCTGAATCAGCGAATTGGGGTCGGGCACCACGGCGATCTCCGCCGCCTCTGGCCCCAAACCCAGGTTCGACGCAAAGGAGCAGAAAAACGCGCCATCTTTCTCAACTCCAGCGATCTGCGACGCGGGCACCAGCTTGGCCCGGGTGCCCCCCAGCAAATCGGTGTAGGACACTAGAAAAAACTTGATACCGAGGGCCTTGGCCCTTTCCGCCAGGCTCTGCACCTGGGCTAACATGCCGACCATAGAACGACTCCGAGCGTTTCAGCCTAGTAAAACAGGCTGGCGAAGTCGCTTTTGTAGCTGTAGATACGCGGCAAAGCGGGTGCGATCGCCCGGTGATGCTTCAACAGATTAGCGGGGCTTGCGCTCTAGGGCGCGATCGTAGGCCGGGTCGTGCTCGGCAAAACTCAAGATCACAACTCGCCTCGGTGCCGGTGTCTCGTAGATCCGATGCACCAGTCGATAGGCCACTCCGTTCCAATCGATCTCCAGGGCGCGGTAGTTGGCTAAATCTCCTTGCAGGCTGTGGCTAGGAATCCTACGAGTTTTGTAGGGGTCGAGGGCCAGAACTTGCTGGTAGCGGTCAAAGTCTGACCTCAGGTCTATAGGCAATGCGGGCAAATCTTGCTGCTGCACCCCCAGAGCTACCTGAACGCGATATCTAATCTTGGTACCCACGAGCCTTCAGCCAGTTATTGAGAACGTCTTCGTCGACCTCTGCCCCTGCTTCGATGACGGTTACCCACTGGGTGGGGTCATCGAGGTCTGCAATGCGCTCGATCGCCCTAGCCTCAGCAGATTTTTTGGGCGCAGCGGCGGCATCCTCTGGCTGATGCTTCCAGGCGAGGTAGGCCACAAAGTCTTGAATGGTTTGCAGATCAGCTGCCGAGAGCGTCTTTAGCTGCTCTGTGATTTGCTCGACTAGGGGGTTCGCGACGGTGTCTGGCATAGCCCTCAGCTTTAGAGACATCTTCCCTATTCTGGCATCTTCAGCTAGAGAGATAGCGCTCGGTCGCGGTTAACATAGCTGGCCCCTAGGGGCTGTCATCAATGAGTCGCCCATGGCCCAAAAAATCAAAGGTCACAGCCCCTAGCCTGTTGTATGGGCCGGGCGTGGCCGGGCTGATTTCACAAGGGTTTTGGTTGTAATTGATGCCGCGCCCGAGGGCACAATTCAGCCCCATTGCAGAGATCGAACTCTGCCCTGCTGCCGACCTAGTTCACCTGAGAAATCCATAAGGTGTGGACAGCGCCCGTCACGCCAGCCGCGACGCCTGGACTCGGGTCGACACCAACACCGCCCGCTACCGAGCCGAGGATGACTACTGGCGCACCAATTTCTCCTCTCGCCCCTACCGCGAGGCCAACTACAGCTACGACGACTACAGCCCTGCCTACCGCACCGGCTATGAGGGTTACAACACCTACTCTGACCAGGGTCTCACCTTTAGTCAGGCTGAGCCACACCTGCGCAGAGACTACGAGCGCCGCAACAACAATGGTCGGCTGGGCTGGGAAAAAGCCAAGCACGCCATTCAAGATGCATGGAATCGCCTAGAGTCAGCGGTTACTGATGACTCCCCTGACCGTCAGGCCACTGGGGGCCGGGTTGACCCCAATCGCACGGTCAATGGCAACTATGGCAGCACTGGCTATGGTGCAACGAGCGATCGCAACCTCAACACCACCCGCAGACCCGACTCTGGCATCGCTGACCAACTGTAATCAAGCATAGATAGGGCCAGTCAGACCGCCGCACCAACTAGTCTGACGCGGCGGTCTGCGATCGCACCCGGCCCCAGGCATAGATGATCTATGCCTGGGGCCAGCAAACTATTTGCCATTCTCGAAAAATTCTGAGATAACTTGATATGACAAGTGCTGGACAGCTCCCCTGGATCTATAGCCGGGTCGGCTGCCGAGGCTTATCTAAGCCAGCCGTAATCACTACGGCTGAGCGAAGCCGCACCCTGAGCTTGATTATTGCTGAGCTAACAGTCAAAGGCTGGGTCACACCCATGGATATTTTGGTTGTTCAACATGTTAAGGCCGACCCCGTCGGCATTTTGGGTCGATACCTAGAGGTCAATGGAGCATGGCTGCACACCTGGCTGGTGCCCCAGCGGTCAACGCCGCCCCAGGGTGCCTACGACGGGCTAATTGTCCTCGGTGGCCCGATGAATGCCTGTGACGATGAGAATTTTCCCTATTTGGCGCGGGTGGTGGAGCTTATTCAGCAGTTCCATGGAGAAGGTAAGCCAGTGCTGGGCCTTTGCCTGGGGGCACAGCTAATTGCCCGCGCCTTTGGCGGCCGGGTCTACCAAAACGAAACACCAGAACTTGGGTTTACTCCACTCTTCCCAGTGGCAGAGGCCGAAGAACCCTGGCTGCAAGACTATCTGCCGGGCATGCCGATGATGCAGTGGCATTTTGACACCTTTGATCTGCCCATGGGGGCTAAACTACTGCTGACCAATCAGGTCTGCACCAATCAGGCGTTTCGCCTGGGCAGCAATATCTACGGTTTGCAGTTTCACCCCGAGGTGACGCCTGAAATCGTGATGAACTGGATGGCCTTTAAGACAGAATGGATTGAGGCCCACTATCCTCAACTGTTTGAGCAGCTGAGGGAACAGCTGGTGTTGCACTGGGTGCCCGCGGCTCAGTTTACCGAAAAGCTGGCTAACGCCTGGTATGACCAAGTGGTAACCGCAGCCCAAACCAAATCATTGGTGAATGCAGCAGGAGATTAGAAAAGTTAGTTACTATATCTATATCGATGTAGCAATTAACACTTGATAAAATCGGCGAACCACCGGTTGACTCGACCTTTGTTAGGGGCTAACAACCCTCCTGTATTTTCTTCAATCAACCTGATCCAAGTCTAGAACTGGAGTTTTATCTAGGGGAAATCTACAAATGCTGGGCTGACTTGGTATGGGGCCACCTTCTAAAAACTACCCATACAGGTGTGACATAGAGTCTGAAGCTTCGAGAATTGCTGCGCAGGCCAGTCCACAGGGATGGAGATTATGGTAAATAATACTAATGATCAATTCGCTACCACGACAAATGAGCAATGGCCTGAGGATACGCGCTCTACAGTATCGGTGGCTGGCACTGAGCTTTCTCAGTATTATTGCCGCTTTTGTGGTAACTGTTGACACCGCAGCCATTTCTGTGCGGGTAGAGCGGGGGTTGTCGGTGCGGCAGGTGCAGGGAGAGGTTACGGTGCTGCGATCGCGCAGTACTGCCCCCGCCGTGGTCGGCGATCGCCTCAGTGCGGTGGGCGATGGATTGCGCACGGGCACGCGCTCGGCAGTCGTGCTAGAGGTTGACACCGATGTGGGCTTTTTAGATGTTTCTGAGCGCACCGAAATGCGCGTCAGGACCCTAGAGATGGCCAACGATGGGGGCCGCATTACCCACCTCAGCGTGCCCCATGGGCAGGTGCGTATGCGGCTGCGTCGCTTTACCAACCCCGGCTCTCAGTTTGAGATTGAGACCCCGGCGGGCGTGAGTGGGGTGCGAGGCACCGAGTTTGGCGTTAGCGTGCAGGAGAATGGCAAGACCGGCATTGCGACTCTGAGCGGAGCCGTAGACACCACTGCCGCCGGATCAACCGTGGCGGTACCGGCGGGCTTTCAAAATCTAATGCTGACTGGAGAGCCTCCCACTGAGCCGGTGCCCTTGCGCGACGATCCGGGTTTGGACTATGTGCGCGAGGTCTTTTTTGACCGCAATACGCGCTTTGTTGCTTTAATTGGTCAGGTCGACCCGGTCAATACCGTGTTTGTCGATGGAGCACCCCAGGAAGTTGATCGCCAGGGCAGGTTTCGCCTGACTCGCTTGGCGACATCCCGTTTGCGAGTCGAGGTCTTAGTCGTCACTCCCCTGGGCCGTCAACAAGTTCATGAGATTTATCTCCTCTAGCCCGCTTCGGCGGGGGTTAGGCGCTCTTTTGACGTTGGGCGCTGCCAGCCTTATAGTTGCCAGTCTCAGCCAGCTGGGTCTGCTGCTGCCCCTGGTGCAGGCT
Source organism: Nodosilinea sp. CTOTU7353 (assembly GCA_036782635.1). Classification (GTDB taxonomy): domain Bacteria; phylum Cyanobacteriota; class Cyanobacteriia; order Phormidesmidales; family Phormidesmidaceae; genus Nodosilinea. Next base: position 11,069 of record DAIPYU010000121.1, read on the forward strand.
GAGTATGGCCTGCGCTTTCGTCTGCGGGGGCAGCGCCCCTGGAACGACCAGGTGGTGGTGATTGCCATTGATGATCCCAGTGTGCAAACGTTGGGATCATTTCCCTGGCCGAGGCGGCGCTACGCCGATCTGCTGCAAGGGTTACAGGTCGCGCCACCTCGGGTGATCGTGTTTGGCCTGTTGTTTAGTGACCCCAGCCCCGATGACAAGGTGCTGGCGACAGCGATCGCCGCTCACCCCGCCGTCATTTTGGCCACTGCCAGAGCTCGCGATGGGCGTTCCCTAGAGCCAAACCCAACGTTGGCGGCAGCAGCTCTGGCCAGCGGCCACATCATACAGCAGTACCAGGGGGGCCATATTCACAGCGTTGAGCCACTGGTGGGCGACCAGCCCGCCCTCGCGGTGGTCACCGCAGAGGCGCTGAGCCTAACCCAGCAGGCGGTGGCGCTACCGCCCCTAGATCGTCCCCTCTGGGTCAACTGGCCTGGGACAGCCAGCTCCCTGCCCACCTATTCGTTTGTAGATGTGGTAGAGGGGCGGGTGTCGCCCCAGGCATTTGAGGGCAAGGTGGTGCTGATTGGGGCCACAGCCCTGGGCCTAGATGACTGGGTCACACCCTTCGACCGTGACCCACCCACCAGCGGGGTCTATTTGCACGGGGCGCTGATCGATAACCTGCTGCACCGCCGCTGGCTAAGGTCAGCGCCGGGTGGCTGGGCCGGCGCCTCAGCCCTGGGGCTAATGCTAGCGGTGCTGTTGCAGCAGCGCATTAGCGGCTCGCTGCGGCCGTCGCTGCCCCAGCAGGTGGGGCTGGTGGCGGGCTTGCTTTTGGCCTGGTGGGGCGCGGCGCTGGGCCTGTTTGAGGCCAACCTTTGGCTGTCGGTGGTGGGGCCGGGGCTGCTAATGGGCACCGTGGGAGGCCTAACCATTGGCCAACATCTGCTGTGGCAAAACCAATGGTTAATACAAATGGCAGCGGGACTGCAACGTCGTTCTGGCCCGCTGTTGCTGCCCAGAGCTGTGACGACCACGCCCCGGACTGCTCCGGATAGAAGCACGAGAAGCGGCACAAGCCTTGCAGATCTGACCTCAGGGGTCGCCCAGCTGGTGACGCTGACCCAGCAGCTGGCACGATCGCAGGCGATTCAGGCGGCCATTGCCCGCAGCCTACCCCTGGGCCTAGTCGTGGCGGCGGCGGACGGTACCGTGTGGTTCGCCAACCCCCTGGCCGAAGACTGGCTGGGGCTAACCCCAGGGGAAAACCTCAACACCAGCCAGCTGGCAACCTGGTTTGAGGAGGGAATTTGGCCGCAGCTGTGGGAGTTGGTGGCCCAGGGGCAGCCGGTACCAGCCCAGGTGCGCCAGCGGGATGACCGCGCCCAAAATCTAGCCCAGAGTCGCTGGTATGAGCTGCGGTTAGAGCCGCTGGCAGCCGATGCCAATATCCCAGCCGACTGGCCCCGAGGGGCGATCGTGCTGATCGAAGACATCACTGACCGCCACTGGATGGAAACCGAGCTGCGCCTGCTCAACGAGGGGCTAGAAGCGCAGGTCCAGGTGCGCACCCGCCAGCTAGAGCAGCTCAACCAATCGCTACAAGCGCAGATTGCCGAGCGGCAGCAGGCCCAAAGCCAGCTGGCCTACGAAGCCCTGCATGACTCGCTGACGGGGTTGCCCAACCGACGACAGTTTCTCAGCCACCTCAGCGCCCAGTTGGCCCAGCCCGAGGAAGATCTGTTTGCAGTGCTGTTTCTCGACTGCGATCGCTTTAAGCTGGTCAACGACTCCTTTGGCCACTGGGTGGGCGATGAGCTGCTCAAGCGGGTGGCCACCATTGTGCAAGAGTGCGTGCGGCCTAGCGATGTGGTGGCCCGCTTGGGCGGCGATGAATTTACGGTTTTGCTGCTTACCCTAGACCACACAGACGACGCGATCGCGGTGGCCGAGCGCATTCGCCAGCGCTTTACTGAGCCGCTGCACATTCAATCGCACCAGCTGTTTACCAACACCAGCATTGGCATTGTCATCGGTGGCCCCCAGTACCACCACCCTGACGAGCTGCTGCGCGATGCCGACACCGCCATGTACCAGGCCAAAATCAACGGCCTGGGCTACGCCCTGTTTGAACCAGATATGCACCTCAATGTGCGGCGATCGCTCCAGCTCGAAACCGCTCTGCGCCTGGCCCTCGACCGCCAAGAGCTACAGCTGCACTACCAGCCCATAGTTAACCTGGCGACTCAGCAGCTGATCGGCTGCGAGGCCCTACTGCGCTGGCTGCACCCTGATCGCGGGCTGCTTTTTCCCAGCGATTTTATCGCCATTGCCGAAGACAGTGGGCAGATGGCGGCCATCGGCGGCTGGGTGCTGCAAGAGGCCTGCACCCAAATGCAGCGCTGGCGACGGCGCAGCCTGATACCCGACGAGGCGATCATCAGCGTCAATCTGTCGGCCACACAGTTTTCCCAGGGCGACCTAGTTGCCCAAACCGATCAAATCTTGGCCACCAGTGAGTTGCCCGCCGCCAACCTCAAGCTCGAAATCACCGAAACCGTGGTGATCCAAAACCCCGAACGGGTGGTGCCGGTGATTCAAACCCTGCGAGATCGCGGCATTCGCCTCATCATCGACGACTTTGGCACCGGCTATTCTTCCCTCAGCTACCTGCAACAGCTGCCCGTCGATATTCTCAAGATCGACCGCAGTTTTATCGCTAACATTCATCAAAATTCTCAACAGTACGACATTGTCGAAACCATTATTCGCCTTGCTGCCCACCTCAACATTCAGGTAATTGCCGAAGGCATTGAGCAGTTTTCCCAGCTTGAGTCTCTCAATCAGCTGGGCTGTGAGTTTGGCCAGGGTTTTTTCTTCGCCCGCCCGCTGAGCATGAGCCAGTTTAGCCAGTATTTGCGCAACCGGCAGTAGCAGAGAAAGAAAGGATTGGCAGACAAGCTACCCAGCAGGACTCCACCCCTGATACTCGACCAACCTAATTGCGACAAGCCCTAACAGCCTCTAAATGCGCAGGGTCTCATACCAAATCCGAATCGTATAGCCCCGAGTCCAAACAGGCGGACTGCGTAGGGGCAAACGGCGTTTGCCCAGCTCAACCGGGGCTAGCCAAGGCGGATCTAGTATCAGACATACGGTTCAAGGTTCACGGCAGTCCTTGAACCGTACATCGTGAACCGCATACCTAAACCCCACTAACCCGTCCCCTTTGGCTTGGCAGACTACTAAATTTGGACCAGGTTTATTCATCGGGAAACTCATTGAGGGGATAACGCCGCAGATTTCGGTTATGCTCCCTGAGGGATGAACCTGGATAACTCAATCGTTAAGGTGAACCTATCGCAGTTATCTAGGTACTTTTACCTCTACGGCGACAACAACGAAGCCGCTGCCGAAGCCGCAAATCAGCTCCGCCAAGCTGGCTACAGCAATGTTGCCCTGGTTCAAGGTGGGCTTTCCGCATGAAAATCCATTGGCGGTTCTACCGAAGGTACTGGAGCCTTTTC
>DAIPYU010000122.1:0-14432 GCA_036782635.1 Nodosilinea sp. CTOTU7353
CATCGACTAGTTTAGACCCTATGCAAGCGACACGGAGGTTGCATGAGTAAAGACCAGCCTATTAGGCTCTAAGTCATCACCCTAGCCTCCAAGTCATGAAGAATAGGCGGTAATCGCTCTCAGCCGGTGTGCTGCTTCAGCGATATCACTGCAACGACTGCGGCAAGCGATTTAATGAGCGGACGGGCTTAGCTGTATCATCTATTGTTGGCACAGTGGGAGCAAGTTTGCTATACGGCTGACCGTCGCCACACTGTACCACGCCGTTCATACTCCATTTCCTGCTCTACCTCATAGGCGATATGAGGACCCAAATACCGTTCTAAAAGCCACAGCGTCAAATCTAAACCAGACGTCACACCACCTGCGGTAACAATGTCGCCATCGTCTACAACACGGGCGTTGATAATCTCTGCACCGATAGCTCTCAACTCTTCTACAGCGGCATGATGTGTAATGGCCGGACGACCTTTTAGAAGACCTGCATCTGCAACCAACATGGCACCTGTACAAACTGATGCTATGGTTGCACCACTTTGGTGCAACCGGGCAATTGCTGCTGGTATCTCACCTCGTTGCGCCTCAGCCCATGCTCCTTTGGTAGCGCGACTGCTCCAACCTCCACCTGGCACTATCAAAATATCTAAATCCTGGTCAATTTCAAGTTTGGTGCTAGCCTGAACGCGCAATCCGTGAGCTGCAACAATCTCCGTAGAGCTATCTAGAGTGACGAGTTCCACCTGTAGATCAGCACCAATTGCCGTTGCGCTTTTCAGGACTTCAAACGGCGCGATCGCATCAAGCTCGTCAAACCCATCAAAAAGGATAATTTGTACTTTCACCATGCCTAGGATTCTTGCTTATTTCTGCTTACAACTCCAACTACTCTACCAACAAAACCTCATTAGCGTCCTCACTGAATGTTTTTCGTCACAACGAACTCGTTTACCCTCTTTCTTTTTGAATCAACTGTTCTTTGGAGTAGACCTGAATCAGGGTAATCGCATCTTAATTGGCTAATTACGATACAGACAGATTAATTGTTTTCTGAGACAGGCACAGATTGACGGGTTTTTCACCCGTGATCACGGCCAATCTCATACTGATACTGCATTTCGGGCTATATGAGACATGTGAAATGAAGCGTAAAATACTGTATTTCGAAGCCTTCTGTGTATCCAAGTCTGATTTTTTCTGAATTTGGGCCTTTTCAACCTCTTGGACAATATGGTTTTGGATGTGTCTGTTAACGTCTATACCAAATTAGATGCGATTACCCTGAGACCTGAATATGTCCAGGCAAATAACTTCTAAGGACTTCAACTGTCTTTTCGACAACATCTGAATTTTGACCTGGCTTCAACTTAATCAATCCAATGTCTACACTTTTTCCTCGCGTTTAAACAAGTCGCTGAACGTATTTGGACTGGTTATAAAAGTAGCATCATAGGCATTATTTACTCCCAGCTCAAATAATCCGACAACTCTCAGTTGTCTTAACGCTATGCCACCTCCAGCTTGAATTAGTTCTGAAGATTCTCCTTTTTGATTAACTTGCTGAATAATTGAACTAAACTCGTGGCGGGCGTTGCGATCAAATAATGCAAATCCTTGTCTGCTTAATTTTGGAAGATTTTCTTTAATTCCCTGTAAATTAAGGGCTTGAGTATTCAGGGGAATTCCAATTACGTTGACTCTGATACGGTAAAGTGATTTCGGTTCATCATACCACTGTGTTGACGTAATATAAATTGGGGCGATGGAGTTAACATTTTGAAGGGCTAATGCCCGATATAAAGAGCTTAAGGGAAAAGAAACGGGCTGAAGAATAGTTGAAGATAAGGAGCTTGCAATAACGATGTCTGCATTAAAACTCAATGGTAATTGCAAAGCACCTTCCAAAAAAGCGTTTCTCAATCCAAGTTGAAGAAACAACAAGAAAGTAACACATAATATTCCAGCAATTCCAGCCAGTGTTTGACGCCATTGGTATTTCAGTTGTAACCAGGCGATAGGAATTCGCTTTAATTTGGCAAGACAGTATTGAATAATATATCTTGATTCGTTAGCTTTCATCTGAGCACAGGACAAAAAGTTGAGTCTCTTAAAGAACTGGGCAGTAGGAAGTTCTCTATCTGGTAGCAAGATATCAAGGAAACCTGACGACGACAGAAAAGTTCTACAAGCAAGCAAGGCCCGTGTACTTGTGAAATAGTGCTTTTTGCAGGGCAGATCAGGCTAATTGCTTTCCTCCACGATTTGGGCTGATTTGACTGGCCCCGAGCTGGGCCACCACCGCTGGCAAAAAAGCTAGCCCAGGGTTCAATGCTTGAGTGGCGCAGTCTAGCTCCCACTTGCCGTTTGGAACGAGGTCATTGGGAAGGGTGATGCAGACTGCGATCGCCGCCCCCGTCAGATAATGCAAAATATCGATCAGCAGTTTGCCGGTCTCAGTCTGAGCGGCCTGGTTGTTGTAGATCAGAATTTCAGAACTGGGAGATAACCGCGATCGCCACTGGCAAAGTGTATTGGCGTAGTTTGGCACGGTATCGTAGCGCAGGAAAACGTTACCCAACTGCAAGCCTTCAGCCTTGCCGGGCGTTACCAGATGAATACGGCGAATCGGCGGTAGGGCCGTTAGCATTTGCAAGATCGCCGTCACTCCATCTCGCTCTCGACTCAGCAGCAGCACCTCCGCCTGGGGAGCTAGATTCTGCGCTAGAAAGCGGTAGCCCTCCAACTCATTGCTAATGACAACCAAATCCTCAACGGTAGGTAATTGCGCCTGATTGCTGGGGGTCTGCATAGGCTTCATGGCAGAGGCCTCTCGGTGGGGGTTAGGTTGGTGAAATTGCCACCTTACCCCTAGAGTGTGGCTGAATGCCGCTGATCGCGAAAGATCAGAATCGGATCAGCGCTGCCTCATGGAACTGATCCATGGCTGATCTTGACAAGATCTGGCGACAGCCAACCCCCAGATGCCCTGCATATTGCAGCGATCGCTCCAGGGCATTTGGGGCGGTGCGGCGTACGACGCCGATGAATTCTGGCAGTCTTGAATGCTATCTCAGAGGGTTAGAACAAAATGCGGCCTTAACGCCTGCAAAACCACACGGGAACTTAGGGACTAGCCAATAAATAAAGTCCCAGCGTCATTCCCGCGCAGGCGGGAATCCAACCTAGAGCATCCACTTTCTCTGGTACCTTATTTTGATGCGAATCCCTTAGCTTCTGTGCCCACGCTCTCAACTAAAATTTCCAGCGGGTGGGGACGCCCAGTTACTGCGTAAAAAGCTTCGCTCCATTGATTTGTTTAGACTTTTGCTTGAGTATGGCTTAACCCTTTATACGGGTGAACGGGGTCGTTAACCACCAGACTTAATCAGAATTAAAAAAGCAGTCACTTCTTTACCTGAAATCGAATGCTTCTGTCGTCAATGCGTGCATTTACATGCAGAATGATTTATTACCGATAAGGTCTACCGTCGCACCCAGCATTTGCAAGGTCGCCCGCGTCGCCGGGGTTAACCCTGTAGCCCCCGCCAGGTTCATGCCCTCATAGAGCCGTTTGGCAATCAGCACCCGCAGGCAGTCCCCCGTCGCCGCATCCCAAATGCGCACCGTCTGGTCTTGGGAGCCGGTGGCAATTACACCGCCATCGGCACTAAACGCCAGCGACGACACCAGGTGCTGGTGCCCCTCGCAGATCTGCAAACAGTCCCCCGTCGCCGCATCCCAAATGCGCATTGTATGGTCGTGGGCGGCGCTGGCCAGGTGTGTGCCGTCGGGGCTAAAGGCCACCGCAAACACCCAGTTGCGGTGGCCGGTGAGAATTTTGCGGCACTGCCCCGTCGCCGCATCCCACAGCCGTACCGTCTGATCGGTGCCGCTGCTGGCCAGGGTGCGCCCGTCGGGGCTAAAGGCCACCGACCAGACTCGGCTGTCGTGGCCCGTCAGCGTTTTTAAGGGTTCTCCGGTGGCGGCATCCCACAGTTGAATGGTCTGATCGGCTCCGCAGCTGGCAAGCAAGCTGCCGTCGGGGCTAAAGGCTACACCGAGCACCTTGGCGGTGTGCTGGCTCAGGCTGTGCAGACACTGGCCCGTGGTGCAATCCCAGAGCTTTACCGTGCGGTCGGCGCTGCCGGTAGCAAGGATGCGATCGCAGGGGTGAAAGGCGATCGCATTGATCCAATCCCTATGGCCCTGCAACACCTGCATGCAGCGCCCTGTCGCCACCTCCCACAGTCGCGCCGTGCAGTCGGTGCTGCTGCTGGCGACAATTTGACCGTCTGCACTAAAGGCCACGCCATAGACAAAATCGCCGTGGCCGCTCAGGGTTTTCAGCTGCGCTCCGGTGCGCCAATCCCACAGCACCACGGTTTTGTCGTTGCTGCCGCTGGCCAGGGTGCGCCCGTCTGGGCTAAAGGCCACGGGCAGCGCCCAGTCGGTATGGCCTTCCCAGGTGCGCAGGCAGTGGCCGGTGTCGCTATCCCACAGCTTCACCGTTTGGTCGAGGCTGACCCCCGCCAGGCGGCGACCGTCCGGGTGTACTGCCACCGAGCACACCTCGTTGTGGTGCCCGTGGAGAGTTTGCAGGCAGGTGTCGGTGTGCCAGTCCCAGAGCTTGATGGTGCGATCGCCGCTGCCGCTGATCAGCCAATCGCCCGTGGGGCTAAAGGCGACGCTGTAGACGCTGCCGCTGTGGCCGGTGTAGGTGGCCAGGCAATCCCAGCTGCGGCAGTCCCAGAGTTTGAGGGTGCCGTCGCCGCTGCCGCTGGCCAGCAGTTGCCCGTCGGGGCTAAAGGCGAGGGAGTGTACCCAACCGCTGTGGCCGTCTAGGGTGCGCAAACAATTGCCCGTAGCGGCATCCCAGAGGTGGATCTGGTGGTCGGCCCCGCCGCTGGCCAGCAGCAGGGTATCGGGGTGGGCGATCTCCTGGGGGGCAAAGGCCAGCGATCGCACCCAGTCGGTGTGCCTTGCCAGGGTTTGGGTGCCGGTGCCGGTGGCCACATTCCAGAGTTTGACCCGGTTATCGCCCCCGGCGCTGGCCAGGGTTTGGCCGTCTGGGCTGAAGGCGATCGCAAACACCTCGTGGTCGTGGCCGGTCAGGGTTTTTACCGCGACACCCTCCTCAGCCGTCCACAGGCGAATCGTCTGGTCGGCTCCGCAGCTGGCGATTAGCTGACCATTGGGGCTGTAGGCCACCGCCCGCACCCAGTTTTCATGCCCCCGGCAAATTAACAAGAGCTGCCCGGTTTGGCTATCCCACACCCGCACCTGGCAGTCGGTGTCGCCGGTGGCGAGCCACTGGCCGTTGGGGCTAAAGGCCGCCGCCAGCACATTGCCCAACGATTCGGTAAACACACAGTGGGCCAGGTCGGCCCCGGCAAAATTGACCCCGTGCAGCTTCACGTCTTGCAGGTAAGCCTGCCACACCGTCAGCCCTGAGAAGTCGTAGCCCGTGATATCTATCGGCAGTTGCAGCAATAAATTCAGGCTGTTGCCCCCGGCGTAGCCCATTGACTGGGGCGTGCCGCCGCGCAGCCCGGTCAAAAGTTGTTGCAGGGCGGCGGCAATCTGGTGGGCGCTGCCGAGGCGGTTGATCAACTGGTCGGCAATGGGCTTGAGAATCAAATTGATCTGGGTTTCGCGCAGGTAGTCTTTGGCCTGGGCCTTAGTCAGGGCGTGGCTAATAAACAGCCGGGGGGCCTGCTCAACAATCTCATCGCTGACGCGGTCGATGAGTTGGCAGATCACGTACTCCATCACCACCGGCTGCTGGGTGAGGCCGTCGCCATGGCGCTCCACCAGCGATCGCCGCTGCAATGAGTTCAGCGATTCCCACAGGTCGCGGGGGGGCACATGGGTCAATAGGTCGGCCTGTAGCTCAGCCATCGCCGAGGGTTCGCGGTTGATCGCCAGCCAGTACATGGCGGCTTTTTCTAGCTCGGTCAGCCGCTCAAAGTGCTGGTCGAGCAGGTCGCGAATGTCGTCAAAGAAAAAGCCGCCCTGCTGCGACACCGCCAAAAATTGAGCAATGTCGCCATCAAAAAAATCGCGGATTGACGAGGCGACAATCTTTAGCGCCAGGGGGTTGCCGCCGTAGCGATCAGCCAGCCTCTGCCACTGGGCCTCCGTCGCCTGAAAGCCCCCCTTGGTGTTGAACAGAGCGCGGCTGTCGGGGTTCTCTAACCCGGCCAGCTGGAGCGATCGCACCGGCAGCGTCTCCCCCTCAAAGGCCGCCAGCCCCTTGGGCTTCTCCCGCGAGGTCACGATCACACGGCTCTGGTGGGCGGTTTCGGCCACACAGCGCAGCACCTCACCGTAGCCCTCAAAGCCAGACCGGTAGCGCCCGGTGCGATCGCCACTCTGCAAAATCGACTCGGCATTATCCAACAGCACCAGGCAGCGCGACTGGCGCAGGTAATGCAGCAACCGCCCCAGCCGCCCCTCCAGCGTCGTCGGCAAATCTCGCTCCTGCTGCCGCGAGAGCGATTGGATCAGATTCGCCAGGAGATCTTCGGGCGGCGGGGCGTTGCGCAGCGATCGCCAGAGGATGTGGGTGAAGGTGTTGGGGGAGTTGGGGAGTGATGGAGTGGCTCCATCACTCCCCAACTCCCCCGCTATCTCCCTCGCCAGTCGCACCGAGAGCGCCGTCTTACCAATGCCGCCCATGCCCAGCAGCGTGATCAGTCGGCAGCGGTCTTCCATCACCCAGCGCTGTAGGGTGTCTAGCTCGCTCTGCCGCCCGTAAAAAATCGCATCGTCGGGAGCACTGCCCCAGTCAACCAAAAGGGTAGATGCCGCAGTCGCAGGCGCTCCGGTTGCCAGGGGCGTTGCGCCATTTTCGGCAACCCCTGTTTTTTGGGGCTCAACCTCGGCTACGGTCTGCCAGTCAAGCCCCAGCACTTCGCAGTACGCCTTAAAGGCTTCGGCATTGATTGCGACCTTCCCCGCCAAAAAGCGCTTCCAGGTGCCTTCAGAAATGCCCACCGCCAGCACCCCCGACGACTCCCAATCGGTGCCCAAAAGCTGACTGGCCGCCTGCATCCAGCGAAAATCACTGGCGGCCCAACCATGCTTTAATCTGGCCTGCTTAATTTGTGCCCGCCCCGAGGAAGACGCTTTGAGAGTAATCACTATCCCTTTAATTCAGTGCGCTACAACCAATAACCGCACACTACAAAGGCAGCCGCTGTAGTGTCAATCAAAATAAGCGATGTAAAGCGCTCGACAGCGGGCAGTTCATTCAACGCAGTTCTGTTCAACCTACAGTTCTGTTTAACCTAGTTGAGCAATTATAGCCAAAGTTCTCTTCAAAAAAGCATGTACCGAACTGAATAATAGATACCACTCTCCTGTAAACCGTTTCTCGCTTCGGCAAGCGGCACCAGCGGCATGCCCAGATCGAATCGCATCGATAGGCGATCGCCCTGCTGCCACAGCAGCCCCAGCCCGGTGCCAAGCAAAGTATTGGGGCCAGACGGCAAGTTTGCCTTCGCGTTCCAAGCCACTCCAGCAGCATTGAGAGCTTACCAAAGGCAATGGCCTCTATGACCTAAACTGTAACAAGCTCAGCATGCTCAACGCGAGTGCCCAGAACAATTAAGAACTCAGCTAACCAGCGGGGGTGGGCAGGCCAGGCGAGAGCCGTCACTAAACTGCCATCGACAACGGCTTCAGTCACCGGCACCTCAACATATTGACCACCCGCAGCATTCACCTCTGGGCAGCAGGCTGGATAGGCAGAACACCATTTGCCATTGATCACCCCAGCGGCGACGAGTAGCTGAGTAGCATGGCAAATTGCCGCAATCGGCTTGTTGGCATTAGCGAAGTGCTGCACAACGGCAATCACAGTTTGGTTATTACAGAGAAGAGACTGCCCATGACCACTCCACTTTCCGTTTTAGTCACTGGCGCGACCGGGCGCACGGGGTCTATCGTCCTTCAAAAGCTTCAGCAGCGGCCAGAACAGTTTGCAGCCAGAGGGTTTGCCCGCTCTGAAGTGAAGGCCAAAGAACTGTTTGGCAACACCGCAGGCTTTTACCTGGGCGACGTTAGCGACCCCGATAGTCTCAAATCGGCTGTAGAGAGCGGCGATGCGCTGGTAATTTTGACCAGCGCTGTACCTCAGATGAAGGCCCCGCCAGAGCCAGGGCAGCGGCCAGAGTTTTTCTACTCCGAGGGCGGCACCCCAGAACAAGTTGCAATTAGTGGTGTATCCACTTGATTCAGGTTGCCCAAGGGGAGGGTGACAATCGCTAGCTGGCAAGTTTGTGGGCCATAACGTTCAACCGCTGCCACTGGGCTCTCTTCTGCCCCCTAACTAGAGGAATGTTTTGCGTTAGCAAAACCCTCAGCTAACTGATGCTTCAGCAAATATCCCACGACCCCACTGCCCTAGGGACAGGCTATGACCATCACCTTCGACCGAGCAGCCGACTTCTACGACGATACCCCCTGACCCCAGAGATTTCTGAACAGCTCACAGCAGATATTTTGAGGCTGGGGCAGACCACCACCGACACCACCTTCAAAGTACAGTGGACAGTCTGATATCGGTGTACATCTAAGCCCTGTGAATAAGGCTGGCCAAGTCAAGCTTGATTTTGGTGTCTATTGGAATAGTTTCGCTCAGGGCTAGTCGTTCTCCAGTAATCCATACATCTTTGGGCTGAAGACGATAGAGCCGCCGAGGAGAGGTCCCGAGATAGTCAGCGGGCGATCTCTGTTGGCCACTGGCTGCCCGTTGCAAAAGCAGCGGAATTACCCGCTCTACATCCTCAGCCATAACCTCAGCGGCAGTTCCAGAGAGATAGATTCCCTGCCCTTTGCCTTCCTCTCGAATAGTATTGTAAACCGCCATCATGGCCCGTCCTCGATTTGTGTAGAGGTTCTGGGAGTGCTGGGCTACTGTAGTTGATGCCCAATACAGATTCCAGTCAGCGTCGTAGGTGAAGAAGACAGGAGAGGACCAGGGAAGACCATCGGGTGAACTGGTGGATAGCGTTCCGTAGATGGTGTCCTCAAGGATATGTTGTGCCCTAGCGATGACCTCTAGGTTTTGGCCATCAGCGGTATTGATCCACCTGTTCTCAGCTGTGGCGATGGACATAGTTTGCGACCCTCTGGCAAAAGCTTTATTCAGAATAAGGCGCTTCCCTCTGTGACAACAATATGCTTTCTTTCGACTACCATTGCGGCCCCGCCACCCCGTCGGGTGGGTTCTGCCGCTGCCAGAATAGAGCCATCAGGATGAACAACCAACCCGACTGCTGCCCCAATTTCAGGCACCGGGGCCAAGGACTGACCAAGGGCAGTTAGCTCTTGGCCCAGGGCGGTTTGTTCGAGCTGGCTGTCTACTTGGGTAAGGCCAGTGTTGCGCTGGGAGATGCGGGGGGCAGCGATCGCATCGGGGAGAGATAGGCCGAAGTCGATCAGGTTGATGGCAATACCAGCCACCGTTGTAATGATGGTGGGGCCACCCGGAGAGCCCAAGGCCAGCATCGCGCCATCAGGGCTGCGGGCAATGGTTGAAGCCATGCTGCTGCGGGGGCGTTTGTAGGGCTCAGGCGCATTGGGATGGGGGCTGATGGGGTCAAAGTCTGTCAGCTCATTGTTGAGGAGGAAACCATAGCCCGGCACAACGATGCCAGAGCCGCCAACAGATTCAATCGTGCAGGTGTAGGAGACGAGGTTGCCCCAGCGATCAGTGACCACCAGGTGGGTAGTAGACAGGCCCGATTGTTCTGCTAGTTGAGCCACTGGCGGTAGACCGGTCAAGCTGGGGCTGGGATCTGTCTGAAAGGGCAGCGGATCGCCAGGGGCGGCGCGGAAGTCTGCATCGGCGGGGGCGCGATCGCCCACCATAGCCCGCCTAGTTTGAATAAACTTCTCGCTCTGAAGACCCGCCAGGGGCACATCCACAAACTCCGGATCGCCCAGGTAGGCATTGCGGTCGGCAAAGGCCAGCCGTTCTGCTTCGATGACGGTGTGCCAAGCTTTCGCGCGATCGCCCTGGGTCAGGTCAAAACCCTCTAGGATGCTGAGAATTTCCCCGGTGATGATGCCGCCGCTGCTGGGCAGGCCCATGCCGTAGAGCGTGTAGTCTCGATAGTGAGTGACCGTGGGGGGCCGCACCCGCACAGCGTAGTGGTCGAGGTCGGTCAGGGCCATGGCTCCAGGAACAACCTGAAATGGGGGAGTTGCCACTGTTGGCGGCTGTTGAACCGTTTGGGCGATCGCCTCAGCAATCTCACCCCGGTAAAAGGCATTGACGCCCTGCTCAGCTAGAAGGCGGTAGGTTTTAGCCAGATCAGGATTTTTGAACCGGGTGCCCACCGCTGGGGGTTGACCATTGGGTAAATACAGCGCCTGGGTAGAGGTGAAGGCGGCAAAGCGGGCCTGGTTCCGCTCAACCTGCTGAGCAAAGGTTTCATCGACCACAAAGCCATGCTCTGCCAGGGTAATGGCGGGTTGGAGGGCGTCGGCTAAGGAGAGGGTGCCATAGCGGCTGAGGGCTTCAGCCCACTCTAGGGGGGTGCCGGGTACGCCAACGGCTACCCCAGAAGAAATGCGGTTGGGGAAGAAGGGCAGCAGATCGTCAGGGTTCTGGGGATCTTGGAAAAGGTCTACGGTGGTGGCTGCTGGAGCTTGCTCCCGGCCATCGAGGGTGATCACGCGATCGCTGTCTTTGAGGTAGATGACCATAAACCCACCCCCGCCAATGCCCGCAGAGAAGGGATCGGTAACGCCCACGGCAGCGGCAGCGGCGACCGCAGCATCGATGGCATTGCCGCCCTGGCGCAGCACCTCTAAGCCAATCCGGGTAGCATCGGCATCAACGGTGGCCACAGCGCCCCCTCGTCCTGTGGCTACTGCCAGACTGTTTTGAGACAGCCCAGCCCGGCTGAGCCAGAAGCCCAAGCAAAGGCCCACACATAGCGCTGCTGCAAGGATGCGCCTAATCATATAAATGCTTCCACTGACTTTCTGGCGAACACAAAAGCTATCGTAAGGGCCTGGGGGCGGGGTCTGCTGGTCGTCCTGGGCACCATGACGCGAGTTACTCAATTGCCTAACTCTAAGGCATGGGCCAGCTGACCATCTCCGCTGGCTAGCCCACCATCACCCGCATCAATGGGTTTAGGCGGCCCTACCGGTTGCACCCAGGTCCACAGACTCGCCGCACTCACCGAGGGCCCGCGCCCCTGCTGCAATAGCTCACTGACCTGGGCGATAGGGCATCATCACACTCAGATGACAGCCCAAACGCCACAACTCTTCGCTGCTCTGCGGCCAGGACACCCCCTACTCCCTGCGCACCTGATTAGCCTATGGTGAGGTTGTACCTCGACGAACTCTTATGGCTTCAATCCTTGCGTGCCTCTTGGCGATCGCCTTGTGGGTGTTCCCAACTGGCGCAGCTTTTGCGATCGCAGCACCTGCCCCTCAGTATCTAGGCGCAATTCCCGGCTTATCAAAGGTATTCGCAGGAAAGACGCCTGAACTAGGTTTTCAGGATGACCAGCTGTTACCCTGTCCGTCAAAGCCTAACTGTGTCGTTAGCCAGGGTGCTGACCGAGACCACACAATTGCGCCAATTGCCTATACGAGCAGCCGGGAGAAAGCCCGCAAGCTACTGACCAAAGTTCTGGGAGTTGTGCCTCGCACTGAGATTACGACGCAGCAAGAGAACTACATCCGAGTTAGGTCCACCAGCCGCATCGTGGGGTTTGTAGACGATACTGAGTTTTACTTGCCAGAGGATGAGCCAGTCATCCACATTCGAGCAGCAGCCCGATTAGGAGAATCCGATCTAGGCGTAAATAGACGGCGGCTGGAGCAGATTCGCTTCGCCTTGCAGGACTTAGGTATTTAATCGGCCGTAGGCCGCGATCACACTCCCACTATCTCCCAGAACACATCCGCACTGGTGGAGCATTGGAGTTGGGCGGATGATTCGATGTTGCGGCAGAGCATACCCACCTAGAGCGACATCTC
This sequence comes from Nodosilinea sp. CTOTU7353, assembly GCA_036782635.1. Lineage (GTDB taxonomy): Bacteria > Cyanobacteriota > Cyanobacteriia > Phormidesmidales > Phormidesmidaceae > Nodosilinea. The sequence continues at coordinate 12,007 of DAIPYU010000122.1, forward strand.
CCCAAGGGGATTACCACAGAAGGAAGAGATTTACGCCACACCCTCAATAAAATGTTACATTGTTTAACACAACGTTATTAGCTATAGCTAAGGGAATGCCACACATGGATATTCGTGACCAACTGCCTTTGGAACAGCAGTTTGAGCTTCAGGTCTTTGCAACTCAGGTTCAAGACCTCTCCCAAGCAGATGCTCAGGCTCTGCTTGTTCAATTGCGAGAGGCCATGCTGTATCAGGCCACAACTTTCCGTGAAATTCTAAAAGAGGCATGGGGCATTGGCAAAGGTGTTGATGTCGCGTTAGAAGCCCTTACAGAGGAGTAGCTTGTTCAGGTTGAAAACATGATTGGATATGATCAGTCGATCACCATCGCGCCACCGATCACCATCGCGCCACTTCGAGAACCTGATCTGCTCTCAGTTGAGTCTTTATTGGGCTGGCCTAATCGGATTGATGTGGCTCATTAGTCTATGGGGCACCTTTACGCTATTTGGTGCCCAAATTCCTTGGTTTTATTGGCTTTGGGCAATTCTGACCAGAACATTTTTACCCACCGGTTTATTTATCGTTGCCCACGAAGCCATTCATAGAAATATTTCTGATTCTCATGGACTCAACAACGCATTCGGTTACGTAGCCTCATGGTTTGTTCGCCTTTGGCATCTTTCTTCCCCATAGACAGCTAGACACCGCCCCTGAGCTTGGTCACTGCATTAAAAGTATTCATCTGCCAGTTTTCTGGTCATTTGTTACTTGCTACCATTTTGGGTACCACCGAGAGCACTATCTAAATCCTCATTTATCCTGGTACCAGTTAGCGCAAGTTTATAGAGACGGCAAAGCATAAAGTTCTGCTCGATACTCTGCCCTAGCGATCAGAGCCCTCAGTAGCCGATGCATAAATCTTTGAGCAACGCCTCTGTGCCCGTTGGGACTGTCCACAGGTCAAATGCATGGCCAAACTCCTCTCTAACACCATGCTGCCTGTCCCCTCTGCGCCATTCCAGAGCAGCTTATTCTCTACAGAAAGTATTCTCTACAGGAAGACACCCGCTGCGACCTTTGGAGTAGCCTACCTGTCGCCTAGGCCGCTTTGCTCGTAGCCGGGCATCCCCCTAGCCTGCTGTTTTTCTCTCACGGCAATGGATGCCAGCGCGGGTGAGAATTAGCTGATGGCCTTGAATATGGTGAAGCTTACCACTTACGATGCCTTCCCAGTAGTCGTACTCCATAGCCTTCTCAAGAAAGCGTTTGAACGTTTTGGTTTTAATATTGGCCAAGACGACGTAGCCGCTACAGTAGACTTCGAGTTTGGTGGTACCACCGGGAGCAACAGTGGCTATCGGGACACCGCTAAACTTAACCGTGATGTCGATCTCACCCTTTGCAGGCATGGTCTAGAACCCAATTAAGGCTTGAATCAATGGCAAACTCAAGAGAATAGCGTAATCCACTCTCCAGGGAAGCCCTACTCCTGTGTTTCGGTTAAACAGGCTGCACTCCAAAGACTCCCCGCCGCCCTTTCCCATTGCTTGGCCTGCCCCCCTCCAAGCAGGCGAAATTTTGGCCAATGATGCTTTTCATTGACTATGAGCCCTGAATATTCGGGTCACTGAATCTATGAATAACTATAATCAGTGTAGAATAATCTAAATTGTCGCTAATTTTTCTTTCAAGTCGTTGGTTATAGAGTAGAACAGATAGAGAAACAACAAATGATTCTGGATTTCTATCTATGAAGTCATTGTGGATTTTGATGTGTACCCTACGGATAGCGTGAATTATGACAGTGAAAAGTAAAGAAGCCCTGACAGGCAAGCCTCTCCTAGCAAAGGTCAAAGAGAATGATGGCCTTACTAAGCGAGAACTTGCCAAGGAATGTGGCTACTATACGGTTGGGAAAGAAGGGCAGACTCGTGTGAACCTGGCTGAGTTTTATGATGCTCTGCTCTCAGCCAAGGGTATTCAGCTTGAGCCGGAGAAGAGTAAGGATGGTCGAGGTCGCGAGGCATCTTACACCCTAACGGTTCACAAGAATGGTCAGATCGTGATTGGCGCAGCCTACACCCAAGAAATGGGCCTTAAGACTGGAGATGAGTTTCAGATCAAGCTGGGCTATAAGCACATTCACCTGGCCAAGCTAGATGGTGAAGGAAACGAGGAAAGCGACGACAAGTAGACGGCTAGGTGGATGACCCACTGGGGCCGATGGTGGGCGAAAAGCTGCTCGGTGGCGGGGCGATCGCTCAACTCCACTGGCTCAAATCTAAACCCTGGATAGGGTCGTAGCTTGTCGAGCCGAGCCAGTTTGAGATTCACATCGTAGTAAGCATTGAGGTTGTCAACGCCTACTACGGTGTGGCCTTGGTCAAGCAGGGCTTGGCAGACGTGAAAACCAATGAAGCCAGCAGCTCCGGTGACAAGAA
>DAIPYU010000123.1:0-13923 GCA_036782635.1 Nodosilinea sp. CTOTU7353
AAACAACCGTTTGCCCCTACGGTTTGGCCTTTTGGGAATCGGGGTTATGTGACTCAGATTTGGTATCACCCACCCATCCACCCTTCACCCTTCACCCTTCACCCTTCACCCGCCTACTCACCCACCCACCCCCTCCCCCCAACCCCCTGTAGTAGGATCTGTACATCCCAGCCCCAGCACCCCACCTAATGCAGAACTCCGGCTTATTTCGCAGCGCCCAGCGGTGGTTATCTCGCACCCCGGAGCGATCGCTCAACCAGGCCTACGAAGCCGCCCAGATGATTGAGGCGATCGAGCGCGAATACTTTGGCGGCAACCCAATTTCGGCCCGCTACGGCAGCTACGGTGACAGCGCTATGGCCTACTTTCAGGACGAGCTCAAGAAGTACCTGAATTTAATTAAGGTGCGCATGACGGTGTTTCGGGCCAGCCGCTCGGTGGCGCGGGTCAGCGGCCCTAGGGTGACCGAGGTGCAGCTGCCTCCCGCCGGGGTCGATGACCTGGCCGTCAACGTGATTGACCAGCAGGCGATGTTTTTTCGCAAGCTCCAGCTGATTGACGAGGTGCTGGCTCGCTACGATCGCCCAGAGGTCAACCCTGAGCGGGTGATCACCCTCGACCGGGCCAACGGGGAAGCTGCCCCCTCGGCTCAGGTGCTGCGATCGCGCGCCGACCAGGCCCGCCTTGAGCAACAAAATGGGGCGATCACCGCCCCTACCCCCGAGGGCAAGCGACCCGGTGCCTCTGACCGGATCAACGTGCTGCCCCGATCCATTCTCCGCACCGTAGATCGCATTCGCCAAGACCTCGATCCCAACGCCGAGCAGGAAGTGGTGCAGGAATTTCGCACCTCCAAGGGCCGAACCACCGCCGCCATTCGATTTGTGCTGCTGCTGGTGATTGTGCCGCTGCTGACCCAGCAGTTTACCAAGACCTTTTTGGTGGGACCGGTCGTTGACCGGGCGCGGGCTGGAGCCGAAGAACAGGTCGATGTCTTTCTCAACATAGAAATGGAGGAAGAAGCCCTCCACGAGCTGCAACAGTTTGAAGAGCGGCTGCGCTTTGAGGTACTAATTGGCAAGGCCCCCGCCCTGTCAGAGCTGAATATCGAGCAGCGGGTGCGCTCCAAAGCCTCTGAAATTGAGGAAGAGTACCGCGATCGCAGCGCCAACGCCGTCAAAAACGTGTTTGCCGATATTTTTGCGGTGGTGGCCTTTGTGCTGCTGCTGGTCTACCGCAAGCAGGATGTCGCCACCCTAAAATCCTTCATGGATGAGATTGTCTACGGCCTCAGCGACAGCGCCAAAGCCTTCATCATCATTCTGTTTACCGACATCTTTGTGGGCTTTCACTCGCCCCACGGCTGGGAAATTCTCCTAGAAGGCCTATCGCGTCACCTGGGCTTCCCCGCCAACCGCGACTTTATCTTTCTATTTATCGCCACCTTCCCGGTAATTCTCGACACCATCTTCAAGTACTGGATCTTCCGATATTTAAATCGGATTTCGCCCTCGGCAGTGGCCACCTATAAGAATATGAATGAGTAGGCGATTGATAGCTGTGATACCTACCCTATAAAGAGCAGCTTGTTATGCTCAAACTGCCGGCTGCCTAATCTCTGCCTAAACGTTAAACTCTAACCGTGTCGTTCAATCCCCCGTTACCCCCCCCGCCAAGCCCTCCTGAGGACACCGCCTGTGTTTGAGTACCTGCCCCCCCTCAATGAGCACAACCTGCCCTACCCCGACACCCTGCACCCCATCGTGGTGCACTTTGTCATTGCCATGGCGCTCTTTGCCTTTGTCTGCGACGTGATCGGAAAAGTCACCAAAAATCCTCGCTACTTCGAGGTCAGCTGGTGGAATATGTGCTTTGCTACCGTGTCTATCTTCATTGCCGTGATCTTTGGCCAGGTCGAGGCGGGTCTGGCCGAGCCCTACGGCCGGGCCGAGTCGGTGCTCAACCTGCACACCATTCTGGGCTGGTCGCTGTCGGGCATCATCGCCGCCATTACCGGCTGGCGCTACATTTTGCGCAACAACGACCCCAAGTCGCTGCCCAATGCCTACCTGGGGGCAGGGGTGTTGCTCACCGGTCTGGTGCTGTTTCAGACTTACCTGGGCGACAAACTGGTGTGGATCTACGGCCTCCACACCCTTGAGGTAGTTGAGGCTCTGCGCGATGGAGTGCTGTGATGAACCCTGACCTAATCGATCAAATGAGCAGCCAGCTAGGCCCCAACGGCCTGCCCTACATGCTGCCAATTCACCCCAACTTGGTGCATCTCACCCTGGGGCTATTCATCGTTGCCATTAGCTTTGACATTGTTGGGGCGCTTTTCCCCCTTGAAAAGCGGGTGTTTAAGTTTTTGGCGGTGCCCGCTAGTCGCTCCAATTTCTTTGACGTGGGCTGGTTCAATATCGTTGCCGCTGCGGTGGTGACGTTTCCCACCGTCGCCGCCGGGTTCTACGAAATGCTGCTGGCCCAGCCCGCCGCCGACACGGTCAGCGCCTGGGGGCTGCACAGCCTAGAAACCATGCTATGGCACGGGGTCGGCGGCGTGCTGCTGCTGGCGCTAATCACCGGCATGGCCATCTGGCGAGGCTTTCAGCGCTATGTCTGGCGCAAAGATCGGGCTCGTCAGGTGCAGTGGTCGTACCTGCTCACCGGTCTGGGGGTGTTTGTGCTGATGTTTGCCCACGGCACCCTGGGGGCGCACCTGGGCGGCGAGTTTGGCATTCACATCAGCGCTGATCGCCTGCTGCGGGCCGGTGAAGACCTATCTGTATTAAACGTGCTGTTGCCGAGGGTGTTTTAGAGCATGAAGCTACGCGTCTTTTTGAGACTACTGTTGCTCACCGCAATCATGACCCCGATCAGTCTCTGGGTGGGGCAGCTTTCTTACACCTGGATGCCCGAACCGGCCTCGGCGGAGGCGCTGCTAGTCGATAACCTGTTTAGTTTTCTCACCACCCTGGGCACCTTCATTTTTCTCGGGGTGGCGGGTACGCTGCTGTACTCGGTGCTGTTTCAGCGGGCCGACAAGTACGACGAGGGCGACGGCCCCCCGATCGAGGGCAACCTGACGCTAGAAATCGTCTGGACAGTGGTTCCCCTGGTGCTGGTGATCTGGATTGCGGGCTACAGCTACCAGATCTACGACAAGATGGGCATTTTGGGGCCGATGGAGCATATGCACATGGGCGAGGCGATCGCCGCCCCCCTCACCGCCCCGGCTGAACCCGAACCCATCGAAGTCCGCGCCCGCCAATGGGTGTGGGAGTTTTACTATCCCGACGCTGGGGTCACCAGCACCGAGCTGCACCTGCCCAACAACACCCGCGCCCGGCTGCTGCTCAGCTCCGAAGATGTACTCCACGGCTTCTTTGTGCCCGCCTTTCGGGTCAAGCAGGATGTGATTCCGGGGCGCAGCATCGACTTTGAGTTCACTCCCATTCGCGAGGGCACCTACCGCCTGCGCGACTCCCAGTACAGCGGCACCTACTTCGCCGCCATGCAGGCCAATGTGGTGGTGCAGTCACCGGAAAATTATCAGCAATGGCTATCCGCCGCCGCCAGCCAATCACCCCAGCCCGGCCTCAACCCCTCCTACGCTGAGTACCAGGTCAAGGTTGAAAACCGTGACAGCCGCCCCGGCTGGAAGACTATCACTCCGGCCCGGGCTCCCCTGGTCAACTTCCCCGGCTCCCCCGAGCTACCTGTCCCCCGGCCCTAAGTCGTAGGTTGGGTAAAACGAAGTGAAACCCAACAAAGATGACCGCCGTTGGGTTCCGCTGACGCTCCACCCAACCTACGCATCTCCCCCAACTTCACTCACCCACCCACTCCCCCATCCCCACTGCTCCTCCATTTACCATGACTGACCTTACCCTCGAAAGCGCCATTAAACGAGAGCAGCCCGTCCCCGGCGAACCGGAAAACTGGCGGCGGTTCTTTAGCTTCAGCACCGATCACAAAGTCATCGGTATCCAGTACATCGTCACCGCCTTTGTGTTCTTTCTCATCGGCGGCTTTCTGGCCATGGTGATGCGCGGCGAGCTGATCACCCCCGAGGCCGACCTGGTTGATCGTACCGTGTATAACGCCCTGTTCACCATGCACGGCACCATCATGCTCTTCATGTGGACGTTTCCGGTGCTGAATGGGCTGGCCAACTACCTAGTGCCCCTGCAAATTGGTGCGCGGGACATGGCTTTTCCCCGGCTCAACGCCGTCGCCTTTTGGATGGTGCCGGTGTTTGGCATTATTCTCATGGCTAGCTTTTTGGTGCCCGGTGGCCCCGCTAGCTCGGGCTGGTGGTCGTATCCGCCGGTCAGCCTGCAAAACCCCGTTGGCAATTTGGTCAACGGCCAATTCCTGTGGCTGCTAGCGGTGGCCCTCTCCGGGGTCTCCTCTATTTTGGGAGCGGTGAATATTGTTACCACCATCATCCGCATGCGGGCACCGGGTATGACATTCTTCAAAATGCCGGCCTTTTGCTGGACGGTGGCGGCGGCCCAGACCATTCAGCTGTTTGGCCTGCCTGCCCTGACGGCGGGGGCGGTAATGCTGCTGTTTGACCTCACCGTGGGCACCAGTTTCTTTGACCCCGCCACCGGGGGCGACCCGGTGCTTTACCAGCACTTCTTTTGGTTTTACTCCCACCCGGCGGTGTATGTGATTATTTTGCCGGTGTTTGGGGTGTTTTCGGAGCTGTTTCCGGTCTATGCCCGCAAGCCGCTGTTTGGCTACAAGTTTGTGGCGGTGTCGAGCTTTGTGATTACGGGCCTGAGTGCGATCGTCTGGGTGCACCACATGTTTGCCAGCGGCACCCCCAGCTGGATGCGGATGCTGTTTATGGCCAGCACTATGCTGATCTCGGTGCCTACGGGGGTGAAGATCTTCGCCTGGGTGGCCACTATCTGGGGCGGCAAAATAAAGCTCACCACCCCGATGCTGTTTGCCCTAGGCGGCCTGGTAAACTTTTTGTTTGCGGGCATTACCGGCATCATGCTGGCGGCGGTGCCCTTTGATATCCACGTCAACAACACCTACTTTGTGGTGGGCCACTTCCACTACGTGATCTACGGCGCAGCGGTGATGGGCATCTACGCCGCCATCTACCACTGGTTTCCCAAAATGACCGGGCGCATGTATTACGAAGGCCTAGGCAAACTGCATTTTGCCCTCACCTTTATCGGCGTCAACCTCAACTTTTTGCCCATGCACCCCCTGGGGCTAATGGGCATGCCCCGGCGAGTGGCCTCCTACGACCCTGAGTTTGCCTTTTGGAACGTGTTGGCCAGTTTGGGGGGTTTCTTGCTGGGGGTCTCGACTTTGCCCTTTTTGCTCAACATCATCAGCTCTTGGATTCAGGGAGAGAAAGCCCCGGCCAACCCCTGGCGGGCGATCGGTCTGGAGTGGCTAGTGGCCTCGCCGCCGCCCCACGAAAATTTTGCCGAGATCCCGATCGTGGTGTCTGAACCCTACGGCTACGGCAAAAATGAACCTTTGATTGCACAGCAAATGGTGTCTATGGAGTCGGCCAGTGAGCTCAATTGATCTTGACCAAAACCTCAACACAGCGGCGACCGTCCCCGCCGCCGAGCACCACGAGGAAGGCGAACACCGCATGTTTGGCTTCATCATCTTTCTGCTGTCAGAGAGCGTGATCTTCCTCAGTTTTTTTGTCGGCTACATCGTCTATAAAACCAGCGCCACCGACTGGCTCCCCGCCGGGGTAGAGGGCCTGGAGGTGCGCGAACCGTTTATCAACACCATTGTGCTGGTGTCGAGCAGCTTTGTGATTTACTTCGCCGAGCGCTACCTGCACAAAGAAAACCTCTGGGGCTTTCGCGCCTTTTGGCTGTTAACCATGGCCATGGGCAGTTTCTTTCTCTACGGCCAGGCGGTGGAGTGGCAGGGGCTAGAGTTTGGCTTTACCGACGGCCTGTTTGGCGGCACGTTTTATCTGCTGACCGGGTTCCACGGGCTGCACGTGCTCACCGGGGTGCTGTTGCAGGGGGTGATGCTGGGGCGATCGTTTATTCCGGGCAACTACGACGACGGCGAGGTAGGCGTGGCCGCGACTTCCCTCTTCTGGCACTTTGTCGATGTGATTTGGATTATCCTGTTTATCTTGATCTACGTGTGGCAGTAGGGCTTCTCCAAGATTCCAGGGTTCTTTTGTGCTTTCTCAGACTGCCCATATCTTGCCCCAAGAACCCTGGAATCTTTCAAATGAGCGTTACACAAACGCTTCTTTGATGCAATCATTCTTTTGCTATTTATTTGTCCTATAGCGGTTCTTATTCGGATGAAGTACAGGTTAGCTGCCCCAACCCATAAACAGCAAGACTCCTCTCAGCCAAGATATACCTCATACGTCCAGGAACTGCTACATAGGTTAATCAATGGATAATAATATTCTCTTTTCCCAATTTAAAAATGAAGAGTTTGACGCTATTTCAAAGCTTTTGAACAGTGTCTTTTCGATTTCCGAGAGCACTCTAAAGCTTCTTTACCAAAGAATGATATGTGACTTTAATCTGAATGATTGGCCACCTGCAAACTTTATTTGTAGAGGCTCTTTTAAAAGTTCTGACATCAGATTCCAGAATCTGTACGATAATTCCCCTGTAATCGCTCTTGATTTGCCAAGCACCTTAGAACTTAACAGTAATGATCCCAGCAAGCCTACCGTAGTTATTATGGGTCAGGATCCCAGGAACGGGAACAATTTCGAGGAAATAATAATAGGCACGCCCTACGCTTTTCATGTCAAGAGATGTCGCCACAAAGAGACCAGGGTTTACTTTGAGATGGTGAAGTTTTTGTTGGAACTTGGATATAGAGTTTATCTGACAGATGTATTCAAGATCTGGGTAGCCGATCCTCGGAAGTCAAGTGAGAAAGTCAAGCTCAGGGCTAAATTGCCTAGGAAAGATAAAGCTAGATTTTTTCATCTTCTTGAGCAAGAGCTTCAAATTTTCGCTCCTAAAGCTCTAATCACTTGGGGTGGCGAAGCTGCTGGTAGTGCATCTAAAATTAAGCTTAATATGCCTCACATATCATTTCTTCATCCCAGTGGTGCAGCAGGTGGAGCATGGAAAAAATTGCTGAATTCCTCTCCGACTGAGGCCAATAAGTTTGAATATTGGAAATCTGAGATTATCAAAAATTTAGCCTGACTTAGCTTGCTTTTCCTCTTTAAGGTGTGCCTAATGTTGCCTGAATCCATTAACCTTCAAGACTGTTAGATGTGATTGAGTCTTATGTTGTCATCTCAAGCAAGAGGGTAATCACGCGATGGATACCTTAGAGGGCTACCGCCAGATCATTCGTGATATTTTAACTCCCTACACCCATATTGCCTACGCTAACGTGGATGTCCGCAATCTGGCGGCTTTTGACGCTGCCAACGACCAATACGTCATTCTTTCTGAAGGTTGGAATGATCAGCGCCACCACCACGGCTGCCTCATTCATGTTGAAATTCGCGATAGCAAAGTCTGGGTACAACGTGACGGCACAGAGGATGGTATTGCCAATGAACTAGTGGCAGCAGGTATCCCAGAAAAAGATATTGTCCTAGGATTTCAGGAACCTTCCGCTAGGCCCCACACCGGGTTTGCCGTGGCTTAGCCGTCAAGCTTCCCTAGGTGGGCACTGCCCACCAGTTTCTACTCCCTAGCCCCCATCCAGTGAGGAAACCGCCATGATTCTCGACGACCAGCATTACGACGTGATTATTGTGGGCACCGGGGCGGGGGGCGGCACCCTGGCCCGCAAACTGGCCCCGTCGGGCAAGCGGATTTTGCTGCTGGAGCGGGGGGATGCCATGCCCCTCGAAGAGCAAAACATCAGCGACGTGGATATCTTTCAGAAGCAGCGCTACCACGCGCCGGAGCAGTGGTACGACGGCGACGGCGAGCCGTTTACGCCGCAGATGAAATATGCGATCGGCGGCAACACCAAGATCTACGGGGCTGCCCTCCAACGCATGCGGGAGCGAGACTTTGAAACGGTGAACCACCAGGATGGAATTTCGCCCGAGTGGTGCCTTAAGTATGGCGACTTTGAGCCTTATTACACCGAGGCCGAGGCGATGTATCAGGTGCATGGGCAGAGCGGGGCAGACCCCACGGACCCCCCGCGCAGTAGCGGTTACCCCTACCCAGCTTTGGACCACGACCCGACGATTCAGCCGGTGGTTGAGGGAATTGAGAAGCAGGGCTATCACCCTTACCCGCTGCCCATGTCGCTGTCGCTGCGGGAGGATGACCCGACCGGAGACTCGGAGGTGTTTGGGGTGGCTCCGGCGCTGGATTATGGCAATGTCACCCTCAAGACCTCGGCGAAGGTGACGGGCATTCTCACCAACCCGTCCGGGACGGCGGTCAGGGCGGTGCAGGCGGAGGTCAACGGGCAGCCCTACTTATTTATGGCCGACATCATTGTGCTGGCCTGCGGGGCGATTAACTCGGCGGTGCTGCTGCTGCAATCGGCCAACGAAAAGCACCCCCACGGGTTGGCCAACAGTTCTGACCAGGTGGGCCGCAACCTGATGAAGATCAACATGAGCTCGATTGTGGAGGTGACGGCGCAGCCCAACTCGGGCAAGTTTCCGCGCTCGGTGGGGGTAAATGATTTTTACTGGGGTAGCGACAAGTTTGACTACCCCATGGGCCACATTCAAAACATGGGCGGGGTGTTGCAGGACGCAATTTTTGCTGAGTCGCCGCCGGTGCTCTCACTGATCACCAAGTTCATGCCCAACTTTGGGCTGAAGCAGTTGGCGACGCGATCCATTCCCTGGTGGGCGATGACCGAGGTGCTGCCCGACCCCAAGAACCGGGTAGAGATTAAAGACGGCAAGCTCTACGTCCATTTTTCAGTCAACAATGCTGAGGCCCACGATCGCTTGGTGTATCGCTGGCTCGATGTGCTCAAGGCGGTTGAAAAAGACAGCAGCTTGTTTTCGCGATCGGGCATGCACCCACGGGGCGAAGTGCCGCTGTCGGTGATGGCCAACCAGTGCGGCACCTGCCGCATGGGCACTGCCCCCGCTACTTCAGTGGTAGATATCAATTGCCGCGCCCACGAGCTAGATAACCTCTACGTGGTCGATAGCAGCTTCTTCCCCTCTAGCTCTAGCGTGGGGCCAGCGCTGACGGTGATCGCTAACGCCCTGCGGGTGGGCGAGCACTTGCTGGAGCGGCTGGGATAATTAGGATGTTGCCACGAGCACCTGCCCAATATGGCGCATGACGCTCACGACCTCGTATAGGTCATTACCGGGGTTGACCAGGGAAAAAAGCCGTGAGTTGGCATATTGGAGGTGAGGGTGCTGCGTCAATTTTAAAAATAAAAAACTCTGGCCATTGCTAATCATAGCGAAGGTCGGCGCTTCTGGTTTTGGGTTAGCCATCATGTAGGCAAGCGCTTGACCCATGGCAACATTCACATCGAAGTCACTGCGTTTAGACTCCAGCACTAATATCCATAAGCCTTCTTTCAAAACCAAAACATCTATTCTGCCGCGAACAATTTCGCCCTCGTCCTGGGTCGCTATTTCAACGCCGACCTCAGACTCAATGCGAAAGGGCTCATCATAAAAGCCTGCTAGATCCAGCAATGGCGATAAAACCACCATTTTGACGCTATTTTCTAGCAGTGGCGGGCTTTTGAGGAGATGCTTAAAATGGATTTTAACCCGGTCAAGGTACTGTTTTTCAAGCTCCGTTGTTGTCCCTAAATTGGCAGTCCATTCCGTGAAAAAATCGGTCTGGGAGGATTCTCGAAGACCGTACTGTTCTTCCAAATAATTTATAGAGATCTGACTTGCCGGAATAACGCTGGGCATTGTGAGAGCATACGAAGGACCGAGGCTAGCAAGAACTGCTGCCTCCTGTTAAGTTTACTGCTGTTAAACTTGGATTAGGTTACTAAAGTCACAGCGCCGGTGTCGAGGTCGTAGCGGGCACCGACGATGTGCAATTTGCCAGAGGTAATTTCTGGATAAGAACATACCCTCGCAGGATGGGCAAAGGGCCTTGCTCCGCAGGGAGAGCATCGGTTAACCTGCGCTTAGGCGAGCAGGTGATCGCCATACTCACATAGAGTCAGATAGGCCTCGGGCAGCGGGCAAGTGCGGAGCTGGTTTAGGAATCAGAGGGCCATCTTTTTCTGTGGCATGGTTTAGGGGAAATTTCTGGCCGAGTTTCAACTACACTCCAGGTAGAGCCACCGTCATCCATCGGCCTGGGATGGCCTGCGGTGGTGAAAGCTCGACAGCTCGCTGCACCCCTAATGTTGCCGGTTAGCTGGCTGGCTTTGCCCCAGAGCTAACGCGTTAGCACCCGATTTCCACCATTGCCCCGGAGGTTGCCATGACTACTGAGTTTACTGTCGGCGATCGCGTGCGCCTTGCAGCGCAGCCTCCCTACTTTAAAACCGCCGACCCGATGCCCATGCTGCGCCCCGCCGACACTGTGCCCCTGGGAGCCGAGGGTATTATTCTCAGCCGTCTCCCCGGCGGGTATTGGGGCATCAAGTTTGACAAGGGTTCTTTTTTGGTCGATGGCCAGTTTCTAGAGCAGACAAAAACCCCGGCAGACCAAGCTGCCGAGGCGGCGGATTAATGGAAACCTCCGGGGTGTCCTTTCCCCCATGAGATCTGCCTTATGCAGGTCTCTAAACTGGTAGGTCTCTAAACTGGTAGGTCTCTAAACTGGGGAGTATTAAGCCGGGGGGGCTTCAGGCTCAGTGGTTTCGGCTGTCGCTTCTGCCACGGGTGCGCTGTCAGCGGTCGTTTCCTCGACTGCGGATTCTTCTGCAACGGCGTCCTCGGCGGCTACTTCTTCCGCAATGACTTCTTCGGGCACGTCTTCGGCTTTGGGCTTTGGTCTGGGGCCACGCATCAGCGCGGGGGGAATACCGGGCTTGCGATCGCCTTCATCGCGGTCTCGGCCTCTGCCGCCCCGGCCCTTGCTCGGGCGCTCTCCGGTGCCGCGCCCGCCGCCGCTGCGATCGCCGCCACTACGTTCGCCAGCGCTGCTATCTCCCACAGTAATAATTTTCTTTTTAGGTTTTTCAGGGGAGGTATTCGGAGTGTCTGCCATGACTTCCTGTTGTTTAACGCCCTGGTGATCTTACCCCGAATCTGGTTCTGACCTCTGGGGCTGACCTAAAATTGGCGCTGAGTTCACAGCAGCAAAACCTGACGCAAAGCAGGCAACATGGTGAAAAAGCCTGACCGGCTCAATCCACCGGCAAGAGTGAGTAAACTAAATAAGATTTTATAGATAAGACTTTGTAGATGAGACGCTGCTATAAATCTCATCTGCCCGCTGGATTGAGTCATTGCGATCGCCGCCCCCCTATGTCCCAATCTTCACCAGAACCATTTCTGCCTCCCACGCATCCCCCGACGCATCTCGTTGCCCAGGAGGCCGCTTCAGAGGCAACGCGGCTAGAGGCCCTGCGGCAGTACGACATTCTAGACACCCCGCCTGAAGAGGCCTTTGACCGCATCACTAGCCTGGCCGCTCGGCTGCTCAACGCCCCCACCGCGTTTATTTCGCTGGTGGATGAGTCGCGGGCCTGGTTTAAGTCTAGCTACGGGTCTGAGCTGTCAGAGGTACGGCGTGACCTGGCCCTGTGTCGCTATGCTCTGCTGTCGGAGCAGGTGCTGGTGATTCTCGATGCTAGCCAAGACAAACGGGTAACTAACCCCCCCCTGGTGCAGCCGGATCTAGGGCTGAGATTTTATGCCGGGGCACCGCTGATCAACCGGGAGGGATTTATCTTGGGCACGCTCTGTGTGGGCGATGGCCAGCCGAGGGAGAGCTTTAGCCCAGAGCAGCAGCAGGTGCTAGCCGATCTAGCGGCCATGGTAATTGACGAACTAGAGCTACGCATCGCTGCCCGTAAGGTGGCTGAGATCGATAGGGCGCTGCTGGCGGTTACCCAGGGGGTGTCTAGCCGCACTGGCGAGGCTTACTTTCAGGCGCTGGTGCAGCACTTTACCCAAGCCTTGGGCGTCGATTACACCTACATTGGTCTGCTAGGAGACGATCCCGCCACTGTAATTGAGACCCTAGTGGTTTGCGCCGGGGCCGAGATCGTGGAGAATTTTGCCTATCGGCTGGCCGACAGCCCCTGTCACCAGGTGATCGAGAGCCATCAGCTGTGCTGCTACCCCAGCGGCGTACAGGCGCAGTTTCCCCAGGCGCCGCTGCTGGCCCCCCTGGGCATCGAGAGCTATGCTGCGATTGCCTTTTATGACTCTCAGAACCAGGCGCTGGGGCTGCTGGGTGTGATGGGTCGCAAGCCGTTGGCCAACCTACGCCTGACCAAGGCGCTGCTGCCGATCTTTGCCTTGCAGGTCGCCGCTGAGCTAGAGCGCCAGCGTACCGATATCGCCCGGCAGCAGGTGCAGCAGCACCTAGAGCAGCTGGTGACCCAGCGCACCGCCGAGCTATCTCAAACCAACCAGCGGCTACAGCGAGAGATTGCCGAGCACCAGCAGACCGAGATCGACCTCAAAAAAGAGCGCGAAATGCAGCGGGTGCTGCTAGAAAATATGCAGGCGGGTATTGCCGCCTGCGACGAGGCGGGCATTCTCACGTTGTTTAACCAGACGGCCCGCGACTTTCATGGGTTGCCAGAGCAACCGCTACCGTCAGATCAGTGGGCTGACTACTACGATCTCTACCAGGCCGATGGCAAAACCCGCATGCCCCAGGCGGCAATTCCGCTGTTTCGGGCCCTCCAGGGCGAAAACGTGGTCAATGCTGAGATGGTAATTGCCCCCAGGGGCGGCATGGCCCGCACGGTGCTGTCTAGCGGTCGGGCGATCACCACGGCAGACGGCCAGACCCACGGCGCAATGGTGGTGATGCACGATATCACCGAGCGCAAACGGGCAGAAGAGGAGCGGGCGCAGCTGATTCGAGAACAGTCGGCGCGGCTGGAGGCGGAGGTGGCCCAGGGGCGATCGCAGCTGTTGGTCGATATTGGTACAGCCCTGGCGTCGTCCCTTGACCACAGCCTCACCCTGGGGCAGGTGGCTGACCGGGTAGTGCCCTATTTTGCCGACTGGTGCGCCATTGACCTCACCGGCTTTGGGACTGGTCTCGGGCAGGGCATTGAGCGGGTTACCATGGCTCACTGCGACCCCGCTAAGGTGGAGATGGGCTGGCAGATGCACCGGCAATATCCCCTGGCGATGGATGTCCCTTCGGGGTTGTCCAATGTGCTGCGGTCGGGCGCAGCCCGGCTGGTTACCGACGTGCCCCCGGCGGCTCTCGGGGCTATCGCCCAAGACCCAGAGCATTTGCGCCTGCTGCGCGAGCTGGGGCCGAGATCTTGCATCGTAGTGCCGCTGATTGCCCGGGGCAAGACTCTGGGGGCGATTTCGTTTCTGATGGCCGAGTCAGAGCGTCGCTACGACCGGGCTGACCTAGCCCTGGCGGAGAATATCGCTTACCAGGTGGCGATCGCCGTTGACAATGCCTTCCTTTACCAAGCCGAGCAAACTGCCCGCAGCGAAGCCGAAGCCGCCAATCGCATCAAAGATGAATTTCTCGCCGTACTCTCCCACGAGCTGAGGTCGCCCCTCAACCCAATTTTAGGCTGGTCGCAGCTGCTGCAAACCCGGCAGCCCGATGCCGCCACCCTAGCTCGGGGGTTAGAAACCATTGAGCGCAATGCCAAGCTGCAAACCCAGCTAATTGCTGACCTGCTCGATGTCTCTCGTATTTTGCAGGGCAAGCTCAGCCTCGACGTTGCCCCCGTCAACCTCAAGATCACTATTGAAGCGGCCCTAGAAACCGTGCGGCTGGCGGCGGACGCCAAAGCGATTCAGATTGGCACTGGGTTTGACCTCGCCGCCACCGAAGTGCTGGGCGATGCCGGTCG
>DAIPYU010000124.1:0-13727 GCA_036782635.1 Nodosilinea sp. CTOTU7353
TATCAACCGCGCCAGCGACCTGGTGGCCCGCTACGGCGGTGAAGAATTTGCGGTGATTTTGCCCAACACGACGATGGCGGGGGCAATGCAGGTGGGCGATCGCCTAGTTAAGGCCATTCAAGCCCTGGCGCTGCCCCACGCCACCTCCCCTACGGCCCCCGTCGTCACCCTCAGCTGTGGGGGGGCAACTGTAATGCCCAGGGCCAACTATTTGCCCGCTGACCTAATATTTACCGCCGACGGGGCGCTCTACCAGGCCAAAGACCGGGGGCGCAACCAGGTCAGAGGCATGGCTGTGATGCTGCCGACCCCTGAGCCATGGTGCAGCGCCAGAACCTAGCCTTCGATTTCGTTGGCCGTGGGCTTGACCGTCTGACCGACAAAAAAGTTGTTGAGGGCGGTGGATGCTACCGACAGCACAATAGGGCCGACGGTAAAAGCCCAAAAGCCGTGCACCTGAAAGCCAGGTGTCACCAGCGATGCCAGCCAAAAGCAGATGCCGTTGAGCACCAGCGAAAACAGGCCCAGGGTCAGAATGGTGATGGGCAGCGACAAAATAAACAGCACCGGCTTGATGATGCCGTTGACGATGCCAATGGCCACTGCCGCCACCATTGCCGCCGGAAAGTTGGCCAACACTACCCCTGGAAAGATGGCGGCTACCAGCAGCAGCGATAGGGCCGTGGCCAAAATACTCAACAGGTATAGAAGCATAGCTGGGTCTCTTTAGAGCGGGGGGTAGCCATAGCAGGCCGTTAACCAGAGGCAATACCCTCGGGTCCACTCTAGATTTTGCCACGGCATATTGGTCTAAAAAAGTCTATGGCGGCGGCCATTGGGCAAACTTAGGCATTTCTTAACACAGGTTTTTTACAGACCTGGGGGTGAGGCGACAACCCAGCGGGCGATGGAGGGCCGTATACCCGCCGAGGTGCGGCAGACCCTAGCTCAGCGGGGGCACCAGATCTCTGTAGCGCCCGCCTGGGCTGAGAAAATGGGCCATGCCCACGCGATCTTGGCAGCGCCAGAGGGGTTGCAGGGCGGCGGAGATCGCCGCAGTGACGGAGCGATCGCCTGCCTCTAAAGGCCTGGTACAAATCAAATCCAGCGTTCCACAGGACGGTTTTGGCCAATTCTGAAGCATCGCCAGCTAACCCATCGAGCAGGCGACTGCCTATAGCTCGGCTTGATGAAGCTCCTCGGCAATATTGGAAAAACTTCGAACCAGTTAAAAAACTAGGCTGTGGCATTACTACTAAGGCGAAACTCAAGGTGCTAGAAGAAGTGTTTTATCTGACCCCTGAGCCGATGCCAGAGGTGATTACAGACCGCAAGATTCTGGAGACTCTGACGACTCAGCAGCTCAAAGGCATGGCCAAAAAGCGAGATGTCAAGGGCTTGTCTAAGCTCAAAAAGGCTGATTTGGTAGAGTTGCTAGTCGCCGCTTGAGGTCATGTTTAAGCAACATTCTCTCCGGTGATGGGCGCTGCCCACCCAGCTGAACTAGCCGTGGCTGTAGACCAGCGGTTGATTCAAGTTGGCGGCCTGGAGCCGCAACTCATTCAGCTTGGCCATTGCGCCGCCAGTGGCGATGATGTCCTGGGCCTGGGCCAGCCCCGCCTCTAACGAGTCTGCTGTTCCCCCCTGCCACAGGTAAAAACCGGCGTTCCACCGGGCGGTTTTGGCCAGCTCTGAGGGGTGATCGGAAAGGATATCCAGCAGGCGATCGCCCAGGGTCTCCTCAGCGCCCAGCTCTACATCGTCGCCCTCAAAGCCGTAGTCGCGGGGGTGCAGCAGCAGCCGTTCGGCCTGCCCTGGGCGGTTGACCCCGATGATCGCCGTCCGCGCTCGCGCTAGGTCGCAGCTGCCCTCTAGCCCCTTGACGGTGACCCAGTCGGTTTGACCCCGCAGGGCAAAGGTGCCCTTGGCAAACTCCTCGGTGGGCGGGTGGACAAAGCCCATCACCAGGGTGTGAGGCCCAGCGTAGGGCGACCACAGCAGCTCGACGGTGGCGAAGGGGGGGCGCTTGCCAATCTGCTCGCGGTAGGGCACCAGCCCGTGGGCGGTGGGGAAGTGCTGGGGCAGGTAGACAAAGCCGAGGCCAGTGCGGTTGAGCAGGGTGTGGGCCTGCTCTAGGCTGTGGGGGCGCAGGTCAACGCCCAGCTGCCCCCACAGTTCTACCAGGGGAATGCCCTCTTTGGTGGGCATGCGATCGCCGCCGTGCAGCACCACCGGCACCCCCGCCGCAGCCAGCACCAGGGCGGTGATGGGGGTCACCGGGGCAGTGCGCGATCGCCCATCGTAGGGGCAGCTCAGCACCAGCGCTGGGCGGCTGTAGGCGCTTGCTGGGGCGATCGCGGGCATGGTTGGCCCCAGCGTTTCGTAGGCATCGAGAATGCCCGCCAGCTCCTCAGCGGTGGGGCGCTTGATCCGGTGGGCGATCATAAACGCGCCGATCTGGGCCGGGGTGGCGGTCTGGGTCAGCATCATGCGGGTGGCGGCTTCAGCCTCGGCGCGGGTTAGCGGCCTGGAGGTGTGGCTACCGCTGCCGACTTGCTTGAGCAAATCGCGAAATTCGTTACTCATAGAGGCTGCTGACCCTGGGGCAGGGAGGATGACGGACGATACTTAACTGTAAGATACCGCCGCTGAGGTAGCACGGGGGCGGCTGGGGGTAGCCAGGCTCTGCACCAGGTCGTGGAACCGCTGAATCGGCGGAATGACCAGGCGATCGCGGGTGGTCACCAGCACCACCGTCCGGCGCAGCACCGGCGCTTCAGTGGGGCGCACTGCCAGGGTGGGGTCGTCATGGCAGTCGGCTAGGGCCGACTGGGGCAGCAGCGCCAAAAAATTTCCCTGGCGAATCACCCCGCGAAAAGCATCGAGGGTGTTGAGCTCCATCGCCGGGTTAAATACCGCCCCCCGGTCTTGAAACTGCCGCTGCACCAACCGCTGCATGCCGTAGCCGTCTTTGAAAATAATCTGCGGAAACCGGGCCAGCATCTCCCAGGAAATTGTGGGCTGAGGGGCCAGGTCGTGGTTGGCCGCCATCAGCACCTCGATCGGCTCTTCAAACAGCGGCGTGACTACCATTTCGGGCTGGGTGGTGAGGCGGGGGTTATCCATCACAATGGCCAGGTCGACCAGACCGTCGCGCAGCACCTTGAGGGAGCGATCGCTGCCCAGGGCCGTCACCCGCAGCTGCACCTGGGGGTACTCAGAACAAAACTGCTGGAGCACCGGCGGCAGCACTGTGGCACACACCGACTGAATCGCCGCCACGCACAGCTCCGGCTGCTTGCCGGCCATCAGGTCGGCAATATCCTTAGACACCTGCGCCCAGTCTTGGTAAATCCGCCGGGCCTTGGGCAGCAGCCGCTCGCCCGCCACGGTGAGCTTGGCCTGGGCACCCCGGTGAAACAGGGGCGCGTCTAGCTCCGCCTCTAGGGCCTGCACCTGGCGGCTGACGGTAGATTGCGTCACCTGACACTGCTGAGCTGCCGCCTGAAAGCTGCCGGTTTCGGCCACCGATAAAAACGCCTGGAGCTGCTCTATGCGCATGCCTTGCCTGTACCTGTGCCACTGCTAACCCAAAGCCACCCGGCAACCTGTTGCCGAGAAGACTTTTCTTTGATTAACAGATCGCCGGGCCGCACTTGGTATCAAAAGTAGCGGTATCCAATTCAGCACTCGATTTAGACCTCATTCAAGCTTGGGTGGGCTGCAGCTGTAGCTGACGCAGTGCCGCCTCGGCGTGGATTTGTACCCCCGGATCTGGATCGTGGAGCAGCACCTGCAATTCTGGAGCTATGGCTGGGCTACCCAGCTGCCCTAAAGCTAAAACCAGGTGGCGACGCAGGGTGCTGTGGGCCGCGATCGCGGGTAGGGCACGGAGCCACAACCCCAGGGCCGGAGCCGCCTGAAGCCTCAGGGTTGGATCTAGGGCCGCTAATCCCTGGAGCAGCGCGAGTCGAGGCGGCTCGCCCAGGGCGGCCCAGGCGTGAATGAGGCCGTCTAGGGCCACGGCGGTATTTTGCCAGGTAAGGGCTCGCACAGCGGCGATTTGCAGCGCTTCTGGGGTGTTGGGAGATGCTAACGCGCTCAACAGAGGGGCGGTGGCGGCGTCAAGGGGCAGACGGCCTAGGCCGTAGGCGGCCTGCTGGGCCACCGCCAAATCTAGATCGTCGAGCAGGGGAGCCAGCCAGCTAGCCAGGGCGGCGGGGTCTAGGGTTGAGCGCAGGCTCAGCAACCCCCGAATGGCCGCTGATCGCACCGCCGCCGAAGGGTCGTTGAGGCCCCGCTGCATGACGGTCAGGGTGGCCGGGTCGGCAAAGGTGCCCAGGGCGTCGAGGGCGGTGGCTCGCACGGGCGATCGGTCGTCTGCTAGAACCCTTAACAGCAGCGGCACCGTAGCGGGGTGGTGAATACGGGCCAGTGCCTGCACGGCCACGGGGCGGAGGGAGGGGTGGTCAAGCTGCTGACCGAGGGCGGCGATCGCCGCCGGGCCAATTTGAGTCAGGGCCGCCGCCACCGCCTGGCGCAGGTCTTCATCGACAGTGGTGGCAAAGGTTGATACCAGGGTGGCAATCACCTCGGGGCGGTCAAAGCTACCCAGGGCGCGGGCGGCAAACCAGCGGGCTTCCCAGTCTTGGTCGAGGGCTTGCACCATGGCCAGCAGGTCGTCCAGGGCGGCCTCGCCCAGGTCGGCAATCTGCCGCGACTGCTCCCAGCGATCGTGAAAGTCTCCTTCACCGAGCCCTGTCACCGCCACACTGGCTTCGGCGGCAGGGGCAGCCCCCAGAGCTGTGATCGCTCCGGTTGAACTGGCCCTGGTTACATGAGCCAAAGGCAGAAACTGATCAAAGGATGACAAGGAGATCCTCCTAGCGATTCAATCCCGAGGCCGATTACCCAGCCGGGAGTAGCCCCTCCACCATAGGGCCTGAAGCCACTTTTCCCAACAGCTGGCTATGCGGTTCGCGCGGAAGGCCCTTGCGAAGGCTGCATGGTATTTGCAAAAACGTATGAGTCTATACAAAAGCCCCCAGGCAGCAGGACTAGGCTAGCCTCACTTGCTTTCAGGGATGACTTTCGGGAACAAACATAGCTCGAAGAATCATAGCCTCGAAATCCTACATCTCGAAGAAGCCCCTCGCAGAAAGCTCGATAAGCCTTGCCCTGACCCTGGGGAATGGGTCAATAAACGTCTCGCTACAACGGTGCGCCTGTGACCACTTCTATAGACACGGCCAACACAACGGCCAAAGCCAAACTCAATAAATTTGAGCAGTTTAAGGTCGACAAAGACGGGCTGCTGGTCAAGCACGAGCTAGAGCAGTTTGCCCAGTTGGGCTGGGAAGCCGTGGACGACACCGACCTTACCCACCGGCTCAAGTGGCTGGGGATTTTCTTTCGCCCCGTGACGCCGGGCAAGTTTATGCTGCGGCTGCGGCTGCCCAACGGGCTGCTTAGCGGCTACAAAGCCCGCACCCTGGCCGAGATCATTCAGCGCTACGGCGAAGACGGCAGCGCCGACATCACCACCCGACAAAACCTCCAGCTACGGGGCATTTTGCTCGAAGACATTCCCGATATTTTTCGCCGCATGCAGGCCGCTGGCCTCACCTCTGTGCAGTCGGGCATGGACAACGTGCGCAACATCACCGGGTCGCCGGTCTCAGGGCTAGATGCCGACGAGCTGATCGACACCCAGGGCCTGGTGATGAAGGTGCAGGACATGATCACCGCCAACGGCGAGGGCAACCCGGCCTTTAGCAACCTGCCCCGCAAGTTCAACATTGCCATTGAGGGCGGCCGCGACAACTCGATCCACGCCGAGATCAATGACATCGCCTTTGTGCCCGCCTACCGCGAGGGGGTGTTGGGCTTCAACGTGGTGGTGGGGGGCTTTTTCTCGGCCCGGCGCTGCGAGGCGGCCATACCGCTCGACGCCTGGGTAACCCCCGACGACAGCGTGGTGGAGCTTTGCCGCGCCATTCTCGAGGTCTACCGCGACCACGGCCCTCGGGTCAACCGCCAAAAAGCTCGGCTGATGTGGCTGATCGACGAGTGGGGCATGGATCAGTTTCGCGCCGCCGTGGAAACCGCCTACGGCCAGCCCCTGGCCACCGCCGCCCCCACCGACGAAATGGACTGGGACAAGCGCGACCACATCGGCGTCTACCCCCAAAAGCAGGTGGGCCTCAACTATGTAGGGCTACACATTCCGGTGGGGCGGTTGCAGGCCAGCGACCTGTTTGACCTGGCCCGCTTGGCGGAGGTCTACGGCAGCGGCGAGCTACGCCTCACCGTCGAGCAAAACGTGATTATTCCCAACGTGCCCGACTCGCGGCTGGCGGTGCTGCTAGAGGAGCCGCTGCTGGCAAAATTCTCGATCGCGCCCTCGGCCCTGACGCGATCACTGATCTCTTGCACCGGGGCGCAGTTCTGCAACTTTGCCCTGGTCGAAACCAAGCAGCGCGCTCTGGCCCTGGCCCTAGCCCTGGACGAAGAACTCAGCCTGACCCAACCGGTGCGGATTCACTGGACGGGCTGCCCCAACTCCTGCGGTCAGCCCCAGGTGGCCGACATTGGCCTGATGGGCACCAAGGTGCGCAAGGACGGCAAAACCGTGGAGGGAGTCGATATCTTCATGGGCGGTAAGGTCGGTAAAGAGGCCCACCTGGGCGAAAAGGTGCAGCAGGGTATCGCCTGCGACGATTTGCACGGGGTGCTGCGATCGCTGCTGATCGAAAACTTCGGAGCCCAGCCCAAGGAGGCCGCCGAGTCTAGCAACGGCGTGATGGTGACAACGGCGTGATGGTGACAACGGCGTGATGGTGACAGTTGACAAAAAAATGCCCTGCGGGCCAACGGCCCCAGGACACACGGTTTGCATTTGAGGCAAACGTAGCACAGTCAATGTGCCAGTGGCGAGATCGCACATCAGGTCTTCATCACAGATTCCCAAAACAGGGCTGATTTTATCCTTGCTGTTCCTCACATACCCCCCTTTTTGAGGGGGCAGGGGGGATTCCCTAGGGCATCTAGCGTTTAGGCTTTCTCACTCCAGTAGAATTCTCCAGGTTCAGGCTTTGATCTCCCCAGTTTCTCTCCTCCAGCGTTCTCGCTAAGGCCCCCCTTGGCAAGGGGGAAATGCCGAGAGATCCCCCGACTGCTCTTCTCTAACGTTCTCGCTAAGGCCCCCCTTAAAAAGGAGGGAATGCCTCCCCACCCATCCACCCCCTACCCATCCACCCCCTACCCATCCACCCCCTACCCATCCACCCCCTACCCCCCACCTCCCTATGACCGCTCCGGCTAAAACCTTGTGTCCCTACTGCGGCGTGGGTTGTGGCCTGGAAGTCTTACCTCCGGCCCAGGCCAACAAACCCACCAACCGCGACGCGGCGGGTGTACCCCTGTGGCAGACTCGGGGCGATCGCGCCCACCCCTCCAGCAAGGGCATGGTGTGTGTCAAGGGGGCCACCGTGGCCGAGTCCCTCGACCGCGATCGGCTCAAGTACCCGATGCTGCGGGAGTCCCTAGACGCTCCCTTCCAGCGGGTGTCGTGGGAGGTGGCCCTAGATGCGATCGTCAGCCGCATTCACACCGTGCGGCAGGAACTGGGGCCAGACGGCATCTGCGTCTACGGCTCGGGCCAGTTTCAGACCGAAGACTACTACGTGGCCCAAAAGCTGGTGAAGGGCTGCCTGGGCACCAACAACTTCGACGCCAATTCGCGGCTGTGCATGTCGTCGGCGGTGGCAGGCTACATCCTGAGCTTTGGCAGCGACGGCCCGCCCTGCTGCTACGACGACCTAGAGGCCACCGACTGCGCCTTTTTGATCGGCACCAACACCGCCGAGTGCCACCCGATTGTGTTTAACCGGCTGCGTAAGCACCACAAGCGCAATGGCCAGGTCAAGCTGATTGTGGTTGACCCGCGCCGCACCGACACCGCCAAGGCCGCCGACCTGCACCTGGCCATCCGCCCCGGCAGCGACATCACCCTGCTCAACGGCATTGGCCACCTACTGCTGCGCTGGGGTGCCCTCGACCCTGAGTTTATCGACGGCTGCACCCAGGGGTTTTCGAACTATACCGAGGTGCTGCGCCACTACAAGCCTGACCTGGTGGCCGAGCGCTGCGGCATTACCGTGGCCGACCTCGAAACCGCCGCCCGCACCTGGTCTAAGGCCAAGGCCGTGCTCTCTCTGTGGTCTATGGGCCTCAACCAGTCGTCGGAGGGCACGGCGAAGGTCAGGTCGCTGATCAACCTGCACCTGATGACCGGCAACATCGGTCGCCCCGGGGCGGGGCCGTTTTCGTTGACCGGGCAGCCCAACGCCATGGGCGGCCGTGAGGCCGGGGGCCTCTCCCACATTCTGCCGGGCTACCGCCTGGTCAAAAACGCCGACCACCGCCGCCAGGTGGAAGCATTTTGGGGCCTGCCCGCCGGGCAGATCTCCACCACCCCCGGCCTGGCCGTGGGCGAAATGATGCTGGCCCTAGAGCACCAGCGGGTGGGGCTGCTGTGGATTGCCGCCACCAACCCGGCGGTCAGCCTGCCCGACCTCAACCGCACCAAGGCCGCCCTGCGCCAGTCGCCCTTCACCATCTACCAAGACGCCTACTACCCCACCGAAACCGCCGAGTTTGCCCACCTGCTGCTGCCCGCCGCCCAGTGGGGCGAAAAAACCGGCACCATGACGAATTCTGAACGGGTGGTCACCCTCTGCGCCGCCTTTCGCCCGCCCCCCGGCGAAGCCCGCCCCGACTGGGAAATTTTTGCCGAGGTGGGCCGCCGCCTGGGCTTTGCCGACCAGTTTGACTTTGCTACCAGCGCTGAGGTCTACCGCGAGTTTGCCGCCACTACCCGAGGTCAGCCCTGCGACATCACCAGTCTGAGCCACGATCGCCTGCGGGAACTCGGCCCCATCCAGTGGCCCTGCCCCGACCCCGAAACCACCGCCACCGCCGCCAACCGCCACGACAAGCGCCTCTACACCCGAGGCATATTTAACACTGGCAATGGCCGGGCTCGCTTTGCCGCCCTGCACTCCAACGGGTTAGCGGAGCCCCCCGACGACGACTTTCCCTTTGTGCTCACCACCGGGCGGCTCTACGGCCACTGGCACACCCAAACCCGCACCGGGCGAATCGAGAAGATCCAAAAAATGCACCCGGCTCCGTTTTTGGAAATTAACCCCCGCGATGCCCAGCACCTCCAGGTGCAAGGGGGGGAGTGGGTGGAGGTGCGATCGCAGCGAGGCAGCGCCCGCCTGCCGCTGCTGGTCACCCAAAACATCCGCCAGGGCACGCTGTTTGTGCCCATGCACTGGGGCAGCCTCTGGGCCGAAAACGCCGAGTGCAACGCCATCACCCACGGCGAGGTCTGCCCAATCTCGGGCCAGCCCGAGCTGAAGGCCTGCGCCGTGCAGGTGGTGCCCCTCAGCCGCAGAGCAGGTCTGACTGGCTAATCACCCCCAGGGGCTGCTGCTCGGGGGTCGCCACCACCAGGTAGGGAAGATGGTGCTGGCTCATCTCTTGGTAGGCCAGCCAAAGAGAATCTTCAAGTTTGAGACAGAGCTGCAGATCGCGCATGATGGCCCGCACCGACAGCTTGGCCAGGTTGAGCTGTCGCGCCTGAAAGCGCAGTACATCCTGCCGCAGCACCCCGGCGGCGGTGGGGTCAACTACTGCGACACAGCTGACCTGGTATTCTGCCAGCAGCGTGGCGGCGGCGAGGGCCGTGTCGGTGGGCTGGACCGTGACTAGATTGGTTGTCATCCGCGACTGGGCTCCTGGAGTTTGAGCACGTGGGGCGGCTGGAGCGCCTGCTGCAGCGAGTTGGTGGTAATTAACCGCACCGGGCGCTGATCGTCATCGACTAGGGGCATATGGTGAATCTGCCGCTGGCGCATCAGGTCTAATACATCGAGGGCGCTGAGGGGTTTGTTACACGACTTGGAAGGTTAATCGACGGAATGGGGGTTTCAGCGCCCAATCCAGTGGCTCAAACCCCTATTCTTTCGTTCTGAAAATAGCTAACCTTCCAAGTCGTGTCATATACCGCAAACCGCAAACCGCGCACCTTCCTAGCCGTTAGAGCCCGTCAAAATTAGGTTGGTCAAGTACTAGCCCCCTCGGCGTAGCTGGGTCGGGAGGCAAGCCAGAGCCAAAAATCGTCCCCCGTCAGGGGTCGGGCAATGTAGTAGCCCTGGGCTAGATCGCAGCCAATATCATTTAGGTAGGCGAGGGTTTCGGCGTCTTCAACCCCTTCGGCGGTACAGCGCAGGCCCAGGCTGTGACCCAGATCGACGATAAACTTGACTACCGTGCGCGACTCCGACGAGGTCATCGCCGTTATCACAAACGACTTGTCGACTTTAATTTCAGAAAAGGGCAGCCGCACCAGCTGAAGCATCGACGAAAACCCGGTGCCAAAGTCGTCGATCGAAAGGTGAAAGCCAATCATCCGCAGCCGGGTGAGCAGGTCCAGGGAGGCCACGGGGTCATCCATGGCGCTGGTTTCAGTGAGTTCAAAGATCAGCCGGGTGGGGTCAACATGGTAGGCCTGACAGCGCTTCTGCACGCGCTCAAACAGGGCCTCGTTAGTCAGGGTGCGGGCCGAAATATTCACCGACAGCATCAGGCGATCGCAGGTGGTGGGCGACAGCTGAGTGACATCCATGCAAAGCGGCCCAAACCAAGCCAGCGCCTGATCGATCACCTGGTCGGTGAGGCGGTCGATCAGATCGCCGCTCTCCGCCAGGGGAATAAATTGCCCCGGCGGCAGCAGACCGTAGCTGGGGTGAGCCCACCGCACCAGGGCTTCAACCCCGGCCAGCTTGCCCGTGGTGCAGAGCACCTTGGGCTGGTAGACCACCACAAATTCCTGGCGATCAAGGGCTCGATGCAGGTCGCCCAAGGTAATCTCCGGCGGCTCAGGGGGGCGATCGCAGCGGTCAGCAGGGGCGGTGGGGAGGTGACCCAGCAGCATCTCTCGTAGCTGGGGGGGCGAGAAGGGTTTAGCCAGCACCCCGGCAATGTCGAGGCCGTGCTCGGCTGCCGAGCGCCCGGCGGCGTCGAGCACCCGACTGCCCACGCCGCTGGTGATAATAATTTTGGCCCGGCACGACAGTTTAGCCAGCCGGGCTATGACCTGCATGCCATCCATGGTGGGCATGACCAGGTCGAGTAAAGCGAGTTTCCTGACACATGTCATCGATATAGATAGGATTGGGCGATCGCAGCGTCAACCGCGCTTGGGAGGCTTGATCGAGCCTCACGGTGACGGTGTCCATGCGATCGGGATGCCAGCCCACCCCCGCCACCAGCTGGAGCTGACTACCATGCTCTGTCAGTTCCAATATTGTGCAGATTGCCTCCAACGGAGGCATTTGGGGCGATCTCCAGTTGCCGACGGTGGCGCGCAAGGGCACAGCCCACGGCCCGACAGAGTTCCGCGATCGGGGTTTGCCCTTCGATCAGATAATCATGGGCACCAGCCCCCACGGCCTCTAGGCCTAGAGCGGTCTGGGCCGGGCTGACCCACACAATCACCGGTAGGTCGGGAGCCTGGGCCTGGAGAACCTGGAGAGAACTCAGCCCCTCGGGGGCTGGGGCCGTCAGATCGAGCAGCACGCCATCGACAGGGTGGCCCTAGACCAGGTAGGCCAGAGCTGCCTGCACCTGGTCTAGGGCCATGATTGCTAATTTGGCGGCCACAAGACCAGGCAACGATGCCGCATCTGGGTGTTTGCCAACCCAAAGAATCTGACTAACCTGTTGCCCAGTTATGTAATGGTTTCCACAATCCTCGGCCAGTGTAAGCTCCCCTACGCAGCATGCCCCCATGGGGGTGCGAAGCTCACCCTGCACCACTAAGCCAAAAGTCATACGAATGCCGCTCATGGCCTCGCTGGTCTTGCAATAGCAAATACGATTGTGATCGCACGCCCTAACCCAGTCCCATATCTCCCTCAGGCCACCCCCGACAGCGAAACCGCCGAGGTCGGCAGGTGCCCGGTCTTGACATAGATAATGCAGCCCTCCTGGCTGTAGGGGCTGTGGCGACTGCTGCACGGGTTGCGCAGCCAGGTGCCCGCCGGGTAGGTGCCAAACTCATCCTCAAACAGGCCATCGAGCACAAAGATCTCTTCACCGCCCCAGTGGCGGTGGGTCTGAAACACTGTGCCTGGTGCCCACTTCACCAGAGCCACATGCTCAGGGCCAAAGCTGTGCAGCGGCATTACCTCTAGCCCCTTGACCAGACCAGGCCGCCAGGGCGCTTGGGTAGTATCTACCACCACCCGCGTTTGGTCGTCGGGGTCCATCTGCCAGAGCTTCACCAAGATCGTGCAGCCCTCGCGGCTGGCGGGGGTGTGGGTCGAGCCCACCGGGTTGCGCACGTAGGTGCCCGCCGGGTAGTCGCCCTGCTCGTCGGAGAAGATCCCTTCCAGCACCAAAAATTCTTCGCCGCCGCCATGGGTGTGGGGCGAAAAGGCGCTGCCCGGTGCGTAGTGCACCACCGAGGTGGCGCGGGCCACTTCGTCGCCGTCGCGCTCGAGCATGCGGCGGTGGACGCCGGGCATGGGCGACTCGACCCAGGGTAGGTCGGGGGTGTGGAGCACAACGCACTGGCTGTAGTCGGCGTGGAGTTTCATGGGTTGAGTGGGTGTTGGGTGTTGGGTGTTGGGTTTACGGTTTGCGGTTTGCGGTTTGCGGTTTGGCCGTTGACCGTATACCGTTGACCGCAAACCGCTGAAACCAACAAGGCGATCAACTGGAGTCTTGAGCGGCCCCCCGATTAGGGGCTGTATCTTCCTTTGCCCAGGGGCCAAGGTCGGCCAAAAATGGGGAAACCTCTGGGGTTGACCAGCCCAGGGGCAGGCTGCCCTCGACCCGGTGACCCCGGTGGAGGTAAAAGCGCAGCAGGCGCTCGGTACCGGGGTATTGGCTGATTTCGTCGCTCTCCCAAAGCACCTCGGCGGTGCCGGTGAGGTAGAGCAGATTGCCCCGCTCAAAGTCGAGGAACAGCAGCCCGGCATGGGGGTTGAGTTCTAGGTTGCCGAAGGTGTTGAAGTGGCAGTTGCCCGAAAAGTCTGGGATGGTCAGGGTCTGGCCATCGTCGATGCGCACAAAGCCGGGCTTGCCCCCCCGGTGGGAGACATCGACGCCGCTGGCGGCTCCGGCTGAGGCGGCCTGGTAGGCGGTGGCGATGAAAAATGTGTCGGCGGCGGCGACCACGGCCCGTTCGGCGGGGCCGAGGGTGGTGAGGGCATGGCGGGGCGGGGGCCGGGTGGGGGCGGTGGCGGTGAGGTCAAACCGCCGCGCCTGAATGTACTGGGGGCAGTTGCCGAAGCTCTGGCCCACCGCCACTGAAATTCCTTGGGAATCTACGGTCTCGATGGTGCCGTTCATGCGGTTGCGGCGGCGGGTGGGCAGTTCGATGCCCAGCAGGCCCAGGTCCGCCCCAAGGGCGAGGGTGTGGTGCAGCGGATCGCCAAATAATGGCTGGGTGGCCAGGTGCAGGGTGCGATCGCCCTGGGCGGTCATAAACCCCGGTTCCCCCACCAAAATTGAGGCCCACAGCTGACCGTCGCTATCGACAGTGCCTGCGATCGCCTAGGGCAGCTGGGCAAAAAACTGCCGGTGCTGCTCGGGCATGTGGTCGCGAATGATCCGCCGCCCCTGGCGATCCATGCGTTCTAGAATGCCGT
>DAIPYU010000125.1:0-13667 GCA_036782635.1 Nodosilinea sp. CTOTU7353
CCTACCCCTAGCGCTTCTCCCACTGGTCTTTCATGCGCTGTATACGCTCTAGCAGCGTCTCATTTGACATCCGCGAGTTGAGTCGCTCCACCAGCAGCGGAAACGCCAGGGGCGAAGGGCGCTGGGTGTCTTTCCACACCACAGAGCGCTGGTCGAGCCGGTTTAGGGTCTGGGTGAGACGATGGGTTTCGAGCTGGTCTTGCAGCACCTCTCGCTCCGCCTGCTTGAGCAGTAGGTTGTCGGGTTCGTACTTGGTGAAAACCTCGTAGAGCAGCGACGTGCTCACTTGGATCTGGCTCGAGGTCTTGCGTGAGCCCGGATAGCCTTTAAACACCAGCCCCGCCACCTGGGCCACACCGCGAAACTTGCGCTGGGTCAGCTCTGAGATATTGAGACTGGCGCGAATGTCGTCTTCGAGGTTTTCCAGACTAAAGAAGTCGCTGGAGAATAGATCTTGGTAGGGGTAGCCCTTGGGGCCGAGGATTTCAAAGCCGTAGTCGTTGACGGAAATGGTGAAGGTGGCGGTCTTTTGCTTGGCGAAGCGGTAGCCCCAGAGAAAGCCCAGCCCCTCATGGACAAAGCGGCCCTCGAAGGGGAAGACGTAGAGGTGCTGACCCTCTCGGGTTTTGCAGCTCTCGACCAGCAGCTCGTCGGTGGTGGGCAGGGTTGAGAGGCGCTGCTGGGCGGCGAGAATGGGGGCGATGGTGAGGATTTCGGCGTTGGGGAGATCCCCCCTGCCCCCCTTGAAAAGGGGGGTAATGGTGGGGTTGTCTACGTCAGAGGGATTGAGGGGTTGGGTTTCTGTGGACGGAGACTCTGGAAGATCCTCCCTGCCCCCCTTTTTAAGGGGGGTACCGGAGGTAATTCCTACGGCTGAAGATTGGGGGGATCGGGTTTCGTCAGGGGTAGATTCTTCTAGATTGAGAGAAGCCATACCGCTAGAGGTGCTGAGGAGCGCTGGCGCAGCCTCTCCGCAGTAGAGCCGCACTCGCTCTACCTCGCGGCGCAGGTGGTGGCTAAGAGTATCTGAAATCGCTAGCTGCCCGCCGCCCCAGCTGGGAGTCACAGTCGATTTTTTGCGGGTGCCTTTGACGTAGAGCACCATGTCTTTCAGCTGAAAATATTCCAGCTGCCGTCCGGCAAAAAAGAACACGTCGCCCTTCTTCAGCCGTGACACAAAGGATTCTTCCACGGTGCCGATCGCTTTGCGGTTGGTGTAGACAATTTTGATCGGGGTGTTGCTGGTGATGGTGCCAATGCCCATGCGGTGGGTGCGGGCCAGCTTGGTATCGCTGACTTTATAAACGCCGTCTTCTAGCACCACTTTTTTGTAGCGCGGGTAGGCCCCCAGGCACTGACCGCCCTTTTCGATAAACTCCAAAATCCACTGGTATTCTTCGTCGGTGAGGTCGGCGTAGGCCACGGTTTGGCGCAAATTTTCCAGGGTCTTTTGCCGCTCAAACCCGTCGCCGCAGGCAACGGTGACCAGGTGCTGCACCAGCACATCGTAGGGCTTGTACTGGGGGCGGCGGGTTTCCATATCGCCGGTCTCTAGCCCCCGGCGGAAGGCGGAAATTTCCAGCAGTTCCAAGGCATTGGTGGGTAAGAAAAACACCTCCGAGGTGCCTTCGGGGACGTGGGCGCTGCGCCCCGCCCGCTGTAAGAGCCGCGCCAGATTCTTGGCGCTGCCGATCTGCACCACCCGCTCCACGGGCTGAAAATCAACCCCCAGATCCAGCGACGAGGTGCACACCACCCACTTAATATCGCCCGATTTCACCCCGGCCTCGATCGCCTCTCGCTCCTTCACATCAATCGATCCGTGGTGCAGGGCAATTCTTTCGGCTTCTTCCGGCAGGGCAAAATTGAGCGCCTGGTACCAGCGCTCGGCCTGGTTGCGGGTGTTGGTAAAAATCAGGGTGGATTTTTCCATATCCAGCGCCGCCACCAGGGTCTCAAACATGCGCAGACCCAAGTGCCCCGCCCAGGGAAAGGTATCCACCGACTCGGGGCAAATGCTGGTGATCACCGTGTCGCGCTTGAGGTCGGAGCGAATGATCACTGGCTCGGTGCCCAGGCCCACGGCGGTTTGGGCCGCTTCTTCGAGATTTCCTAGGGTGGCGGAGATCGCCCAGGTGCGGAGCGTGGGCTGGAGCGATCGCAGATGCCCCAAACACAGCTCCGCCTGGGTGCCCCGCTTGGAGCTCATCAGCTCGTGCCACTCGTCGAGAATCACCCCCTGCAAACTGCCAAACCGCTTGGCCCCGTCTTTGTAGGACAGCATCACCGCCAGCGACTCGGGCGTGGTGATCAGGATATTGGGCATGTTCTTGAGCTGCTTGGCCTTGCGGGTCGAGCTGGTATCTCCGGTGCGTGACTCGACGGTAATGCCCCAGCTCATCGCCTCAATCGGGGCTTTGATCGCCTGCTCAATGTCGCGCGACAGAGCGCGCAGGGGGGTGATGTAGAGCAGCTGCAAGCCTTCTGCTGGGCTGGCGAGCATTTCGGCTACTGGCCCCATCACCGCCGCATAGGTTTTGCCTGACCCGGTGGGCACCTGCACCAGCCCGCTGCGCCCTGCTAAGTAAGCCGCCCAGGTCTCGGCCTGAAAGGTGAGGGGCTGCCAGCCACGGGTGGTGAAGTATTGGGAGATCGGGGTGAGGCGCGGGTCAGAGGTCACAGGGGTTTAGGATATATATGTACGGGTGCTTGTCATAAATCAAACCGGATTGTCTTATGTCCATCACCAAAACTGAGGCTAAGCAGCTGCTTGAGCGCATGATCTTTGAGGCCACCGACCCCCAAGACTGGGTGCAAGACGTCTGGGGCCTCAGCCCGCTCATGGGCGACAGCGCCGCCAAACTGCTGGAGGCGTTCTACATTCTGATCGACTGCTGCCCCGACGAGCAGCTCGACAACCTGATCAAAGGCCTTTACCGCGAGAAACTAGAATTTTAAGGATTCTGGCCTGGGGATTTTGGCTGAGAAAGTCCTCCTCACCTACCCCCATCCACCATTCCCCAGTGCCACCATCCCTCGCCAGGGCAGACACGTGGGTCTGCCCCTACCCACCTGGGCAGACCCGTAGGTCTGCCCCTACCCACCTACCCATCTACCCATCCACCCATCCACTCCCCCCTACCCCGCCACTTTCTGCTTGATCAACTCAAACACAGCCCGCATACCCATGGCCTCACCGCCCTCGGGGCGACCGGGCAGGGTGCGAATGTTCCAGGCCATTAGGTCTAGGTGAATCCAGGGAATCTCGGGCCGGGTGAACTCCTGCAAAAATAGGGCGGCGGTAATTGACCCGCCGTAGGAACTGTTAGAGATATTGGAGAGGTCGGCCACGGAGCTTTCTAGCATGGCTCGGTAGGGCTGGTGCAGGGGCAGCTGCCACAGGGGGTCATCCACCGCCAGACCGCAGGTCAGCAGGGCGTCGGCCAGCTCGGGCCGATTGCTAAAGCAGGCGGGCAGCTCGGTGCCCAGGGCAATGCGGGCTGCCCCGGTGAGGGTGGCAAAGTCAATCACCATCTGGGGGGCGGGTTCTTCACACACTGCTTCCCAGAGGGCGTCGGCCAGTACCAGGCGGCCCTCGGCATCGGTGTTGCCCACCTCCACCGTTAGCCCCCGGCGAGAGGGCAATACATCTAGGGGGTGAACAGAGGTGCTGGCAATGCTGTTTTCTACCGCCGGTATCAGCGCCCGCAGGCGCACAGGCAGCTGGAGACCCATGATCATGTCGGCCAGGCCGAGCACGTTGGCGGCCCCGCCCATGTCTTTTTTCATCAGCTTCATGCCGGCGGCGGGCTTGATATCAAGCCCGCCGGTATCGAAGCAGACGCCTTTGCCCACCAGGGTGACTCGGGGGGCGTTGGGGTCGCCCCAGGTGAGGTCGAGCAGCCGGGGGGGTTGGCTGTAGGCGCGGCCCACGGCGTGAATCAGGGGATAATTTTGGCTGAGCAGATCATCGCCAACGGTGACGCTGAGGTTGGCGCAGTGGCGATCGCACAGCGCCTGGGCCGCTACCTCTAGCTGCTCTGGCCCCATGTCGCCCGCCGGGGTGGTGACCAGGTCGCGCACCAGATGGGTGGCCGCCGTGGTGGTGGTGACGTAGGCGTCGTCGGCCCCCTCGGGCATGAGTAACTTGGCCTCGGAGGCCAGGGTGGACCGTTTGTACTGGGTAAAGCTGTAGCTGCCCAGGCACCAGCCCAGCCACAGCTTAGTGGCGATCTCTGGGGGCCAGTCATCGCCCAGATTGTAGGTTTGAGGGGGCAGCGCCTTGGGCAGGTGGCCCAAGGCCCAGGTGTCGATGGCTTTGGGCTTGCCCACCAGTACCTTGGCCAGGGTGCCGCCCTCTCCGGGAATCAGGCAGTGGGTGTTGGGGTCTCCCTTAAAGCCGGTGGCCGTGGCCCAGGCTTGGCTGTCGGCGTGGCCCTGGGAAAGATCGTTAGGGCTTACCAGGTAGATGGGTATCGGCGTTGACAAGGACTATTCTCCCGGAGTAAAGCACAGGTCAATTAGTCTATCGAAGTTTTGGCCTGAGGGCGGTGTCTAGTCTAGCGAGGGCGGGGCGAGCTGCCAGTAGCGATAGCTGGCGTAGGCCATGGTGAGCACGCCGGCGGCGATCGCCGACTCGTCGACTTCAAATTTGGGGTGGTGCAGAGGGTAGTTGACGGCGCGATCGGTAAAGCCCACCCCGAGGCGAAACATGGTACCCGGCGCATGCTCTAGGTACAGCGAAAAATCTTCGGCCCCCAGGGACGGCTCGTGGATAATTTGCAGGTACTCGCTGCCCAGAGCCTCGCTGGCGCAGCGGGCGGTGAGTTCGGTGAGGGTGGGGTCGTTGAGCACCGACGGCACCCCCCGACGGTAGTTGACTTCATACTTGGCACCGTAGGGCTGGCACACCCCCGCCACAATCGACTCAATCCACTGGGGCAGGTGGCTACGGGTGTCGGGGTGAAGCGATCGCACCGTGCCCAGCAGCTTCACTGTGTCGGCAATCACGTTGGGGGCGCGCCCGCCCTGAATCTGGCCGATGGTGAGCACGATCGGGTGCAGCGGGTTTTGGGTGCGGCTGATCGCCTGCTGTAGCGACGTGATCACCTGGGAGGCAATCCAGATGGCGTCGATCGCCTCATGGGGTCGTGCCCCGTGGCCCGACTCCCCCACAATAATAATTTCTAGATCATCGGCAGCGGCGGTGAGCGCTCCGTAGCGCACCCCAATGGCCCGCGCGGGCACCGAGGGGTAGGCGTGTAGCCCTAAGATCGCCGACACCCCCGTCATCACCCCGTCTTCAATCATCCAGCGAGCACCCTGGGCGGTTTCTTCGGCGGGCTGAAACAAAAACCGGGTGGTGCCCGGCAGGGGGACGCCGAGTTGGGACAGCACCATCGCCGTGCCCAGCCCCACCGTAGTGTGCAGATCGTGGCCGCAGGCATGCATGATGCCCAGCTGATTTGAGGCAAAGGGCAAATCGACCCTTTCAGCAATGGGTAGGCCATCCATATCGGCGCGGATGGCTAAGATTCTGGGGTCGCGATCGCCCGCCAGCTCTGCCAACACCCCGGTTTTGCCCACCAGCTCCTGCACCCGCAGCCCGCAGGAAGAAAGCACCCCAGCGACGTAGGCCGCCGTTTTATACTCTTGGCCGCTGAGTTCGGGGTGGCTGTGGAGATGGCGGCGAATCTCAACCAGTCGAGGCGAAATGGCCTCAACAATAGACTTGATTTGGCTCAGCATGAAATAACACTGTCGGTAATGGCCACGTTTAGCCTAAAACAGGCCAGCACTGATGTATAAGACCACACCAACCCCAGCCAGGCTATTAGCCTCTACCCACAGCATACGCACCTCAGCCCAACCTTGCTGGCCAGAGACTATTTGTCGGGCGGAAAGAACGGCTCTGGTTCAGCGGGTGGATTAGCCGGGACGCCCCCACTAAACGGCGGAGGCGCTGCATTGCCAGGCCCATCGCCTCCAGGAGGTCCATTCCCAGGCCCACCGGCAGGCGGCCCATTCCCA
Source organism: Nodosilinea sp. CTOTU7353 (assembly GCA_036782635.1). GTDB lineage: Bacteria > Cyanobacteriota > Cyanobacteriia > Phormidesmidales > Phormidesmidaceae > Nodosilinea. Next base: position 6,031 of record DAIPYU010000125.1, read on the forward strand.
GGGGGTTGAGATGGCGCTGGGTCTGTTGGTCGCGGAGGCGTATTGTCAGGCGGATCAACGGGGGTAGGGTCAAAGCCAGTCTCTGGAGGAGGCAGGGTGGGTTGATTTGGCGTTGGAGCCGGGGTTGGATTAGGCGTCGGAGCCGGCACATTGCCAGGTGGGTCAACGGGGGTAGGGTCAAAGCCAGTCTCTGGAGTAGGCAGGGTGGGAACCGGTGCTCCGCCAGGGCTGGGAACATTACCGACTCCTGCGCCTGCCCCGCTCTGGGGAGGAATAGTGGTCACCAAAGAATTTCCGGGGGTGAGCACACCGCTGAGCGGCGATAGCGGCGACACGCCATTACCCGAAGGAGACAGCATCCAGGGCTGCTCACTGGCCACTGGGTCAGCACCACTGAGGCCAATAGCCGCCGGGTTGAGAATTACACTTTCTTCGGAGAAGGGGCTTTGCTCCTCTAGGGCCTCTAGGGTTTCTGCCCGCACCTGCTCTAGGACGGCCCCCAGGGGAGACTCGGCATCGGGGTTGTCTAGCTCTAGACCTTCTACCAGCGGGCTGGTCTGATAAAACATCGGCAGGTCAAACTCGACCACCTGCACCTGGTTGTTTTGAATCAGGGCCATCTGACCGCCGTAGAGCGAATACTCTGTGGTGGCACAGTCAGCCCCAGCCTCAGCGCAGCCGCTTGCGGTAATCGTCATGGGGCCAGCGGGGTTGTTGGTCAGCGCCATCACCAGAGTCAGGTCACTCTCGGGAATGTAGCGCACTACTACCGCCGACCCCTGAATGCCGGTGACCGCACTGGGGGTTTGAATGTTGGTACGACCCCGCCCCGGTGGAACTAGCAGCAGCAGCGTGCCGTTGCTGAGGCGAAAGTTGCGGGTGTTGGGCTGAAACTGGAAGGTGGCGCGCTCGCCTACCCGAGCCAGGGAGCCGTCGTTAAAGCGCAGATCGGCCTGGGCCGTGGCGGCGGTACGCAGGGCATCGCCCACGGCCAAGATATCTGACCGCCTGGCAGCCCTAGGGGTGCGCCCTCGAGGAATAAATTCAACTCGGTTACGCAATGCCTCAACATCGGCCCGTGTCAGGGGGACACTGGCCTCGGCGGGTAGCCCCACCAGCACCGTGGCCACCAAAGAAACCAACCCCATGACTGAGGAGGTAACAGGGCTGCGCCCCTGACGGGAAAATTTGCTGAGGTTCAGCATGACATAACCGTAGTAACAGCTTCTAACTCCAGACTTTTTGATGGCAGGTCTATAACCAAGATGTGACCCAGCCAAAAAGTCAGCCAACGATGTCAGGAATTAAGAGTAGCTCAGCTCTGACCGAGGGCAACTCTACGTATATCTACTGGTTCCTTGATAACAGATCCGTAAGAAAGCCATAAAGTTCCCGAACTACATTTTACTGCATCTTCACATACCCATTACCTGACAGTATTGCTCAGCTGCAGCTGAGGGAGATTTGCTGTAGGCAGAGCTTAGGATACAGAAATTTAATAGATTGCCAAGCTCAAGATGACAAGTCAGTGGGGGATACGGTTCACGGTTTCAGCTTCAAGTCAGACCGTGAACCCTAGGCAGCTGGCCCCTGTCACAATCAGCTTGGTCAAGTACTAGCAGGCAGAGACCTATAGGGTGGCCGGAGCAATCGGCTCAATGGCTGGGTCGTAGCCACCAATTTGGTTGGTGCGCAGCACCCACAGAGCTGCACCGTGGCGCAGGCAGAGCTGAGTAATGGTGTCGCTAGCTTTTCGGGGCAGCATGGTGCGCCAGCTGAGCAGGCCCCGCCCCAGGGTCTTTAGCGGAAAGTCTGATAGGTTGCTGCCCAAGGATTCTTGCTCGTCTGCCCAGTCGGCCCGGGCGCTGCCAAAGGGCAGCAGCTCTTGCTGAATGGCCCGGCGCAGGTTGAGTAGCTGCTGGAACTGCTGGGCCTGATCGGGGTTATCGGCCTCCCAGGCTTTAAGGGTGGCCCGGTGGGCGATGACGGCGGCCTCAAGGTGGGCAGCGCTGGCGTACATGGCCTGGTTAGAGTCTTGGGCGCAGTTGTTGGCGGGGCCAACGTAGGTGACGCCGGTGCCGTCGCCGATGCGATAGCGGGCGGTCATTAGCTCTAGCTCAATGCGCAGGTCGTCGATCGCTGCCCAGGCCCGTCCGTTAAAGTCAAAGGGCTCGGTGTAGGCGGGCAGTTTGATCAAAATATCGGCAACGGGCCGGGTGCCCGCAAACCCCCACTGGCGATCGCCCATGTACAGCGACCAGTCGAGGGTGCCCGCCACCAGCCCGCGCCGGTTGTGGGTATAGACCTGGTGATAGTGAATGTCGAACTGAAGCTCACTGGTCAGCGGCTCGCGCACCACCGTGGCGATGCCGTAGGCAAAGTGGCCAAAGTAAATCGGGCCTTTGGCGGCGGGTTCGCGTTTTTCGCCGCCGATGCCGCCGTAGATATGTACCACCAGCGCCCGATCGCCCAGCCGCCAGCGGGCGATCGCGTCTTGCTCAGAGACAGCTTTGGGGGCAATCAGCACTGACTCGGCGGTGCCCTTTTTCTTTACCAAATTGCCCCACGACTCGCGGCGCAGGTGCGGCCGGCCCTGACGGGCGCTGGCAATCACCCGGTCGGGCCGCAGCTGAAACAGGCGGCGCGGCCGCAGGGCCTGCACCACAAATTCGCCATCCTGGGCCTGGGCACCGTGGATATACCAGCCGGCGGCATTGAGGGGCGATCGCTCCAGATCTCGGTTGGTGGCCGCATCAATGCCGTCGCCATCGCGTACCACCGTCGGCAGGCGCAGGGTTTCTTCTAGGCCATCAAAGGCTTGGGTGGCGGGGTTGTAGTGCACCACCCGGTAGCGTTCTAGGGCCTCATCCACCGGGCCGAGAAACTGCACCAGGGCATAGTAGAGGCCAGCGATTTGGATGGGCTCGTGGCCGATGGTCAGCGTAAGGGTTTGGGGCGGGGCGGGTGAGGATGAGGGCAGGGCGGCTAGCGGTTTCTCATCGCCGCTCCACGCCCGGATCTCCACAGCCACCGGGTCGGGTAGCTTTACGATCACGTCATCCATGGGTCTGGCTCCGGCCAAAGACTCTAGGGGCGTCACCAGCCGCCAGTGGTTGAGGCGAGAGGGCAAAATCAGGCCATCGCGGTGCGAGGCTTCGGCCTCGGTGCTGAAGTGAATATCGCGGGTGACGGCCATAAACTGCTTTTTGAGGCCGGGGTCGCACCGCCAGTGCAGCATCACTCGCTGCCCCAGCCAGGTGCGGTAGGCCGGAGGGGTGTGTAGCAGTTCTAGCCACACCCCGTCGATCTCAGCGCGCTGGTCGAGGTCGGGCAACACCAGTCGCCCCAGCCATTCGCCCACAGGGCAATACCAAGGCTCAGCCAGGGTTGACGGCACCCGGTAGTAGCTAGGGTGGTTAAAGGGAGCGCTCTGAAAATGGTAGTAGTTGCCGGGCCGCGTCACCTGAATTTTTTGCATGTCGAGGTGCTGGCGCAGGTCACCCACCAGAATGTCGAGGGTGAGATCGAGGGTCTGCTGCAGGTGGCTGCGGCCATCGGGCAGCAGGGCCTGGTCGTCGAGCACGCCGCCGGGCACCTGGTGACCCACGGGGCCGAGGGGAATAAAGGTAATGTTGCCCTTGCGCTTGGCCCGGTTCCAGTAGCTCAGGGGGGCGATCGCCCAGCGTCGCGGAAACATAATTGGTCCCAGGCGCTCGACCTTGTCTTTGCTGCCCACCAGGTGGTAGAGCTGCTCAGCCTCTAGCACCTGGCTGTTGCCGCTGATCACACCGGCGAGGGAAACTACCTCAATGGGTGCCCCTAGGGAGCGCTTGAGAAAGGGCATGATGCCCATGGCGATCTGCCCGCCGCCGCTGTAGCCAATCAGCGTCAGGGGAATGCCCCCGGCGGCGGGGTAGCCGTGATGCACCAGGCTCTCATAGACCCGCTGGGCGATGCCCTGGTTGTAGATCGGGCCAAAGCGCTGGTCGGCTGACACCGCCACAATCAGCACATTGCGAATGTTGATGACGATCCCCACCCAGGGGCCGAGCCGCCGGGCCAGGGTTTCTACCCCACGCCAAAAAAAGGCCAGGGGACGGTTCTCAGTCAGCGCTCGGTTGAGCACCGAGTAAGACAGCAGCCCCTTGACCAAGGTGACGTCGGGGGGCAGCGCCCGATCTAGCTGGTCGAGGTAGCGGGCGACGGTGGGCAGGTAGGTGGCGGTGGCCTGGTTAATGCCGTCGAGATAGACGATGTAGCGCTGGGCTGGTGGGCTTCCTGGGGTAGATCCCTTGACATCTAAACCGGGGGGACTCAGGGTGTCGGCGTCATCGCCGTACCAGCCGGCCCACCAGCCCAAGGCCTCAAGCGGAGCCAGCATGGCCCCTACTACCAGGGCGATCGCCCCCACCCAGATCAAGTCGGCCAGCCAGCGAGTCGGGCGGCTCTGGCCCTGCCAGGTGGTGAGCAGAGCCCGCAGCGGCTCTAGGCTGAGGGCCACCACCAGGGCCAGCAGGCCTAGGGCCAGATAAATCCACAGCAGCGTCAGCCGCCGCGATCGCGACGTCTCCCCATCCCCCGACCGGCTGCCAGACGGGCGGTCAGACGGAACACCAGATGAGTCAGGGGCCTGAGGGGCCGCCGGATATACCCCTGGGGTAAGCGCTCCCGGAGCGAGGATAATGCCATCCCCTGGCCCCAGGGGGTTGGCGGCAACTAGGGTTTTGAGCTGGTTGCGATCGCGCACCAGCGTTACCCCCGCCGTCCAGTTAGTGAGCCAGCGACCCAGTTTGATCACGGGCTGGGCCACGGTGGTTTGCTGCACCACCAGCAACCCCAGCCAGCCCAGCACCGCGTGGGCGATCGCCTGCCCCAGAGTCAGTTGGCCCAGCACCGCCAGGTTAGACACCAGCAGCAGCAGGGTGAGCAGGCCCAGCAGCCGCAGCACCGGCACCCCCAGGTAGGGCATTGCCCCCAAAAAGCTAAACATCAGCGGAATGTAGCTCAGGGTCAGGCTATCTCTCACTGTTTGCCAGGGCACGGGCTGATCTAGCAACCAGCCGCTAGCCACCCAAATGCTCAGCGCCCAGAAAAGATAGACCGCCACAAACAGCAGCGCCGACAGCACCAGACTGAGCACAAACCGCAGCGGCTTGACCCGGTTGATGAACAGCACGATCGCCTCACCGACCGCCCGCGACAGCCCGGCTAAAAACACAATGGCCAGGGCAAAGAAGTCAGACATCTGATCTGGCCCGATCAGCGCGCCCGAGTTCTCGCCCAAAATACCGAGCGGTGGCCAAGCTAGGGCCCAGTAATAATCAACCATGGTGGGAGAGATCGTGGCCTAGGGTCGCCGCCGCCTGCTTCAGCGGAGCCAGCAGATCGAGGGAGATGTGCAGCTGGTTCAGCCCCACAGACTGTTTCTCGCCGGCCCTGGGGTTAGCCCCAGGGCTGGCTTCAGGGGGGCCGTGGTAGTCGCTGCCGCCGGTCTTCACCAGGTGGTGGCGATCGCAGTACTCTTCCAGCCGCCGCACGTCGCTGGGGCTGTGGTGGGGGTGGTAGACCTCGACCCCCATCAGCCCCGCCTCCACCAGCTGGGGCAGCAGGGCATCGACCGTTGACCCCTTAAACAGATGGGGGTGCGCCCACACCGGCACCGCACCGCAGTCGCGCAGCAGCTGAATGCCCTCGGCGGCAGAAAATTTCTCGTACTGCACGTAGGCGGGGCCGTGGTCTCCCAGCCAGCGGTCAAAGGCCTCGCGTTTCGACCCCACATGGCCCGCCTTGAGCAGCGCCGCCGCGATGTGGGGTCGACCGGGGGCCATGTTGCCGCGCATGGCGGGCAGCTCGACCGGAAAGCCCAACTCGGCCAGTTTTTCGACCATTTGCTGGGCGCGGCGGTGACGGCCCGCAATCCGCTCTTCTAGCGGTGGCTCTAGGGTGGCGCGATGGGGATAAAACCCGAGAATGTGGAGCGATCGCCCGTTTTCCACCGTGCTCAGCTCGACCCCCGGCACAATTTCTAGCTCGTCTCCGGCGGCGGCGATCGCCTCATCCCACCCGGCCAGGGTGTCGTGGTCGGTGATAGCCAACGCTTTGACCCCCGCGGCGATCGCCGCAGCCACCAGCTCCGCCGGAGTCAGGGTGCCGTCTGAGAAGGTGGTGTGGCTGTGCAGGTCAAGCATGGAGTATCCGAGGAGATGTCAAGCCCAGCTCAAGATCTGGACTTAAATGAACCATTATTATTCTCCCATTGTGCCGCATGGGGTCGCCTGGGACACTCCCTAAACCACTCCCTAAACCCGACACCCAACACCCAACACCCCCCCAAGGTTTGCCCTATGTCTGCCAACCAGCCTAGCCAGTGGCGTGATGAATGGCCTGGTCAATCGCCTGGGCCACCAAAGCTTTGGCCTTCTCGTCGAGGGCGAGCCAGTTGATTTCGCCGTCGGCGTCGAGCAGGGCCAAATCTACAGAGACCGGCTGCTGGGGTTGATAGCCACTAAAACAGACCGCAAAGCACAGCTCCCACACATCTAGGGTGGCGGTGCGGTTGTTGTCGGTCAGGGCGCTGCCCTCGGTGAGCCTAAGCTCGTAGGCGGGGGTGGGGGTGGGCAGCTGGCTGAGCTGCTGGCGCAGGGCGGTGGCCTGCTCTAGAGAGGCATCTTGGAGCTGGGCCGCCAGGTCGCGCACCTGCTGGCGCTGGTCGGCGGTGGCGGTGCCGGGCCAGCGCACCTGCTCTAGGTACTCACTGCGCCAGTCGAGGGTTTCGGTGTGCTTGCGAATGTTGTCCACGACGCGAATCAGGCAGGGCTGCATGAGCTGGGCGGCCTGGGTCTCGTCGGTGGGGGTGGCAAAGGTTAGCATAGCGGCTGTGGCAGCATAGAAAGCGATTTACTCTGAGAATATATGCCCCTGCGGTCTTTCCACAGACCCGGTGCCGGGCCTGGTGCCGGTTTTGAATATCGTCTGATGGTGGCGCTGACGCTGGCTGCCGTGGCGCTGTTTGGCGTGCTGCTGGTCAGGCTGCTGTTGCCCTGGCTGGTGGTGGGGGGGCTGATCGGCTTGGCACTGTGGGGTTGGCAGCGCCGCCGGGCGCGGGAGATTGCCCTGCACCAAGTATTTTACGCTCAGATTGCCGCCCACCAGGGCCGCATTAGCGTGCTCGACTTTGCGATCGCCGCTCAGCTCACCGGCAGCGAGGCCCGTCAGTTTCTCGACCAGCGGGCCAAAGACTTTTGGGGCGACTTTGAACCCACCCCCGGCGGCGATGTACTCTACACCTTTCGCTCCTGGAGCCAGACGGCGGTAGATCCCCAGGCTGCTGCGTTGGTCAGAGACCGGCCCTTGGCCATCGCCCTCTCCCTCACCGCCGCCGACCTGGCCCAGCGGCTAGGCTGCTCTGAGGCTGATTTGGTTCTCTGCCGTAGCAGTGCTACATTCTCCGACTGGAGCCGCCAGCGTGACCCTGACGGCTGTGGCTGGCGGTACGATGGGGCGGGCGATCGGTATTGGCCGGGGGGATGAGGCGGGGGGGCGGGTGTTGGGTGTCGGGTGTTGGGTATACGGTGCAGGGTGTACGGTGCACGGCAGAACCGTAGACCGTAGACCGTAGACCGCGAACCGTAGACCGC
>DAIPYU010000126.1:0-13641 GCA_036782635.1 Nodosilinea sp. CTOTU7353
GCGTTCTCGGCATTTTCGGCGGGGCAGGTTCACCGGTTTGCCGGTCCGTCGCGATCTGCCTCCCTATCGCGATCTGCCTCCCATCGCGATCTGTCCGATGACAACCCTCTGGCAGAAACAATTATTAAAGTGATGGCTTAGGTCAAGACTCGGTAAACCTTCTAGGATGACTATTAAGGGTAATGTGCTAACCCCGGCTGGCAGACGCTTCCAGTCCCATCGGGCCAGTGCATTAGGGCTATCTACCGTGCGATCGCAAATCAGGCTGACCACAACGCCTGCATCTCGCCTCTACCAGACTTACCCATGGTTTCCCAATTCCGTTACTCCCTTGAGCTGCTAAACCAGAGCTACAGCCGGGGGCAGCTCAAGTTCAGCGGTCTTGACCTGCGCAACCTATCCCTAGAGGGCGTCCGGTTGCCGTTTGTAGAATTTATCGACTGCAATTTGCAAGGTCTCAACCTGTCCGGGGTGTTTATGCCCGGGGGCGTGTTTACCCGCAGCAACTTTCGCCGCAGCAATCTGAACTGGGCCAACCTGATTGGCTCTGACTTCTTTAGGGCCGATCTGTCATCGGCCCAGCTCAACCGGGCGCTGCTGTCGGGCGCAGCGCTGATGGGCGTCAACCTGCACCACGCTAGCCTCAAAGACGCGGTGCTCAGCGGCAGTGACTTGCGCGGAGCCAACCTCAAGCGGGCCAATCTTCAGGGGGCCAACCTCAGCCACGCCAACCTCCAGGGAGCCGACCTACGTGACGCCGACCTCACCCAGGCCAACCTCGACGGGGCCAATCTGCTGGGGACAATGATGCCCGACCACACCTACGTTGACTACACCCTAGACCTGCTGCCAGCGGGTTCTGAGTAAAACAAACGGTTTACGGTGTACGGTGTACGGTGCACGGCAGGCCTTGAGCCGTACACCGTACACCGTCCTCCCTTCCCAACCTGTCACCCTTGGCTTAACAGACAACTAGGGCGGGAGTCGCCTAGTGCGGCGCTCCACCAGAGCCGCCAAACAGCACCAGCGACAGGAAAAAATCTACGACAAACAGCCCCACCCAGGTGGTGACCACTGCCGAGGTGGCGGCTCGACCGACCGACCGGCTACAGGTGGTGGTCAGCCCCCAGGTGCAGCCCGCCAGCGCTACGATCGCCCCAAACAAAACCGACTTGAACAGGACCGCAATTAGGTCGTTGAGCACCATGAGCGATCGCACCGAATCTAAAAATTGCCCAATGGGCATTTCGTACAAGACAAACGCTACCCCGGCTCCCCCCGCCAGCCCCAGCACCAGTCCCAGCACCGTCAGCACCGGCAGCATGACGCAGCAGGCCACCACCCGAGGCACCACCAAATAGTCGATGGGACAGGTGCGCAGCACCTTGAGAGCGTCGATCTGGTCAGTTATCTTCATACAGCCAATTTCGGCGGCGTAGGCGGTGCCCACCTGCCCCGCCATAATCGCCGCCGTGAGAATGGGGGCTAGCTCCCGACAAAAAGCCATGGCAAAGGCTCCGCCCAAGGCGTGCATAGCCCCAAACCGATCCAGCTCTCGGGCGGTTTGAACCGTAAAAATCATGCCCGCAAACACGTTGGTCAGCAGCACCGGAGTCAAGGTAAACGGCCCTGCCGCCACCATCTGCTCCATGGTGCGCTGGCGATTGACCTTGCCCCGCAAAATCCGCATCAATACCTGACCGCCCAAAAAACAGGCCATCACGATGTGGTATGGGCAAGACTTAGACCGTGCCGCTGGGGCTGGCTTTAGCTCAGGCAAAGGCCGGCAGTCTGAATGGACTGTCTCCGAAAAACGAAAAGAAAGCCGTGGGGCTTTGTCGAAGGCCTTAACCATAGCAACAGCTCGTAGGGTAAGTTGGGCGAGGCAAGTCACCGTGTTTAGTCTGCCCTACCCAGAGTACGGTCAATCTCTAGCCAGACAGACGCCGCCGTAAGAAGTCTTGTTCTAATAGTGAACCGTCTTCCAGGACGAATGTATTCAGTCACGCCTTGTTTGCCACTAATTTACAGAATTTCGCTGAGATTTAAGGTTTTCTGCGGATAGTTTTCAGATTGCCCATGGGATTGGCAGACCTTGCCTATTCAGGGGCACTTCAAGCCGCCGAGCAAACATAGCGATGGCCATTGCGCCGAGAAAATCAGCCCCTGTCAACAGCAGGAACTGTGGCAGCGCAGTGGCTATCCCTCTAGGGCGACACAAAATCTCCTAACGGTTCTGGCTATGGCTGCAGCCCAATCATCTGGGCCGTGGTCTGGGCCTAGCGCCATAGATTCAGCGCTGGGTGATCTGCCCAGCGCCTCAAGGGTTGCCTGAAATGATCTGCTGGCAAAAACTCCACCCAAAACAGTACGGCAATGGTACAAAAACAGAACAGCTATGATACACTTGTACTAAAGTTGTCGCCAAGGCTCGTTTGCCCTGCGGCACAGTGGACAGTAGCTCCAATGCTCGGGTTTTGTCGGGCTAGAAAAACGCCTCTGGGTTCACCTTCGCTCTCCGTTAAGGACTACCGCACGATGGATCGGCAAAGCATTCAAAGCAAGCTCATTCAGAAAATCAACACCCTGAACCAAGGCGATGCCGCCGTGCAGGTCGACTGGGCTGGTGGGCCGCAGCTACCGTTGACGCCCCCCGGGCCAGAAGCCAGGCAGCGGCCCAGCGTAGATCTCTCTGTCGCCGTAGACGCATTGCAGTGGCGAGCCGAAAACTTCGGCGGTTTCGCACCCCAGGCTGCTGTCAACGGCTCCTCTGTTCCAGCAGCGGCGGTGCCGGCCCAGGCTTTTCTCAAGCGCCTCAGCGCCATGGCCGACAAGATCAACTATCTGTCGGCGGAGCAAGAGCGGGCGATCACCGAAATCCAGAGTATTCACGCGCGCTTGGCTCACCTGCCGGTGCAGTTCACCCCCCAGGGGCAGCCCGTTTCTCCCCCGGCGGTTGACATCAGCCGCGCCGCCCTGGCCTCTGCTGAGGTTGATCGCCACGGCAACATTTTTCTCAGCTATCGCACGGTTGCCCCTGGCGCGGCTTCAGCGGGGACGACTAACGCCCCCACAGAGCACAGCCCCAGGGATGCCGATCAGCTCGCCACCCATCTGCGGGCCACCTATGGGCCACCCGCCGGGTCGTCGGGGTGGAGCAATTTGGCTGCCGATGTACTGGCCCTGGGCAAAGAGCCTATGCAGATCCTGTCTGACCTGGGGCGCACCGTCTGGAGCTTGGTTTTAGGGATGACTCAGTGGTCGGCCCGCCGCCAAGCTGGGGGCCAATCGGGAGTTGTTGCGGGGCGTACCCCTAGCCGGGACGGTGAGTTGTCGCTGGTGGACAGCGTGCTGTGGCTGGGCGGCGGGGTGATTGGCCGCCTGGCGCTAAATCTTCTGCTGGCGGCATTTCCGGCCTTGTGGTCGGTGGCGGTGGCGGCAATCACCGCGATCACAGCCTACGCGCTCTACCGAGCTACCCTGGCCCCCAGGCTGGCCTTTGGTCCTGCCATTCGAGTGTTTTTGCTGGTGGTGGGGCTGGTCATTGGCGGCCAGCTGTAGATTGTCCCAGCTCAGGAGATTCCAGCGGCGGTAGGGTGGGCAATGCCCACCCTTCGGGAAGCTATTTCCCAGGAGTCGCCTAAGTGCTGCTCTTGAACGTAGCCAGAGTTTTACGGCAACAGTCCCACCGGGCCGAGGTTGCGACCTCAAAGGGAAGATTCGTTTAGATGGAAAACTTCTAGGTCAAATCCCTCTACGCCCGGCAGGTTTTTACTTTTGATTTTTAAGGAGGCAGATTATGGTTTCAACCCATCAGTCGGGGGGCGGGGTGGCTCTGGCGACTGCCAAACCCTTTATCGCTGGGGGGCTAGTGCTGGCGATTGGGCTGATGGCCATCGACGGTCAGGGCATTCGCCGCTGGCTGTCGTCGGCCCGGCCCCAGACCGCCTCGGGGTGCGAAAAGATTGTGCAGAGCAACGCCCAGCTCAGCCGCGAGCAGCTGGCCAAGCTGCTGCTGGTGCCCGAGCGCGACCCCAAGGAAAATGTGCGCAAAATTGTCGCCGAACCCTATTGCAGTCTGCCTCAGCTACAGGTGCGATCGGGGGTGGTGTCAGAGCGGGAGGCCTACCCCATGGCCTGGGACCCCGCCGTTCAGCTAGTAATTTTGTACGAAAATGACGAGTACGCTGGCTATCGCTTCCGGTTTCAATAGCGTTTTGGCTGTGGTGAGGCGCTGTGCCCCTGGCCGCAGGGTCTCTATAGGCAAAGGTTTAGCCCTCTGGCGGCGGCCCCCGATTGCCCCCTCGGTTTCCTTTAAGCGGTTGAGGCAAAATCTAGTCCTGGGCATGGTCCTCCTCGGTTTGGGCAGCGGTTTAGGTAGCTGCAGCGGTACGGCTCCAGCGGTGCCCAGGCAGATTGTGCTGAAGCAGTCTTGGGAAATTGAATCGGGCGATCGCGTGGCCGGGCAGTTGGTCACTGGCAGTCTGGGCGATATCTCGGTGCGGCTAGAGGGCATCCGGCTGCGAGCACCGTTCTCCGGCCAGGTGGAGCTGGCATCAAAGGGGTTTCACTGCATTTATTTCTCTACCCCTGAGGTGCCCGCCTACCTGTTTCGCTACTGCGGCGTTAGACGGCCCCGGCTGGGGCCGGTGCAGGCGGGGGAGGCGATCGGCCGCAGCGGCAACATTCACTTTGCCACCCTGCGCCGCCAGCCCGACGGCGCTTGGGCCATTGTTGAACCCTCTGACCGGGTACTGGAGCGATCGCTCAACCAGCCTTCCCCAGGCTTTCGCTTTTAGCCCCAACCACCAGAGGTTATCTGCTTGACCTCCCCCAGTTGATCCTTCGTTTTTGGCCCCTATCCCCTTTGCCCCATGAAGTTTCACCCCACTCTGCTGGCTGTCAGCGCCCTGCTGGCCTTATTAAGTTCTTTCCCGGCGCGGGCCGACGATGGCGTACTCAGCTTTGAGTTGGCAGAGCCGCAGTGGGCTAACGAAGCCCTATTAGCTAAAGCCGAGGCCGAAGCTCTGTCCTTAGCCCCTGCCCCCGACCCCGCCAACCAGCCCCTGCCCATTCCGGCGCGGGCGGTCAACCCGCCCATGCGCTATCACTCCCCCCAGCAGTTGCCCGCCGGGGTCTATCGTCGCGGTGTGGCGGTGGCCCTTAACGAGTCCACCTCGGCTACGGCGCTGCTGCCACCGGCCCCCCCAACCCCAGATATGGTTATGGTGGCAGCGGCATCCTCTGAGCCTGAGCCACAGCCTGGGCCCAAGGCTGAACCCAAAGAACCGCCCGCGATGCTTGCCCTAGATTTTGACGTTGAGCCTTCTCCTGCGGTGCTCACAGCCCGCGCCGAACTAGCCAAGCCCAAACAGCCCGCCAATCCGCTGCTGAGTTTGTTTGACGGTGACTCTGACTCGCTGGTGGCCTGGGCCGTGGGCAGCGCCGAAGGCACCCGCACCCCCAACGGAGCCATTAACCCGGCCTATTTTGGCCACACCGACCCCGGCAACCGAGTGTGGAACATGGGCACCTTCTCCTACCAGCACGGGGCCAGTACTCCCACAGAAGCTGACCAAAAGCAGCTGGTCCGGCTCAAAAATCAGGGGGATGTGCTGCGCCAGCGGGCGCTTAAGCACGGCCTCAACCTCACCCTCGAAGAGACTCTAAACGGCCTCGACTTGGCCAACCAGTCGCCCCTGGCGTCCATTGGCCGGGTGGGTTACATTGAGCGGTTGGTCGAGGCTAAGGCCAATGGCCACGAGGGGGCCGAGGCGATCTTGGTGGCCCGCACCCGCTCCTACATCAACCCCAACACCGGCCGTTGGAATGCCCCCGGCCTGGGCAACACCGAACCCAGCATTCGTCGTGACCAAAAGCGCCGGGCCGATGCGGTGGCCAAGGCGATCGCCGCCTACGGGGCCAAAGACCCCAACCTGCAACCCCAGACTTGGACGCTCGTCCCCAGTCCCGAACCCGAAACCCTGGTGGCCCTAAACGAGCCTCCCGCCGAAGCCGTCGACGACATGCTGCAAATGTGGACTTCGCCCAGCGACCCCGTGGCCCAGAGCGCCCCTGAGCTAGAGGATTCCGTTGTTGTTGAACCCGCCATGTCTGAGGCATCCATAGCATCTACAGACATCTCTACGGCACCTGACGACGACCGTCTAGCAGCCCTATGGCAGATCACCGTTGACCGATTCGCAGCCATCGGTGGCGATAACGAGAGCATGGGTGCCCCTCAGGTCGCCTCCTTGGCCATGGGGCTATTTAACCGCGCACCCGAAGTGGATAGCCCCACTGCGGCAGACTCTGCCGTTGAGGCTGAGACCAATGGAGCTGAGGTCAATGGCGTACAAGCCGGCGATGACTCAGCGACGCTAGACCCTGCCGCCAGCGCCGAGACGGCGATTGCGATTCCCACCTGGGCCGAAACTCGCGAGGGTGATCAGACAGTCCTCACAGCCCCAGTCTCCCAGCTCGCTACCCCCCAGACTATCCCTGGGGCCGTGCCCGCCAGCGCTGTATACGTACCCGCCGCCGCGCCAGATGCTGACCCGGAATTTTCTGAGGAATTAGTAGTAGAGCCTGAGCTGTCAGGCCCAGAGACAGAACCAGAGACAGAACCAGAGACAGAACCAGAGACAGAACTGGAGAAAAACCCTGAGGGAGCGATCGCCCCTCAAGCAGAATCCCCTGAGCCAACTGAACCTGCTGAAGCCGCTGCCGAAGCGCCCCAAAGCGCCTCAGAGTCTGGGATGACACCGGAGCCGCTGTCGGCGATCGCCGCCGAGCAAGAACTGACCGCTGCCCCCCACCCCGCACTCGCCGCCGCTGAAGGGGCTGCCGTGGAGCAGGAAGCTTTACCCGCTGAGGCATCCGCCCCTGAGGTAACCCTTGATGAGGATCCGGCAGATGCCCCTCTGGGGTTTGACCGGGTAGATCTTCAGGATTTGAGCCAAGCACCTCAGACCAGTGAAACAGTGCCTGTAAAGTCTGCCCCCGATGATATGCCCGCCCTCAGCGCTGAGCAGGGTTCAAGCGCTGAAGGCAGCACCCAAACTCAAGACGGTGAGGGGTAGAAACCCGTCACGGTTTCCATCGCTACCCAAAACAAAACAAAGGAGGGGATGCCAACTCTGGCATCCCCTCCTTTGTTTGCGATGTGCTTTGAACAGATGTTTTATACCAAATCCTGTTTGGTTACCCCGGTACCTCTGGGCAAATGCCATTTGCCCCTACGGTTTGGCCTTTTGGGAATCGGGGTCATGTGATTCGGATTTGGTATTAGACAGAGCGTTCCGTCTAAACGACACCTGGGCCAGGGGAGCGAACTCGACCCGTTGGGCCGGTCGTCGTGAAACCCTGGCGGATGACCGTAGATCCTGAAACCCGCCCTACTGACTGAGGGAAGGGGCCTTGAGCACCGGCAGGGCGGCGAGCGGGGCTGACCCTTCGGTAACGGCTTCGCTGGCTACAAACACCTGGCCCAGACGCGCCGTCAGCTTTTGGGTGGTGGCGTCGTAGATCTGGGTCAACATCTTGGGGTAAAAGCCAAAGCCAATGATGGGCACCAGCAGGCAGGCGATGACAAAAACTTCGCGGGGCTCGGCGTCGGCCAGCACTTCATTCTCAATCAGCTCTTTGTTCTCAGGGCCGTAGAAGATTTCCCGCAGCATCGACAGCAGGTAGATGGGGGTGAGAATGACGCCGATTGCCATGAAGATGACCGTAATCAGCCTAAAGGTAAAGCTGTAGGCATCGCTGGTGGCAAAGCCCACAAACACCATTAGCTCGGCCACAAAGCCGCTCATTCCCGGCAGCGCCAGCGACGCCAGCGAGCAGGTGGTAAACATGGCGAAGATCTTGGGCATCTTTTTGCCGATGCCGCCCATTTCATCTAAAACCAGGGTGTGGGTGCGATCGTAGGTGGCCCCCACCAAAAAGAACAGGCTAGCCCCAATCAACCCGTGGGAGATCATTTGCAGCACCGCGCCGCTCAGCCCCAGGTTAGTAAACGAGGCAATGCCGATCAGCACAAAACCCATATGCGAAATCGACGAGTAGGCGATTTTGCGCTTGAGGTTGCGCTGGGCAAAGGAGGTCAGCGCCGCATAGACAATATTCACGCAGCCCAGGATAACGAGAATGGGGGCAAAGTAGGTGTGGGCGTCGGGCAGCATGCCCAGGTTCATACGAATCAGGGCGTAGCCGCCCATTTTCAGCAGAATGCCCGCCAGCAGCATGTGTACCGGGGCGGTTGCTTCGCCGTGGGCATCGGGCAACCAGGTGTGTAGCGGAATGATCGGTAGCTTGACCGCGTAGGCGATTAAAAACGCGCCGTAGAGCAAGAGCTGTAGCCGCAGTGGGTAAACCTTCTCAGCCAAGGCCGTCATGTCGAAAGTGATGGTGTCACCGTAGAAGGCCATGGCCAGCGCTGCCACCAAAATAAACAGCGACCCGCCCGCCGTGTAGAGAATGAACTTGGTCGCCGCATAGAGACGCTTTTTGCCGCCCCAGATCGACAGCAGCAGGTACACCGGAATCAGCTCCAGTTCCCAAAACAGGAAGAACAACAGCATATCCTGCACGGCAAATACGCCGATCTGGCCGGTGTACATGGCCAGCAGCAGAAAGTAGAAGAACTTAGGCTTGAGCGTCACCGGCCAGGCCGCCAGCGCCGCCAGGGTAGTGATAAACCCAGTCAGCAGCACCAGAGGCATCGATAGCCCGTCTACCCCCACCGACCACCTGAGGTCGAGCTGGGGCACCCAGGTGTAGCTTTCGACCAGCTGTAGACCCGGCAGACTAAAGTCGTAGTTGAGGTAGAAGGCGGCCACGATCAACACAAAGTCGATCAGACCAACCGACAGGGCGTACCAGCGAACCGTCTTGCCGTTATCGTCGGGCAAAAACGGAATTGCCACGCAGGAGAGCAGCGGCAGCAGCGTAACGGTGGTCAACCAGGGAAAAGTCGCGAGGTCCATATAGTCGTTTGGGTGTCAGATTTTGGGTTTCGGATTTTGGATATCGGGTCTTGGGTATCGGGTTTCGGGCATCAGGTCGTCAGCTTTGTCAGACAACGTTACCTGATACCTGAGACCCGCTACCTGATACCTACGTCACTCCCGAGATCAGCACCAGCCCCAGCACCGCGCCAAACACAATCAGCGCGTAGAACTGAGCCCGGCCATTCTCCAGATACTTCAACCCTTCGCCAGTCACCAGGGTGACCAGGCCGGCCAGGTTGACAATGCCATCCACAATGCGGATGTCGACGGCGAGTACCTGCTTGGCCAGCTTACGGCTGCCCTGGACGAAAACCACGTCGTAGATTTCGTCGATGTACCACTTGTTCAGCGACAGGTTGTAGAGGGGCTCGACCTTAGCCGCGATCACCTTGGGATCAATCACCTTAGTCCGGTACATCAGCACCGAGATGATAATGCCGACGACAGCGATCGCCACCGAACTGCCCGCCATTAGCGCAAACTCCTGCCAGTCAAAGGCCTCTGCCGTCTCTAGCGCCTCTGCCAATTCCCCAGGGGGATGGATAAAGGCTTCGAAGTAGTTGGCGAAGGGGGTACCCACCAAACCGATTAACACCGAGGGCACCGCCAGCGCCATCAGCGGAAAGGTCATCGAGAAGGGCGACTCGTGAGGTTCGTGGGCGTGATCGTGACCGTGGTCATCGTGATCGTCACCGGGGGCGTCTAGGGTCAGCTCCTGGGGGTTCATGGCTCCAGGGCCGAGGGACATGCCCATGCGCTGCAGCTGCTCTCGCTTCAAGCTGCGGCGAATGCCTTCGTCGTTGCCGCGAAAGCTGCCCTCAAAGGTAGAGAAATACATGCGGAACATGTAGAAGGCGGTGATCCCCGCCGTCGCCCAGCCCACAGCCCACAGCACCGGGCTGACCGCAAAGGTGGATCCCAGAATTTCGTCTTTAGACCAGAAACCGGCGAAGGGCGGGATGCCGCAGATGGCCAGGGTGCCAATCAGGAAGGTGTAGGCGGTGACGGGCATATACTTGCGCAGGCCGCCCATCAGGCGCATGTCTTGGGCCAGCACCGGGTCGTGGCCGACCACCTCCTCCATACCGTGGATCACCGAGCCAGAGCCCAGGAACAGCATGGCCTTGAAGTAGGCGTGGGTCATCAGGTGAAACAGACCGGCGCTGTAGGCCCCCACACCCATGGCCATGACCATGTAGCCCAGCTGCGACATGGTGGAAAAGGCCAGCCCTTTCTTGATGTCGTTTTGGGTGATGGCGATGGTGGCCCCCATAAAGGCGGTAAAAGCCCCGGTGTAGGCAATCACAGTCATCACCGTGGGAATGTGCTCAAACACGGGGTACATGCGAGCCACCAGGAACACACCCGCCGCCACCATGGTCGCCGCGTGAATCAGCGCCGAGATCGGCGTGGGGCCTTCCATGGCGTCGGGCAGCCACACGTGCAGCGGGAACTGGGCCGACTTGGCCATGGGGCCGAGGAACACCAAAATGGCAAACACGGCGGCCAGTCCAGCGCTGAGGCTGCCGGTGTTAACCAGGTCGGTGAGCCGCTCACCCATAATTTCAAAGTCAAAGCTGCCGGTGGCCCAAAACAGGGCCAAGATGCCCAGCAGCAGGCCAAAGTCGCCCACTCGGTTGGTGACAAAGGCCTTTTGGCAGGCGTCGGCGGCGGGTTTGCGATCATACCAAAAGCCGATCAGCAGGTAGGAGCACATGCCCACCAGCTCCCAAAACACGTAGACCTGGAGCAGGTTGGGGCTGATCACCAGCCCCAGCATGGAGGAACTAAACAGGCTCAGGTAGGCGTAGAACCGCACATAGCCAGGATCGTGGGCCATGTAGCCGTCGGTGTAGATCATCACCAAAAAGGCAACGGTGGTGACTACTACCAGCATGAGCGCCGCCAGGTGATCGATGGTATAGCCCATCTCGATGCTAAAGTCGCCTGCCGAGGCCCACTCAAACATGGCCTGGTAGGGAGGGTGCCCCTGCCACTGGCTCCAAAAAATTGCAAAGGAAAAAACCATCGCCGCCCCAATTAGAGAGACGATGAAAATAGAGGCCGGCTGCCGGAGCTTGGTGGTGGCCTGACCATAGGAAATTAACCCGGTGCCGACGACGGCAGCCCCGATCAGCGGCAGCACCGGTATTAGCCAGGCGTATTGATAAAGCGTGTCTACAGAATCCATCTTGACTGCCTACTCCAAGAGCTTGCGTGAGTTGGCAAAAAACCGCTTACATTCTGACATATCCTTCCCCAAGGAAAAGTCGGTTTCATAGCAAAGTTAGGGGATTTTGAAGGGCGATCGCCCCCCAGCCCATGCTCCCAGACCCAGAGCAGCCCTGGGCAACAAAGCAAAAAGGCTTGCCCTAGTATGATCCTGGCTATTTGAGCAAGGCGCTGGGTCTTTCTTAAGAAAGATGTTCGATTTCTGGCTCGATCACTTCTCAGCGGCAAGTCTCTGCTCCTGAGCCATAATCAGGGCAGTCTGGGCTGGGGCGATCGCCCGCTCCCGCCCGGTCATCCCTCCGCCCCTTGAGTTAACTGTTCTGCTGTTACCCAATGAAGCTCTGGCTGGTCTGCTTTTTACTGCTATTTGGCTTCGCCGAAACCGCCCAGTGGCTGGGCCAACTGGCCTGGTTTGACAGCGTCGAGCTATCGCTGCCGCTGACCATTGTGGGCGGGGTTGGCCTAGCGATCGCCTCCAACTATGCCACCCTCTTTGGCCGCAGTCAGCCCGGCGCGATCGCCCCCAAGCCAGCGCCTCCCCCCGCGCCCCCGCCAAGCCCCCAGCTTGCAGCCCCCGCCCAGGCCACCCAGGCCAGCCGCAAGGGCGATACGATCTCGTTTGAGATTAAGAAACCCAGTCGGGGGGTGGGGGAGTAGGTGGGGTACAAAGGTATACGGTTTACGGTTTACGGTCCAAGGCAGACCGCGAACCGTGAACCGTGAACCGTACACCGCATACCCCTACCTCCCCATACTCCGCTTCATCTCCTCCAGCTCCTGCTCCGTCTCCCACTGCTGAAACGATCTTTCTAATGGATCCATCTGGTCTGTGCCAACGCTGCCGAAGGGGGGCTTGGCCCAGCCGGTATCCCAGCTGGTGGTGCGCTGGGTGGTGCGTTCGGCCTGGGTCTCGGCGATTTTGGCTTTGAGTTCGCGGCGGCGATCGTGAATTTCTCTTTGCAGATTGCGGGTTTGGTCGATCTGGTCTTTGACCCCCTTCATCTGGCCCCAGTATTGGTTGCCCTGGCGCAGCAGCGCGGCCTCGCGCTCTTGGGCCGCTTTCACCAGGTCAAGGCGGTTGGCGGCCTGGGCGTTTTGAATGCGATCGTGCCAGCGCTGAATGTCTTGGGCGGTGGCGAGAATGCGGGCTTGGAGCTGCTGCTCGCGGCGCTTGAGGTCGCCCAGCAGCTTGATGGCGTCTTGCTCCTGGCCCCGCAGCTGGTCTTCTAGGCCAAACAGCTCCAGGTGGGGATTGGCCTTGAGAAATTCGTCGAGCCGAGTTTCAAGAAATTTGCTCAGGTCTTCAAAGAGGCCCATGGTGTACTTCTGCCGCAACGCCTGTCTTACAGAATAACGGTTTAACGAGTTAAAGCGGCTCACAGCCCCCGTAGATGAGCTGCCCAGATGAGCTGCCCACCCCACCAGCTTGGATCATTACCGTTCCTAACCTGGGCCGCTCAAGCTGGCTCCCCAGATACTTACCCGGCTGAAGCAACAGGCCCGGCTGGAGCAACAGAATCTACGGTTGCGGCACTCACACCAGCCCCTTCACCCGCTCCTTTGCCTCTAGTCGCAGCTGTTTCACCCGCCGAAATAGCTCAGTCCCGGTGTGAATGTAGCTCTCTTCATAGCTCATGGTGAAGCGTTCCAGCTCGTCGAGGCCATCCTCCAGCAGCCCCAGGCAGTGGTAAATGTCTGCCGCCACCCCCGCCGTGCTCGCCGGGTTCGCCATCGAATTAAACTTGCCCTGGGCCTGGGCCAGCCAGGCGCGCCCCTGCTCTAGATACGCCATAAACCCCTCCATCAGCTCGTCGTCGAAGGGGTCTGCCGACAGTTTACGAATCTCTGCTCTGAGCGGCGACATAATCTTGCCCATCAGCCGATCTGTCGGGCCGTAGACCAGCTTTAGCCAGGCATCTTCCCTCGCCTCCGACGACTGGGTGGCCTTGCGGGCGTAGCGATAGACCTCCTGGGCGGCGGCGGTGCGCTTGGCCCGGCTGGCGGCGCTCTCTGCCGGGTCGGCGGCGACAAACCCCTGGCGCTGCTGGTCATAGACCGTGCGTTTAGAGGGGTCGCCAATCACCTCGTAGGCGGTGTTGATGCGGGCAATGCGATCGTGGGAGGCGCGATCGCTCTGGCTGTCGGGGTGAAATTCTTTGGCTAGGCGACGGTAGGCGCGCTTGATCTCCGCCTGGGTTGCCGTCTCGTGAATTTCGAGGGCTTGGTAGTGGGTCTCGGGTGGCATAGAGACAGTTTAGGGGAAGGTGGGAGGCAGGGGTTAGGAAGGGGATTTTGGCCTGGATTTAGCGTAGCGTGGGTCAAGCTCAGCTAGCTCAAGAAAAATATAGCTGGTCCAGATGGGGCGTCTCGTCCTCAGGCAAACCATAGGGCCAACCAT
>DAIPYU010000127.1:0-13410 GCA_036782635.1 Nodosilinea sp. CTOTU7353
TAGCTCAGTTGGTAGAGCACTTGCATGGCATGCAAGGGGTCAGCGGTTCGAATCCGCTTAGCTCCATAACTAAGAACGAAAAGAGCAAAGGGATCGGTGTGTGCGTTTACCCATAACCGTTCCTGTTATGTACGGTTATGCTTCCCCGGTTTTGGCTAAAAATATGGCTTCAACCTGGTAAGAATATGGTTTCATACCGCTTTAGGAATTCCCAAAGATTTGATAATTCACTAAAGCCATGTATATGGCATACGGGCATCTGTAATCGCTGTTGGGCCTCTGCTACAGTATTATCGCTTCAATTCCTAAATCCTCTGAAACCCTGTGGTTGCCGCTAACGACATCTACCTGCTGCGCAACATTTGGTACCACGCCATGCCCAGCCACGAGCTGAAGCCGGGTAAGATGGTGGCCAAAACCCTGCTCAACGAGCCAATTCTCTTGGGCCGCACCGACCAGGGCAAAACCTTTGCCCTGCGCGACATTTGCCCCCACCGGGCGGTGCCCCTCAGCTGCGGGCGTTTTGACGGGGCCGAGGTCGAGTGCTGCTACCACGGCTGGCGGTTCAATGAAAACGGCAAATGTACCGAGATTCCGTCGCTGATGCCCGAGCAGCGGATGGATTTGAGCCGTTTTGATGTAAACCGCTACGAGGTCAAAGAGGTGCAGGGCAACCTGTGGATCTATATGGCCGACCCCGCCAAACCCCAGCCGCCGCGATTCGACGTGCCTCGCGTACCCGGCTTTGGCGACGACGTGCGGCCCAACGTCACCTACACCATGCGCTTTCCCTGCTACATTGACCACGCGGTGGTAGGGCTGATGGACCCGGCCCATTCGCCCTTTGTGCACCGCTCCTGGTGGTGGCGCGGGGCTACCCTCAACGACGAGATCAAGTGGTTTGACCCCTCCACCTATGGCTTCACCATGCGCAAGCACCGCATGGGTGAAGCCATGGGCTACGCCTACCGGCTGATCGGCGGCATTCCCGACAACGAAATCATTTTCTACCTACCCGGCGTGCGCACCGAAGAGACCACCACCGCCAAGCACCGGGTGGTGAACCTGACCACCGTAACGCCGCTCACCGACGACCAAACCGACGTCACCTTCGAGCTGTACTGGGATCTGCCCTGGGGCAACCTACTCAAGCCGATCTTGCCGACGATGATCCGCTCGTTTTTGGGCCAAGACCGCGACGTGGTGATCAAGCAGCAGCAGGGACTAAAGCACGAGACGGTGCTGCGGCTGATTAAAGACTCTGACACCCTGGCCCGCTGGTACTACCAGCTCAAAAAAGAGTACCAGCGCGCCCAGACCGAAGACCGGGAGTTTGTCACCCCGGTCAAAACCCAGCTGCTTAAGTGGCGGGCCTAGCTACCGCCCCCTAGGGCAGCGCTGCGACCACTTCCTGACGCCAGGCGTAGGGAAGCCCCGGGGCCAAAATAGTCGCCTGGTAGGGAATCAAACCCACATGTTCAGCACCCAGGCACTGGGCAGCGGCGTAGGAAAGATCGAGGGAGCGATCGCCGATGTAGGGACCGCGATCATTCACCCGCACCACTACGGTTCTGCCGTTGAGCTGGTTGCGCACCTTGAGATAGGTGCCAAAGGGCAGCGTCTTGTGAGCTGCGGTGAGATCATGTTGGTTAAAGGTTTCGCCCGTGGCCGTCTGCCGTCCGTGAAAATAGGGGCCGTACCACGAAGCCGTGCCACCTATGGTTTGATTGGTTTCGCCCAGGCCGAGGGCAACCATTTGGACCTGGCTGGGGTCAAGGGAATCGGCCCCAAAGGCGCGGCGCAGATTGTCGACCCACTGGGTGGCTTGCAGGGCAGCCTGTGCGCCGCCCGACTCAGCGGCATGCTGAGCTGGGTCAGGCAGACTAAACACCGTTTGCCCATCGATCTGACCACTGGCCTCACTGCTGCTCAGGCTGGGGGTTAGACCATTGGGGTTAGCTTCGAGTAGAAGCACTGTCTCGCGCAGCTGATCGGCCACGGCCACGGCGGTCTGGTGAGAGGCCACCTGCCCAATAGCCATATTGTTAACCTGAATCGTGAACCCGTCAGTGCCAGCCTTGTCTAGGTCAGGGGTGGGGTAGCTGCTGCAGTGGCCAGCAGCGGGGCTGAGCTGGGTAACGTCGTCAGTCATGTGGGCCGCACTGCGGGGCTGCGCCACAATCGTTACGGCGGCGGCGGCGCTCCAGCGTTGCCAGTCAACCGCAGCCTCCTCAGGCCAAAACAGCTGTGGCTCTAGCTGCAGCGGCCCCTGGATCGACTCATAGCCCAGTGCTTGCAACTGTAGAGGTAAGGGGGGGCGTGAAGCTACTGCGTCCTGGGGTTGCGCCTGGGGTTCCGAAAATACCGCTGCGTAGGCACTAGCCGTTAGCAGCGCAGCGGATTGAGGCCAGTGAACGATGACAGGATGATGCGGTAGAAGTGCAGCCCAAAAAAAGGCAAATAACGTCATTTACGCTTGTGCTGAAATCGACACCCAGGTCACCAGCTAGTTCTACCCAGCGGTAGAGCCAGCGACAAGCTAAAACCATGGGCAATAGAAAGCAGCAACCCCAGCGGCGGCGCTTGCTCAGCAACTGGGGCGAAAAAAGCTAACTTTCAAGGTCTGTTCGCGATTAGGTCGAACAGCTTTTTAGCCTAACATCATAAATTTGTAGCCGCAATCACATTACTTAAGACTGCTTTACCCGTAGTAGGCCAAATCCCTTTAAGGGCAAGCCTGGGGTAGCGGTTCCTGTGGTCAGCAAACCTTAACCTTTGCCCGCTGCCCTCGCGCACTACCGAGGCTTAGATACCCCCAGGACCAGTTTAGGTAGTAATGACATAGTGATCGCCACTGCGTTCACGACATCTGCCCCTATCAATGGAGAAATCTGAGATAGCGCCATGACCTATGGCCGTTGCTCTGGGGCGGTAGGTCAGGGCCTAACCGCAAAAATAGCAGCCCCGTCTAATGACGCCAACAGAGGGAGTCAGACGAGGCTGGAGACGCAGTTAGGAGGTATCTTGCGTTCAAGCATATCTGGGGAACAGGGGAGTAGAGTCTTCCCTTAACAAGTTTTTAACGACTGGGGCATTGCGGGCAATGGTGGGGTCAACGGTGGCGCAGCCCATGCCCGCTGTTCTCCCTGGGCAAGAGCCGCAGCCAGCACGGCCCGACGGAGCTTTACTAGACCATAAAGCTTGCGTGAAAACCCAAGCTCTAAAGTATCGAATGAAACCTGAAAAGTGAAAAATTACACTAGAGTTCCCGATGGTAGAGAGGTGGCGTTAACTCGCCTTGATCGCCGGGGCAGGAGTTCCGTCGCTTTTCTGGGGTTTGTTTCAGCTATGAAAGCAACACTCATTCGAGTATTTATCTGGCCCAGCGGGGCGGCGGTGCTGGTAGCCGTGAGTGTGTTAATTTTGCTACTGCTTCATTTGCCAAATACGTGTGGCGATCGCCATGCCAAAAACAACCGAGAAGAGTTTCCGGGGCAGCGACGGGGGGGCGGCACCCACTGGGTTAACCTTCCAAACGATGACATGATGGCGTAAGAGGCAAGTGGCGTAAGCAATAGGCCTGAGGTCTGTGGCCTGAGCAGGTCCGGTCATCTTCTTTGAGGGGGCCAGAGACATTCGTCCGTCCAATGTCCGGATGGCGCTGATTAGCTCTGTATATCTCTGTATTCAGGGATTCGAGTAAATGCTTGCCATTGCCACTTCTACCGTTGCCGGTTTCATCCATGGTGCAATTCTGGGCCTGGCCCTTGGGGCGGCAGATCCAGTGCTGGACTGCCCATTTTTCTAAGCCGATTAATTTTGGCAGTCGAGCGCTGCTGGTTTCAATCCTGCTGGCGCTGACCTTGGTGTCTGGGGGCAAGCGGCTAAAGCTGTTTGAACCTTTGGAGATGCTGAGCTTTGATTTGCTGACGCGATCGCAAACCCAGCCCACGCTCGACCAGCGCTTGCTGATTGTGGAGGTCACTGAGGCTGACCTGGCGGCCCATGGCTGGCCCCTGAGCGATCAGGTGGTCGCTGACATCATCGCTGAGGTGCAGCGCTACAGCCCGGCGGTGGTGGGGCTAGACCTGTACCGCAATACCCCTCAAGATATGCCGGGTCGGGCCGCCCTAGCCCAGGCCTTTGAGGCGCCTAACGTGATCGGCATTTTTAACGTCGGCCAGCAGGGCAACGGCATTGAGGTGCCAGCCCCGTCAACCTGGCCCCCAGACCAGGTGGGCTTCAATGATTTGGCCATTGACCCCGATGGGGTACTGCGCCGCAACCTGCTCTACGTGGCTGTCCCCAACAATCCGTTTTACTCGTTTCCACTGCGAGTGGTGCTGGCCTATCACGCTGATTTGAACTTTCAGGTAGACCGCGAAAACGATCTACTGCGCATTGGCAGCAAAGAGTTTCCAGCGCTGCTGGCGGGGGATGGGGGGTACGCCGACATTGACGACCGGGGCTATCAGATACTGATGAAGTATCGCACGCCCTACGAACCAGCCCAGACGTTGACGATTACCCAGGTGCTAGCTGGGGCAGTGCCCCCAGACTGGGTGCGGGGCAGAATCGTGCTGATTGGGTCTACGGCCTCTAGCCTCAAGGATGAGTTTTATACGCCCTTTAGCCAAGAGCATTCATCGCGGTTTGTGATGGCGGGGGTAGAGGTGCATGCCCAGGCGGTTAGCCAGCTGCTGGATGCGATCGCTGGTAAACCCGCCCTCTATCGCTTTTTGCCCCAGTGGGGCGAGTTTCTCTGGCTGCTGGGCTGGGCTTTGGTGGCCGGGGTGGTGGGCTGGCGGGTGCGCCGCCCGACCACGCTGCTGTTGATCGGCGGGGGCATGGTCTTAGGTCTTTGGGGACTGAGTGGACTGGCCCTCAGTCAGCTGCTGTGGGTGCCTACGGTGGAGCCAATGGCGGCGTTTTTGCTGGCCCTGGGCCTGGTGGTGGCGCAAAAGGCGCTGTACCGCAGCAGCTACGACCAGCTCACCCTGCTGCCGGGGCGCGATATGTTTTTGCTGCAAGTGCAGCGGGCGCTGTCCCAAAAGCCCGCCATGGCGGTGACGGTGGTGTTTTTAGATATTGATCGCTTTAAGCTGATCAACCAGTCCTTTGGCCACATTGTGGGCGATCGCGTGCTGCAAACCATTGTCCAGCGGCTGCGGCAGTTTTTGCCCGCCTCGGCCCAGCTGGCGCGGGTGGGGGGCGATGAATTTGCCTTTTTGCTGCCGGCGCAGGATCAGCCCACCGTCGACCAGTGGCTCAACCGTCTACAAACCGAGTTGTCTGAGCCGTTTTCGCTGGCGCGGCGGCGACTCTCAGTGGCCAGCTCCATGGGGGTGGCCATGGCCCACGGCGATCACCCGCCCACGCCCGAAGACCTGCTGCGCGACGCCCACACCGCCATGTATCGGGCTAAGGCGCTCAACGAATATCGCTATGAGGTCTTCGCCAGCACCATGCACGAGGAGGCGGTGCGCCGTCTAGAGCTGGAGAGCCATCTGCTCAGCGCCTTTGAAAATGATGAGTTTCTGCTCCACTACCAGCCGATTGTATGTCTTCAGAGCGGGCGGATTACCGGGTTTGAGGCGCTGGTGCGCTGGTACCGTCCTGAGGAGGGCTTTGTGTCGCCGGGGCAGTTTATTCAAGTCACCGAAGAGACCGGGCTGATCGTACACCTGGGCCAGTGGATCTTTCGGGCCGCCTGTGCCCAGCTCAAGGCCTGGGAACAGCAGTTCCCTGACCATCCCTTGACCATGAGCATTAATCTGTCGCGCCGCCAGTTTCACCAGACTGATTTGGTAGAGCAGTTTGGCGATACCCTGCGGCAGCTAGAGCTAGGCGGCAACCGGGTTCAGCTCGAGATCACTGAGAGCATGATCATGCGCGATGTGGATGGGGCCACAGATCTCATGCACCGCCTCAAGGGGCTGGGGCTAAAGCTGGCCATTGACGATTTTGGCACCGGATATTCGTCGCTGAGCTATCTGCACCGCTTCCCGACCGACACGCTGAAAATTGATCAGTCGTTTGTGGGCCGGATGGATCAAAGCGGTGATGAACGGGAGATCGTGCACACCATTATTGCCCTGGGCCAAAAACTCAGAATGGATCTGGTGGCCGAGGGGATTGAGACCCAAACCCAGCTAAATCGGCTGCGGGCCATGGGCTGTCAGCGAGGTCAGGGCTATTTGTTTGCTCAGCCCCTGGGGCGCGATGCCGCCACGGCTCTGCTGGCCAACCCCTTGCCTAGGGCTAGCTTTGGCGCTCCTGAAGAGCAGCCCGAGGCCGCTAAAAAAGCCTGAAAAGGCTGAGTTTGCGTCATCGTTACATAACACTATGTTTTGTGCAGAAGTAATAGGATAAGAACATAACTTTTTGTGCTTCAGGGCACAGTTAAATCAAGACTTGTTTTAGGGGTTGCTTGCTGACGCTTTGCTGGTTTCAAGGGCTAACACAGCCCGCGAATGGCCTGATCTGGGGTTGCCGAGATTTAGACCCACGCTTAGGAATGTCTCTGTGATCGCGGCTCAACGGCTGTGATCGCCGACTGGCTGCGCCTACAGAAACCAGCCAGCCAACGCCGCCGACCCCAGGTGACCAACAGGAGGTCAAACCATGCCCATCGCCAGTGTTAACCCCGCCACCGGAGCCGTTCTAAAAGAATTTGCGCCCCTGGGAGATGCCGATTTAGACCAAAAGCTGGCTCTAGCGGCCAGCACCTTTGTTACCTACCGCCACACCAGTTTTGACCAGCGGGCCACCTGGCTGCGTCAGGCCGCCCAGGTGCTCGACGACAACCGGGCGGCCTACGCCAAAATCATCACCCTAGAGATGGGCAAGCCCCTGGCCGCCGCTGTGGCCGAGGTCGAAAAGAGCGCCCTGGTCTGTCGCTACTACGCCGACCACGGGGCCGAGTTTTTGGCCGACGAACCCGCCGCCACGGACGCCAGCCGCAGCTTTGTGCGCTACCAGCCCCTCGGCCCGGTGCTGGCGGTGATGCCCTGGAATTTTCCCTTTTGGCAGGTGTTTCGCTTTGCCGCCCCGGCTCTGATGGCGGGCAACGTGGGCCTGCTCAAGCACGCCTCGAATGTGCCCCAGTGCGCCCTGGCGATTGAGGAAATTTTTCGCAAGGCGGGGCTGCCGGCGGGGGCGTTTCAAACCCTGCTGATCGGGGGCGATCGCATCGCCAAACTCGTCGCCGACGATCGCATCAAAGCCGCCACCCTCACCGGTAGCGAGCCAGCGGGCATTAGCCTGGCCACCGCCTGCGGCCAAAACCTGAAAAAAACCGTGCTAGAGCTGGGTGGCAGCGACCCATTTATCGTCATGCCCAGCGCCGATCTGGAGGATGCGATCGCCGCCGCCGCTACCTCGCGCCTGCTCAACACCGGCCAAACCTGTATTGCTGCCAAGCGGTTTATCGTCCACGAATCCATTGCTGACCAGTTTGAGCAGGGCCTCACCGAAAAGTTTGCTGCCCTCAAGATCGGCAATCCCCTGGATGACGGCGTGGCCATCGGCCCCCTGGCCACGCCCAGCATCGCCGCCGAGCTAGAGCAGCAGGTTAGCGCCTGTCTAGAGCAGGGCGGCAAGGCGCTGATTGGCGGCGACGTCGCGGCGTTTAAGGCTCAGCTGCCAGGGGAATGGCAGGGCGGCAACTGGTTTCCGCCCACCATTCTGGCGGCGCTGCCCCCCGGCACCCCCGCCGACCAGGAAGAGTTCTTTGGCCCGGTGGCCCTGGTGTTTCGGGTGAGCAGCCTGGAAGCAGCCATTCAACGGGCCAACGACATTCCCTTTGGCTTGGGGGCCAGCGGCTGGAGCCAGGATCCCGCCGAACAGGCGCAAATAATTGCCGAGCTAGAGGCTGGGGCAGTCTTTATTAATGGTTTGGTGAAGTCTGACCCCCGCCTGCCCTTTGGCGGTGTTAAGCGTTCAGGCTATGGCAGAGAGCTAGGTCGCCAGGGCATGCATGAGTTCGTCAATATCAAAACCGTCTGGGTGAAGTAGACCCAGTCCAAGTCCGGCAGCGGAGTTCTGCTGCCGGCTTGGCACCGGCCCGCCAGCTGCCCATTTTTCTAGCCTGCTCTCACCCTATCTGTTTTCTTCCCTGCTTTTTTCAACTATCCACACTCCCAAAACCACACCATGAATACTGCTGAATTGCTAGTCCAGTGTCTTGAGAACGAAGGCGTCGAATATATCTTTGGCCTGCCCGGCGAAGAAAACCTCCAGCTGCTCCAGGCGCTGAAGCGATCGTCCATTCAGTTCATCACCACCCGTCACGAGCAGGGGGCGGCCTTTATGGCCGACGTCTACGGACGGCTGACGGGCAAGGCCGGGGTGTGCCTTTCGACCCTCGGCCCCGGTGCCACCAACCTGATGACCGGCGTGGCCGACGCCACCCTGGACCGTGCCCCGCTAGTCGCCATCACCGGCCAGGTGGGCACTGATCGCATGCACATTGAGTCGCACCAGTACCTCGACCTAGTGGCCATGTTTGCCCCGGTCACCAAGTGGAATGCCCAGATCGTGCGGCCCAGCAACACCCCCGAAATCGTGCGCAAGGCCTTTAAGATCGCCCAGAGCGAAAAGCCCGGCGCAGTCCACATTGACCTGCCCGAAAACATTGCCGAGATGGATGTGCTAGGGGCTGCCCTACGCCGGGATGGCCAGGAGAAAACCTACGCCTCGCTCCAGAGCATTCAGCAGGCGGCGGTGGCGATTTCCCAGGCCAGCAACCCAATGATTTTAGTAGGCAACGGGGCGATTCGTTCTAGCTCCAGCGAGGCCCTCACCGAGTTTGCCACCCAGCTAAATATTCCGGTGGCCAACACCTTTATGGGCAAGGGGGTGATTCCCTACACCCACCCGCTGGCGCTGTGGTCGCTGGGTTTGCAGCAGCGCGACTACATCACCTGCGCTATGGAGCAGGCCGACTTGATCATCGCCGTGGGCTACGACCTGGTGGAATATTCGCCCAAAAAGTGGAATCCCGACGGCAAGCTGCCCATTTTGCACATCAACCTCACCCACGCCGAAATCGACAGCAGCTACATTCCCAAGGTCGAGGTCATTGGCGACATCTCAGATTCTCTGGCAGAAATTCTCAAGCGGGTGAAGCGCCAGGGTCGCCCGGAGCCCACCAGCCTCAAAATTCGCGACGAAATTCGGGCCGACTACGAGCAATACGCCGACGACTACGGTTTCCCGATCAAGCCCCAAAAGCTAATCTACGACCTGCGCCAGGTGCTCGACGCCGAAGACATTGTGATCTCTGACGTGGGTGCCCACAAAATGTGGATGGCCCGCAACTACCACTGTCTGCGCCCCAACACCTGCCTGATTTCTAACGGCTTTGCGGCCATGGGCATTGCCCTGCCGGGGGCGCTGGCGGCCAAGCTGGTGCACCCCAACCGCAAGGTGGTGGCGGTGACCGGCGATGGCGGCTTTATGATGAACTGCCAGGAGCTGGAGACGGCCCTGCGGGTGGGCACGCCCTTTGTCACCATCATCTTTAACGACGGCGGCTACGGCCTAATCGAGTGGAAGCAAATGAACTCCTACGGCGAGTCGACCTACATTCACTTCACCAACCCCGATTTTGTCAAGCTGGCCGAGGCGATGGGGCTGAAGGGCTACCGAATTGAGTCGGCAGAAGATTTTATCCCCACCCTTAAAACTGCCCTAGAAGACGACGTGCCGGCGGTGATCGACTGTCCGGTAGACTACCGCGAGAACCTGCTGTTTAGCCAGAAGGCGGGCGACCTGAGCTGTTTGATCTAGGCACCTGCCAAGCAAAAAGTGACAGGTTGATACGGTGCAAGGTTTACGGTGTAAGGTTTACGGGAGTCCTTGAGCCGTAAACCGTATACCTTGCACCTTGAACCTTCCGGTTGATGCCCCAGCACCGCTGAAAAACTAAGGGTCTACCCTACGGTGCAAGGTCTTATGGTGCTCAAGCTGGCAAAGTCACCTCTGGTAATCAGTATTGGCGGGGTGGGGGCGATCGCGATCGCCCTAATTGGCCTCGCCTACCTACATGAAGCCCCCACTCCCGCCAACCCCGACCTCTTGCTCAACAACCTTTCGGTGTCGCCCTGGCAGCAGGGCAAAGATCTGGGCTGGCAGGCGGCGGTAGCGGCTCAAACCGCCCAAAGTCAGAGCGACTGGCAGCAGGTGGTCGATCTGTGGGATCAGGCGATCGCCGCCCTAGAGAGCGTCCCCGTCGGCGATGCCAACTACGCTCAGGCTCAGGCCAAAGCAGAGGAGTATCGGGGTAATCGGGCGATCACCGCCAACCGCCAAGCTACCGCCAGCCCCAGTGCTGCTGCCGAGCCAGGGGCAGCACCGGCAACGGCCACCGCCGACCTCCAAGCAGCTCTAGCCGCCAGCGATCTAGCCTTTACGTTTACTCCCGGCAGCGCCGCCAACAGCGCCGTGGGCAAATCTGCCGACGGCCTCGCCACCGTAGAGCTAGCCGGCGATCGCGCCACCCTATTCCTGCCGCGCACCGCCCAAAACACCTCCCTCACCATGGCCCAGGTAGTCTACGCTCGACAGTTTTTGGCCCTGGCCGCCCCCGGTGCCTCTGCCCAGCCCTGGCTGCTAGAGAGTCTGCGCACGGCGCAGAGCGACCAGCCCCAGCCCGTCCCCGCCGACGCACCCGTTACCCTTAGCGTGGGGCCAGGGTCACTGTCGATTACTGTGGTCTCTGGCACGGTGGTCTCTGGCACGGCGGTCTCTGGCCCTGGCCCCCAACCCTAGATAATTCCTGGCTGTTTTGCGGGCAATTGGCCAAACCGTTCCCCCAAGCGAATAAAATTGGAGTCTGTGGAACGGCTAAGTTCCAGATTTCTCCATCTCCAGCCAGGTAATTTATGAGAGCGTATCGGGCCGCCGCCGTACAGATGACCAGTGTGCCAGACTTGGCCAAAAACTTGGCCCAGGCCGAGGAGCTAATCGATCTAGCGGTGCGTCAGGGGGCTGAGCTAGTTAGCCTGCCCGAAAATTTTTCATTTTTAGGCGACGAAGCCGCTAAGATCGCCCAGGCCGAAACCATCAGCCAGGCTAGCGAAAGCTTTCTCAAGACCATGGCCCAGCGCTACCAGGTGACGCTGATTGGCGGCGGCTACCCCGTGCCCGCCAAGGAGGGTAAGGTCTTTAATACTGCTCTGCTGGTTTCCCCCGAGGGCCAAGAGCTGCTGCGCTACGAAAAAGTCCACCTGTTTGACGTGAATTTGCCCGACGGCAACACCTACCGCGAGTCCAACACCGTGATCTCGGGTCACCTGCTGCCTGACGCCTTCCCCTCTAAGCCCTTTGGCATACTGGGCCTGTCGGTGTGCTACGACGTGCGCTTTCCAGAGCTGTACCGCCACCTGTCGCAGCAGGGCGCCGAGGTGCTGGTAATCCCCGCCGCCTTTACCGAGTTCACCGGCAAAGACCACTGGCAGATCCTGCTCCAGGCCCGAGCCATTGAAAATACCTGCTACGTGATCGCCCCGGCCCAGACCGGGTTCCACAACGCCCGCCGCCAGTCCCACGGCCACGCCATGATTATCGATCCCTGGGGCATGGTGCTGGCCGATGCTGGGGTAGAGAAGGGAATTGCGATCGCCGAAATCAATCCTGATCGCATTGCCCAGGTGCGCCGCCAAATGCCCTCTCTCTCCCACCGTGTCTTCTCTTAAAGTCTCTTTCCCCAAGCAGAACGACCGCCATAACGATCTCTGTGAACTCTACAGAGAGATTAATCTCATGTACATTGGACAGGATGAGTTAGAGCGGTCTGCATGGCAAACTGGATGAGTGGCCTCATCGGCAGCGACCTGATTGGCAGTATTCAAACCAATGATCTATTCCTCACCCCCTGGGTTAGCCCTTGGCTGGCCCAGGTATTAGAGACAGTAGACGCATCAGAGTTGGCCGAGGTGTCAGAAGCCGAGATCGAGCCGCTGGTGCTAGCCAGCGTGTTGCTCAGCCTGATTGTGGTTTACCTCGCAGCCAAGCTCGGCGGCGAGCTGTGCGCCCGCATTAACTTACCCGCCGTGCTGGGCGAGTTGGTCGGCGGTGTAATTGTCGGCGTGTCGGCCCTGCACTTGATTGTCTTCCCCGAGGGCGGCGGTGAAGCACAGTCGCTGCTGATGAATCTGGTGGGCATGACCAGCGACATCGCCCCCGAAGGGTTACAAAGAGTCTTCCAGGGCGAAAGCGAGGTCATTTCCGTACTGGCCGAGCTAGGGGTGATCATTCTTCTCTTTGAAATTGGCCTAGAGTCAGACCTCAAAGAACTGATTCGGGTTGGCCCCCAGGCGGCGGTAGTCGCCGTCGTCGGTGTCTTAGCACCCTTCGCCGCTGGTACCGCTGGGCTCATTGCTCTGTTTGGCATTGACACCATCCCTGCCGTATTTGCCGGAGCCGCCCTCACCGCCACCAGCATTGGCATCACCGCCAAGGTGCTGGCCGAAATGCAAAAGCTCAGCTCTAAAGAAGGCCAAATCATCATCGGCGCTGCGGTACTTGACGACGTCCTCGGCATCATCGTTCTCGCCGTAGTCGCCAGCCTGGCCAAAACCGGCGAGATCGAAATTCTCAACGTGGTCTACCTGATTGCCGGAGCCGCCACCTTTTTAGTCGGCTCTATTATTGTGGGCCGGTTGCTCAGCCCCTTCTTTGTGGCGATCGTCAACCAGATGCGCACCAGAGGCCAGGTGCTGATTAGCTCGCTGATCTTTGCCTTTGTGCTGGCCTACATTGCCGCCGCCATTCAGCTAGAGGCGATTTTGGGTGCCTTTGCCGCCGGCTTGATCTTGGCCGAAACCTCAAAGCACAAAGAACTAGAGGAGCAAATCAGCCCCATTGCCGACATGCTGGTGCCAATTTTCTTCATCGTCGTGGGGGCGCGTACCGATCTCAGCGTGCTCAACCCGCTAGAGCCTGCTAACCGCGCCGGGCTGGTGATTGCTTCGTTCTTGGTGGTGGTCGCCATTGTCGGCAAGGTGATTGCGGGCTTTGCCATCTTTGGCCAGCCCGGCATCAACCGCCTAGCCGTGGGGGTTGGTATGGTACCTCGGGGCGAGGTGGGGCTGGTATTTGCGGGGGTAGGAGCCGCCAGCGGCGTTCTCACCGAGTCCCTAGATGCGGCCATCATTGTGATGGTTATCTTTACGACGTTCCTAGCGCCGCCTCTGCTGCGGATGGTGTTTAAGGAAGATGACGACGCAGCCGTTTCTCCCATAGAAGCCGCCCCCGAACTAGAAACCGCTGACGAAGCGGGGTCTTAGCTAGCAGTACCGTTTGACCATAATGTGACTCACTAACGTTGCTATACTAAGTAGGCTTTTGCTGGTGTAGCTCAGTTGGTAGAGCAGCTGATTTGTAATCAGCCGGTCGCAAGTTCGA